>NZ_JAQGLS010000162.1 GCF_028292805.1 Ramlibacter sp. | reverse complement strand
GACCAGCCGTTGCGTGAATTCGTTGGGATGGCTGGTCGTGTAGCGGATGCGCTCGATCCCCGGGATCTCCGCCACGAACTCGATCAGCAGAGCGAAGTCGGCGATCTCCGCGGTGTCGCCCATCGTGCCGCGGTAGGCGTTCACGTTCTGCCCGAGCAGCGTCACTTCCTTCACGCCCTGCTCGGCGAGGCCGGCGACCTCGACCAGCACGTCGTCGAACGGGCGGGAGACTTCCTCGCCGCGGGTGTAGGGCACGACGCAGTAGCTGCAGTACTTGGAGCAGCCTTCCATGATGGAGACGAAGGCGCTGGCGCCGTCGACGCGCGCCGGTGGCAGGTGGTCGAACTTCTCGATCTCGGGGAAGCTGATGTCGACCTGCGGCCGCTGCTGGCGGGCGCACGCGCGCAGCAGCTCGGGCAGGCGGTGCAGGGTCTGCGGACCGAACACCACGTCGACGTAGGGCGCGCGCTCGATGATGGCCGCGCCTTCCTGGCTGGCGACGCAGCCGCCCACGCCGATCAGCACGCCCTTCTTCTTCAGGTGCTTGACGCGCCCGAGGTCGGAGAACACCTTCTCCTGCGCCTTCTCGCGCACCGAGCAGGTGTTGAACAGGATCAGGTCGGCCAGCTCCGGGTCGTTGGTCGGCTCGTAGCCTTCGGCGGCATGCATCACGTCGGCCATCTTGTCCGAGTCGTACTCGTTCATCTGGCAGCCGAAGGTCTTGATGAAGACCTTGCGGGTGGGGCCGGTCATCGCAGCATCATCGCCGCGCGGGCGGCGAAGACCAGGTTGAGCAGTTCGTAGAAGCGCTTGTGGCCTTCCGGGTCGCCGCCGGCGGAGCCGCCCACCTTGGCGTACTCCTGTTGCGTGAGCAGCCACACCTCGTGCACGTTGCCCACGGGGTCGCGCCGGTAGACGGTGTACACGGTCTTGCCGGCGAGCGCGCCGCTGAGCACCAGCATGTTGTTGGTGTCGCGGATGCGGGCGCCCGGCGACAGCCGCGCGGGCTCGCCGTTGACGGCGATGATCGGCGGCGTGGCGCTGACGGCCATCATGGCCGGCTTCACGTCTTTCGGCGCTTCGCGCACGATGCCTTGCGCCACGGCGGCGCAGGAGGCGAACGACAGGCCCAGCAGGGCGGAGGCAAACCAGCGGTTCATGGTGTGGATCCAGAGGCTGTGGTGGAGGGCACAAACGACAAGGGCACTGTGCAGTGACAGTGCCCGAGGTGTCAAACCGGTAGTTTACCGGTCGGGGGAAGTCGTCAGGCCAGCTCGAGCGCCCGCATCACCGTGGTCTGCAGCATCGGATCCGGCACGGCGCGGCTGGCCGGGGGCGTGCTGCGGGACATGTTCCAGACGAAGGATTCGGCCGCATCGATGCCGAACGTGGGCGCCGGGTCGGCCAGCCAGTAGGCGCTGCCGGACTCGGTAAAGGCCACCGGGATGCTGTGTTCGCCCATCAGGCGCACCTGCAGGACCGGCGAAGTCATGATCGTCTTGCCGTCGGCCTGGCCGGGACGGTTGAAGGCGCTGCCGACCAGCCTGCGGTCGCCGACGATGCTCCAGTTCCGGATGGATGGCTGCTTCTGGTTTTTCATATCGGCACGGAGCTTAAGCAAATTGCCTGGTTTCGGCCAGGCCGATGTCAGGGTTTGCAAGGATGGCGCGAGATCAAACTTTTTTGCTGCCGCGGGCCGGCGGCACCGGCACTTCGTCGAAGCGCTTGAACTCCTGCAGCGAGAACGTGGTCTGTACCTGCCGCACGCCTGGCAGCCGGTGCAGCTTGCCCTGCAGCAGCCTGGAATAAGTGTCCAGGTCTTCGGCCAGCACCATCAGCAGGAAGTCGGCGGCGCCGGTGACGGCATGGAACATCACCACTTCGGGCAGCGCGGCCACGGCATCGATGAACTCGGCCGACCGCGACTCGGTCTGGAAGTCCAGCGTGATGCTGACGAAGGCCACCACGCCGTAGCCCAGCGCGCGCCGCTCCAGCCGGGCGTGGTAGCCCTGGATCAGGCCGGCTTGCTCCAGCCGCTTGATCCGGCGCCAGCAGGGCGATTGCGACAGGCCGGTCAGCTGCGCCAGCTCGCCCGTGGTCAGGCGGGCATCGGCCTGCAGGGCAAGCAGGAGCTGGCGGTCGATGTCGTCGAAGCTGGCTTGCATGAGTAGTCCCCGATCCGATTGTTTGGGGGAATGATTATGCGGATTGAAAAAGAAGCTTGGCATGCGAGTGCGCCAGCGGCAAGAATCGGCGGCACCACTCCAGACCATGACCAGCCACGCCGCCTTCCCCTTCGCCCACGTCCCGCCTCACGCGGGTGACCCCATCCTGTCGCTGATGGAAGCCTTCCAGGCCGATCCGCGGCCGCACAAAGCCAGCCTGGGCATCGGCATCTACATGGACGACGGGGGCCGGCTGCCATGCCTGGAGTCCGTGCGCCAGGCCGAGACCCGGCTGGCGCAGGACATCCAGCCGCGGCCCTACCTACCGATGGAAGGCCTGGCCGCCTACCGCGGGGCCGTGCAGCGCTTGCTGTTCGGCGCCGACAGCGAGGCCCTGCAGGCCGGCCGCATCGCCACCGTGCAGACGGTGGGCGGCACCGGCGCGCTCAAGCTCGGGGCCGACTTCCTGCACCGCCACTTCCCGGCGGCGGGCATCTGGGTCAGCGACCCGACCTGGGACAACCACCACGCCATCTTCGGCGGTGCCGGCGTCCCGGTGCGCACCTATCCGTATTACGACGCGAGCACCGGCGCCGTGCGCTTCGACGCGATGCTGGCGGCGCTGGAGTCGCTGCCGCCGCAAAGCATCGTGCTGCTGCACGCCAGCTGCCACAACCCGACCGGCGTCGACCTGTCGCCGGCCCAGTGGGAGCAGCTGATCCCGGTGCTGCAGCGGCGCGAGCTGCTGCCCTTCGTCGACATCGCCTACCAGGGCTTCGGCGCCGGCCTGCAGGACGATGCGTTCGCGGTGCGGGCGCTGGCCGCGGCCGGCCTCACCTTCCTGGTGGCCAACTCGTTCTCCAAGAACTTCTCGCTGTATGGCGAGCGCGTCGGCGGCCTGAGCGTGGTCTGCGCCGACCGCGCCACCGCCGACACCGTGCTGGGGCAACTGAAGTCGGAGGTGCGCGGCAACTACGGCACGCCGCCGGTGCACGGCGCCCGCGTGGTGACCCAGGTGCTGGAGGATCCGGAGCTGTTCGCTTTGTGGACGGCCGAGACCGACGCCATGCGCCGGCGCATCCGCGCCATGCGCGAGCAGCTGCACGCGGTGCTGCACGACACCTTCGGCAGCCGGCGCAGCTTTGCTTACCTGCTGACGCAGCGCGGCATGTTCAGCTACACCGGCCTGGACCCGGCGCAGGTGGACCGCCTGCGCGAAGACCATGGCGTCTACCTGATTCGCTCGGGCCGCCTGTGCCTGACCGGGCTGACCACCCGCAACGTAGCCCACGTGGCGCGTTGCATCGCCGCCGTGGTGGAGCGCTGAGATGCAAGCCGCCACCCCCATGGGCACGGCCGAGGCCATCGGCCACGAAGAAAAGGCGCAGCTGGATTTCAGCCGCTCCATGACCTATGGCGACTACCTGCAGCTGGACAAGGTGCTGTCGGCGCAAAAGCCGCTGTCGCCGGCCCACGACGAAATGCTGTTTCTGGTGCAGCACCAGACCAGCGAGCTGTGGATGAAGCTGATGCTGCACGAGCTGGGCGCGGCCAAGGCCTGCATCGCCGGCGACGACCTGGACAGCGCCTTCAAGATGATGGCGCGCGTCTCGCGCATCATGGAGCAGCTGGTGCACGCCTGGGACGTGCTGGCCACCATGACGCCGTCCGAGTACACCGCCATGCGGCCCTACCTGGGCATGTCCAGCGGCTTCCAGAGCTACCAGTACCGCAGCATCGAGTTTTCGCTGGGCAACAAAAACGCCGCGATGCTCAAGCCGCACGAGCACCGGCCCGACTTGCTGGCCGGCGTGCAGGCCGCCTACCAGGCGCCGTCGCTGTACGACGAGACACTGCGCTTGCTGGCGCGGCGCGGCCTGCCGCTGCCGGCCGGCTGCCTGGAGCGCGACTGGACTCGCCCCTACGAGTGCAGCGACGAGGTGGTGCTGGCCTGGGCACGGGTCTACCGCGCGCCCAAGGAGCACTGGGACCTGTACCAGCTGGCCGAGGAGCTGGTGGACCTGGAAGACGCGTTCCGCCTCTGGCGCTTTCGTCACGTCACCACGGTGGAACGTGTCATCGGCTTCAAGCGCGGCACCGGCGGCACCGGCGGCGTCAGCTACCTGCGCAAGATGCTGGACGTGGTGCTGTTCCCCGAGCTGTGGCGCGTGCGCACGGAGCTGTGACCGGTCCGGGACAATCCAGCGCCATGCGTCCATCCCTGTCGCTGGCCGAGCGCGAGCGCGAATACTCCCCGAGCTCTTGCATCGGCGGCAACTACGCCCCTTACCTGAAGGCCTATGCCGAGCGCAGCGCGGCGGCGGCGGCCTGCCGCTTCGAGCGCGACCTCGCCTATGGCGAGCGGCCGTCGAACCGGCTCGACCTGTGCGTACCGGCCGGCGCGCAAGCGGCGCCGCTGCTGGTGTTCATCCACGGCGGCTATTGGCAGCAGCTGTCCAAGGACAGCTCGCTGTTCGCCGCGCCCGACTGCCTGGCGGCCGGTTGGGCCTTCGCCGCCATCGACTACACGCTGGCGCCGGTGGCCACCATCGCGCAGATGGCCCTGGAATGCCGGCAGGCGCTGCGCTGGCTGCACGCCAGTGCCGACCGCCTGGGCTTTGACGCCCGTCGCATCGTGGTGGCCGGCAGTTCTGCCGGCGCCCACCTGGCCGCGATGGCCGGCCTGCGCGGCTGGGCTGGCGACGCCGACCTGCCTGCTGGCCTGCCCGCGGCCGCGGTGCTGGTCTCGGGGATCTACGAGCTGGCGCCGCTGATCGGCACCTCGATCGACACGCCGCTGGCCCTGACGTCCGCGTCGGCTGGCGAAGTCAGCCCGCAGCTGCAATCGCTGGCGGGCTTTCCGCCGGCCGTGGTTTGCTGGGGCGAGATCGAAACCGCGCAATTCCAGCGCCAGAGCCGCGACTTCGCCGCCGCGGTGGCGGGCGCCGGCGCGCCGCGGCCGCGCCTGTTCGAAGTGCCGGGACGGAATCACTTCGACGTCATCCTCGAGCTGGCCACGCCCGGCACGCCGCTGGGCGACGCCACCCACGCCCTCATGCACCAGGAAAGCACGACCCCATGAAAGAAATCATCGACACCGGGCTGCCGCCTCTGAAGCAGCCGTTCTCCTGGGCCGTCAAAGCCAGTGGCGTGCTGTACACCGCGCATGGCCCGGTGCGCCCGGACGGCAGCATAGACACCGGCCCCGTCGAGGCGCAGGCCAGGCTCACGTTTGGCAACCTGCAGCGCGCCGTCGCCGCGGCCGGCGGCAGCCTGGACGACGTGGCGCAGGTGTTGATCTACATGACCGACGTGGCCGACATGCCGGTGATCGACGCCGTCTACCGCGAGTTCTTCGTGGCCCCTTACCCGAGCCGCTCCAGCATGGGCGTCAACGCGCTGGTGGTGCCTGGCATGAAGATCGAGATCGTGGCTTACGCGGCGCTGCCGGCAGCCGCGAACTAACAGCTCGGGTTCTCCGCGATCTGGCGGCCGACCTGCTCCACGAATCCACCATCGCGGCGATGCGCCGGGGCGACTTCGCCCAGGCGCGCGCACTGATCCAGTCCGACGTGCAGTGGGTGTTCGACCGGCTTGACCTGGACGACACGCCCGCCGCCTCCCCTGAACCCGCTACCCGAGAACGCAATGCTGCACAAACACCGCTCCAGGGCGATCACCGAAGGCCCGGCGCGGGCCGCCCACCGCGCCTTCCTGCGCGCCACCGGCCTGGACGACGACGACATGAACAAGTCGATGGTGGGCATCATGAGCTCGCACGGGGACAACACGCCGTGCTCCAAGTCGCTGGGCCCGCAGGCCGACAGCGCCCGCCTGGGCGTGGCCGAAGGCGGCGGCGTGCCGGTCTCCATGTCCACCGTGTCGGTGTCCGACGGCACCTCGATGAACCACGACGGCATGCGCATGAGCCTGCTGTCGCGCGAGCTGGTGGCCGACAGCATCGAGCTGGCGGTGCGCGGCCACGCTTACGACGCGCTGGTCGGCTTCGCCGGCTGCGACAAGACCCTGCCCGGCACCATCATGGCGATGGTGCGGCTGAACGTGCCTTCGGTATTCGTCTACGGCGGCTCGATGCTGCCGGGACATGCGCCCGACGGCACCGAGCACACCGTGCTCAGCGCCATCGAAGGCGTCGGCCGCTACCAGGCCGGCCAGCTCTCGCTGGAGCAGCTGCACGCGATCGAGAAGACCAGCGCGATGACGGTCGGCTCCTGCCCCGGCCAGTTCACCGCCAACACCATGGCGATGGTCGGCGAGGCGCTGGGCTTTTCCTTCCTCGGCTCGGCCACCATCCCGGCCGTCTACAGTGAACGGCTGGCACTGGCCCGCCGCGCCGGCCGCCGGGTGATGGAGATGCTGCGCACGGGCGGCCCGCTGCCGCGCGAGCTGGTCACGCGCAAGAGCCTGGAGAACGTGTGCGCCGCGGTCGCGGCCACCGGCGGTTCCACCAACGCCGCGCTGCACATCCCGGCGATCGCGCACGAAGCCGGCATCCGCTTCACGCTCGACGACGTCGCCCAAGTGTTCGCCCGCACCCCGCTGATCGCCGACATGCAGCCGGGCGGCCGCTACCTGGCGCGCGACCTGAACATCGTTGGCGGCGTGCCGGTGGTGCTGAACGCGCTGCTGGCCGGCGGCTTCTTCCACGGCGACACGCTCACCATCACCGGCGAGACCATGGCGCAGGCGCTGGCGCGGCACCCGGGGCCGGACGGCAAGGTGGTGCGTTCCTGCGCCAGCCCGATCCATCCCAGCGGCGGGCTGGTGGTGCTCAAGGGCAACCTGTGCCCGGACGGCGCGCTGCTCAAGATCGCCGGGCTGAAGTCGCTCGCCTTCGACGGCCGGGCGCGGGTGTTCGAGACCGAGGAAGACTGCTTTCGGGCCGTCTCCACCTCCGACTACACCGCCGGCGACGTGCTGGTGATCCGCAACGAAGGCCCCAAGGGCGGCCCCGGCATGCGCGAGATGCTCAGCGTCACCGCCGCCATCTACGGCCAGGGCATGGGCGAGAAGGTGGCGCTGCTGACCGACGGGCGCTTTTCCGGCGCCACCCGCGGCATGTGCATCGGCTACGCCAGTCCGGAAGCCGCCGCCGGTGGCGCAATCGGGCTGGTGCGCGATGGGGACCGCATCACCATCGACGCCGAAGCGGCGGCCCTGCAGCTGCACGTGGACGACGCCGAACTGGCGCGCCGGCGCGCAGCCTGGAAGCCGTACGCACGCGAGCGCCTGGCCGGTGTGCTGGAGAAATACGCCAAGCTGGTCGGCCCGACCCACGAAGGCGCCGTCACGCATTCCGGCAATGCCACCTGGCCTTATCCGGCCATCGAAGGGGAAACGAAATGAAGCTGGGTTTTTGTGGCCTGGGATTGATGGGCGCACCGATGGTGCGGCGGCTCTTGGCCGCCGGCCACCAGGTGCAGGTGTGGAACCGCTCCGTGGCCAAGGCGCAAGCGCTGGCCGAGCACGGCGCCAGGGTGATGGCGACGCCGGCGCAGGCGGCCAGCGGCGTCGACGGCGTGCTGATGTGCCTGTTCGACGCGGCCGCCGCCGAGGCGGTGGTGTTCGGTGACGACGGCGTGGCGCGTGGCGCCGGCCTGAAGTGGCTGGTCGACCACTCGAGCATGTCGCCCGAGGCGACGCGCACCTTGTCGGCGCGGCTGGCGGCCAGCTGCGGCGCCGACTGGATCGATGCACCCGTGTCGGGCGGCATCGGCGGCGTCGAAGCCGGAACGCTGGCCGTCATGGCCGGCGGCGCGGCGACGCACCTGGAGCAGGCAACCACCGCCATCCGCGCCTATGCCGGCAACGTCACCCACATGGGCCCGTCGGGCGCCGGCCAGGCCACCAAGCTGTGCAACCAGACCATCGTCGCCACCACGGTGGTGGCGATCGCCGAGGCGCTCGGCTTCGCCAAGCGCAACGGCATCGACGTCGACAAGCTGGCCGCGGCCCTGGCCGGCGGCTGGGCCGACTCGAAACTGCTGCAGGTGTTCGCGCCGCGCATGATCCGCGCCCAGGCGCAGTCGATCGGCGGGCTCCAGACCATGCTCAAGGACGTCGACAACGTGCTGGTGGCGGCCCAGAAAAGCGGCGCCCCCATGCCGCTGACCGGCGCGGTGCAGCAGACCTTGCGCATTGCCCAGGCCATGGGGTTGGGCGAGGCCGAACTGTCGGCGGTGATCGGCGTGGTGCTGCCCAAGCAGCGCGAGGCCTTCCTGCGCCAGGTGCGGCAATTGCAGGCAGGCCAGGCTTGATCGCCGACCTGCCGCCCTGCCGCCCTGCCGACCTGCTCACCTGCCCGGCTGCCCACCTGCCCGGGCGCTTTGCCCTTCGCAGATCCCTGCAATCAGGAG
This sequence comes from Ramlibacter sp., assembly GCF_028292805.1. Lineage (GTDB taxonomy): Bacteria > Pseudomonadota > Gammaproteobacteria > Burkholderiales > Burkholderiaceae_C > Ramlibacter. The sequence goes on along the minus strand of NZ_JAQGLS010000162.1, from coordinate 4,353 downwards.
ACTCTGTGAAACTCGACCGCCGCTGGGGATGAACGTGATGGTGTTCAAGAGCCGGTTGCAGCTGTTGATGCGCACGCTGTTCAAGGGCGTGTTTGCCTGCGTCGAGGTCGACTTCACCCGGACGGCGATCCTGATCGCCTTGCCCGCCATCTCCCTGCTGCGGCCGAAATACCTGGGAGGACGACCATGATCATCGACCTGAGAACCTACACCATCCGCATCGGCGCCATGGGCGAGTTCCTCGCCAAGTACGCGCGCGACGGCCTGCCCGTGCAAGGCGAGCACCTCGGCGCGCCCATGGGCTACTGCACCACCGAAACCGGCGAGCTCAGCCAGGTGGTGCACTTCTGGCAGTACGCCGACCTGGCCGACCGCGAACGGCGCCGGGCCGCGCTGGAGGCCGACCCGCGCTGGCGGGCCTATCGCAATGGCAGCGCCAGCCTGGTGCTGCGGCAGGAGAGCCGGCTGCTGCGCGGCGTCGACCTCGCGGCGCTGGCTGCCCCGGCGCCGGCATGAGCGCCATCCATTGCGTGCTGCAGTCGGTGCCGCTGCCGCCGGCGCTGGAGCAGCAGCTGTCCGCGGCCTGCGCCCAGCGGGGCGCCCCCCTGCTGCCGCCCGGCAGCGATCCGGGCGACAGCGGCGATCACGTCACCGTACTGGTGACCCACGCGAGCGCCGGCGCCAGCGCCGACATGATCGCGCAGCTGCCTGCACTGCGGGCGATCTGCAGCCTGGGCGTGGGCCTTGACGCCATCGACCTGGACGCTGCGGCGCGGCGCGGCATCGTGGTCAGCAACACTCCCGACGTGCTGACCGAGTGCGTCGCCGACCTCGCCATGGGCTTGCTGATCGACGTGGCGCGCGGCATCTCGGCCGCCGATCGCCTGGTGCGGCGCGGCGACTGGGCGCGCTCCGGTCCACCCGGCCCCGCCACCCGTGTCAGCGGCAAGCGGTTGGCGCTGCTGGGCATGGGCCGCATCGCCCAGGCGATCGCCACCCGCGCCGGCGGCTTTCGCATGGAAGTGCGCTACCACAGCCGCAGCGCGAAGCCGGAACTGGCCTGGCGCCACGAAGCAGCGCTGGCGCAACTGGCTGACTGGGCCGACTTCCTGGTGGTTGCCTGCGCCGGCGGCCCGGCCACCCACCACCTGGTCTCCGCCCAAGTGCTGCAGCGGCTTGGGCCGCGTGGCTTCCTGGTCAACATCGCGCGCGGCTGCGTGGTCGACCAGACGGCGCTGGTGGCGGCGCTGCAGCAGGGCGCCCTGGCCGGCGCCGCGCTCGACGTGTTCGAGGACGAGCCGCGGGTGCCGCCGGAACTGCTGGCGCTGGACAACGTGGTGTTGCTGCCACACGTCGGCAGCGCCACGCGGGAGACGCGCAGCGCCATGGCGCTGCTGCTGCTGGACAACCTGCAGTCGTTCCTGGAGCACGGCGAACTGGTGACGCCGGCGGGCTGAAGGCACGCAAGCCACCCCGCGGGGTGTCGGTTTCAGCCCGGCTGCGGCTACCATCACCGCACGCCATGAACGACGCCGTGCTTTCGCTCGACCCGCCTTCCAGCGCCACCCCGGACTGGATCGGTGAGCTCAGGCAGCAGGCCGAACTGCTGGACGGGATCGAAGTGGCGATGTGCGGTTTCGACCTGCAGGACCGCGCGGTGGCGTGGAATCGGACCTTCCTGCGGGTCTTCCCGGAACACGACGGCCATGTCTTCCAGGGCGAGCACTACAGCGCCAATCTGCGCCGGTTCTACGCGCAGCGCCTGCAAGGCGCCGAGCTGGCCGAGCTTGAACGCTTGGTCGGCGACGACGTGGCGCGGCACCAGACCCAGAGCCAGCCGTTCCAGTTCGAGCACCGCGGCGCCAGGCTGCAGGTGTCTTCGCTGCTGCTGCCAGGCCGCGGGCGCGTGCGGGTCTGGCGGCCGCTGGACCCGTCGCCCGCCGACGTGGTGACGGCGGCGGAATTGGGCTCGCCACCCGGGCGCAACCTGCTCGAATCGGTGCCCGAGGCGCTGCTGGTGTGCCGCCAGGACGGCCGCGTCGTCTGGGCCAACTGCGCCTTCTGCGCGCTGTTCGGCTTGCCTGAGCTGCAGCACGTGGCCGGCTCCACGATTGAGGCGTTGTACGCGCGCGCCTGGCAGCTGGCGCGGGCGGGCGACGACCCGATTCCAGAACGCGCGGTGGCCACCCTGCGGCAGAACCTGCGCCTGCCGGGCACGCCGTTCGAGCTGCCGCTGCCGGCGGGCGGCTGCTGCCGCGTGCTCGCCCGGCCGACCGGCGACGGCTCGGTGTTCTATGCGCTGATGGACATCTCGGCCCTCAAGCGCTACCAGGCGGACCTGCAGCTGACGCTGGACAACGCCGGCCGCGGCATCGTGCGCTACGACGCCGGCGGGCGGGTGCGCCTGTTCAACCCGCAGGTGGTGGAACTGCTGGAGTTGCCCCAGGGGCTGCTGGCCGAAGGCGCCGCCGTCGAGGACATCATGCGGTTCCAGCAGCAGCGCGGCGATCCGGGCGGGGAGGCGGGCCTGCCGCGCACCGGCGCGCCGGCGCGTGGCCTGTTCAAGGCCGGCCACTACCTGCGCCGCACCGCGGCGGGCCGGGTGCTCGAGGTGTCCACCCGGCCGCTGCCCGATGGAGACACGGTGCGCACGTACACCGACGTCACCGACTACGTGCAGGCGCAGGGCGAGCTGGGCGAGAAGAGCCGGGCCCTGCAGATCACCCTGGACAGCATGGGCCAGGGCATCTCGGCGATCGACTCCGGCGGGCGGGTGGTGTTCTGGAATCGCCGCTATCAGGAGTTGCTGAACCTGCCGGACCACGTGCTGGCCGGCAACCCCACGATGGACACCGTGGTGCGCTTCCAGATCGAGCGCGGCGACTTCGGCCCCGGTTTCCGGTTCGTCGAGGCGATCGCCCGCGGCTACGTCGCGGTGGGCGACAAGACGGCGCCGTTGCGCGGCCCCGAGACCTACATGCGCAAGACGCCGAACGGCCGCACGCTGCAGATCACCACGCGGCCACTGCCCGATGGCGGCGTGGTGCGCACCTTCGCGGACATCACCGACTACGTCCGCTCGGAGGAAGCGCTGGCCACCAAGCAGGCGCAGCTGGGGGCGCTGGTGCGCAACCTGCCGGACCGGGTCTGGCTCAAGGACCGGGACGGTGTTTTCCTGCTGTCGAATCCGGCCCACCAGCGCCTGCACGGGCTGGACGAAGGACACATTATCGGCCGCACCGGCAGCGAGGTGTTCGGCGCGCAGGTGGGCAGCCTGCAGCAGGCCACCGACCGCGAGGCGATGGAGTCGGACCAGCCGGTCACCTTCGATGACCAAGACTTCGGCCCCGACGGCGAGCAGCGCTACGCGCAGGTCGTCAAGGTCGCGATGCGGGACGACGCCGGGCGCTGCGTCGGCGTGCTGGGCATCGCCCACGACATCACCGCCCGCAAGCGGCAGGAGGCCGCGCTGATCCGGGCCAAGGAGCAGGCGCTGGAGGCGAGCGGCGCCAAGAGCCGCTTTCTCTCGAGCATGAGCCACGAGATCCGCACGCCGATGAACGCGATCCTGGGCATGCTGACGCTGTTGCGCGGCAGCGCGCTGTCGGCGCGACAGCAGGACTACGCGGGCAAGGCCGAGGGCGCCGCCGTTTCGCTGCTGGGCCTGCTCAACGACGTCCTCGATTTCTCCAAGATCGAGGCCGGCAAGATGAACCTGGACCGCCGGCCGTTTTCGCTGGAGGCGGTGCTGTCGGACCTGTCGGTCATCCTCTCGAGCAACCTGGGCGAGCGCGACCTGGAGGTGCTGTACGACCTCGATCCGCGGGTGCCGGACGCGCTGGTCGGCGACGACATGCGGCTGCGCCAGATCCTGATCAACCTGGGCGGCAACGCGGTCAAGTTCACCGAGCAGGGCGAGGTGGTCGTGCGCACGCGGCTGGTGGAGCGCGGCGCGCTGCACGCCGGGGTGGAGTTCTCGGTGCAGGACAGCGGCATCGGGATCACGCTGGAGCAGCAGGAGCGGTTGTTCACCGACTACGCGCAGGCCTCGGGCGAGACCGCGCGCCACTTCGGCGGCACCGGCCTGGGCCTGGGCATCTGCCGGCGGCTGACCGAGCTGATGGACTCGCGCCTGCAGCTGGAAAGCACGCCGGGCCAGGGCAGCAGGTTCTGGTTCGTGCTGCGCCTGCCGCTGGCGCCGCCGCCGCAGGCGCCCGCCGTGCCGGTTGTTCCGGCGCGGGTGCTGATCGTCGACGACAACCGGCTGGCGCGCGACACGCTGGCGGGCCTGTGCCACGCGGCCGGCTGGCAGGCCGACACCGCGCCGGACGGCGAGCAGGCCGTCGCGCGGGT
>NZ_JAQGLS010000107.1 GCF_028292805.1 Ramlibacter sp. | reverse complement strand
GCACGAAGAACACCGAGGTCACCCACGAGATCACCAGCGCCGCGGCCGTCACCGCGAAGATGGCGAAGGTGTATTCGCCGACCAGCGACTTGGCCATGCCGATCGGCAGGAACCCGGCCGCCGTGATCAGCGTGCCGGTCAGCATGGGCATGGCAGTGATTTCGTAAGCGAAGGTGGCGGCGCGGACCTTGTCGTAGCCCTCCTCCATCTTGCGCACCATCATCTCGACCGCAATGATGGCGTCGTCCACCAGCAGGCCGAGCGCGATGATCAGCGAGCCGAGCGAGATCTTGTGCAGCCCGATGCCCCAGTAGTGCATCGCCAGGAAGGTCACGGCCAGCACCAGCGGAATGGTGATGCCCACCACCAGGCCGGGGCGCATGTCGATGGTCCAGCGCTTCCAGATCGGCAGCGAGGCCGCGTCCGGCCGCCTGTGCAGGCCCAGCGCGATGAAGCTGACGGCCAGCACGATCGCCACCGCCTCGACCAGCACCTTGACGAACTCGTTGACCGAGCTGGCCACCGCCTTGGGCTGGTCCTGGATCTGCACCAGCCGGATGCCGGCCGGCAGTTCGTCGTCGATGCGGCCGGTGGCCGCGCGCAGCGCCTTGCCCAGCGCGATGATGTCGCCGCCCTTGGCCATCGACACGCCCAGCGCGATCACCTCCCGGCCCTGGTGGTGCACCTTGACCTGCGGCGGATCGACGTAGCCGCGCTTGACCTGCGCAATGTCGGCCAGCCGCAGCTGGTTGCCCGAGGCGCCGCGGATCGGCATCGCCCGCAGCTGCTCCACCGCCTCGAACTGGCCGGCCACGCGCACCTGCACCACGTCCAGCGGGGTTTGCACGGCGCCGGCCGATTCCACGGCGTTTTGCTGCCCGAGCTGGGCGATCACCTGGTTCAGGTCCAGCCCCAGCTGCGCCAGCCGCATCTGCGAAATCTCGACGAACAGCTTTTCGTCCTGCGCGCCGAACAGTTCCACCTTGGCCACGTGCGGCACGCGCAGCAGCTGCTGGCGCACGTCGTCGGCGAAGGTCTTGACCTCGGCGTAGTCGTAGCCCGCGCCGGCCTCCAGCGCGTAGATCACGCCGTAGACGTCGCCGAATTCGTCGTTGAAGAAAGGCCCTTGCACGCCGCCCGGCAGCGTCTGGCGCATGTCGCCGACCTTCTTGCGCACCGTGTACCAGACGTGGGCGACTTCGGCCGCCTTGGACGAGTCCTTGATCTGGAAGATGATCTGCGACTCGCCCGGCTTGGAGTAGCTGCGGATGATGTCCGAGTAAGGCACCTCCTGCAGGGTGCGCTCGATCTTGTCGGTGACCTGCTCGGCCACCTGCTGCGCGGTGGCGCCCGGCCAGTAGGTGCGCACCACCATGGCGCGGAAGGTGAAGGGCGGGTCTTCGTCCTGCCCCAGCTGGAAGTAGGCCGCCACGCCCAGCAGCATCAGCACCACCATCAGGTAGCGCGTCAGCGCCGGATGCTCCAGCGCCCAGCGCGAGAGGTTGAAACGACCGCGGTCGGGTTCGACTTGCATGACGGCCTCAGCGCGTGGTGGCCACTGCCGCCAGCGGGACTGCGCCCTTGTCGCGCCAGACCGTCACCTTCTGGCCCGGCGCCAGGACATGGACGCCGGCGGCCACCACCTGCATGCCCGGCGTCAATCCGCTCGAGATGACGGCGTCGTTGCCGTCGGCCGTCGCCACTTGCACGGCTTGCGACCGGACCGTCATCGTCGCCGGATCGAGCACCCAGACCGCCGTGCCCTGCCCCTCCTGCCGCAGCGCACTGGTCGGCACCTTGATCGCCTGCACGGCGTCGTGGCGCAGCGCCTGCGGCAGCACGGTCACCGTGGCGCCCAAGGGCGGCTGGGCCGCCGCGTCCAGCGAGGCCTTGACCGAATAGGTGCGGGTGGCGGGGTCGGCGCTGGCGGCCACCTCGCGGACGCGCCCTGCCACCTCGCCCTGCCCGGCCCACAAGCGCACCGCCACTGCGGTGCCGGCGCGGATCGCCATCACCTTGTCTTCCGGCACCGAGAACACGACGTCGCGGGCGCCATCCTGCGCGATCCGCACCACCGGCGTGCCGGCCGTCACCACCTGCCCCGGCTCGGCTTCGACGGCGGTGACGACGCCGGAGACCTCGGCCACCAGGCTGGTGTAGCGCGCCTGGTTGCCTTGCGACGCCAGCTGGGCCTGCACCTGCTCCAGCTGGGCCTGGGCGGCCTTGAGCGTGGCCTGGCGCCGCTCCAGCTCGGCGCCGCTGATGAAGTTCTGCTCGCGCAGCGCGTCGAAACGCTTGAAGTCCGCCGCCGCCAGCTCGCGATTGGTCGCCGCCGCGGCCACCTGGGCCCGGGCCGCATCCGCCGCCAGCCGGTAATCCTGGGGATCCAGTTGCGCCAGCACCGTGCCGGCCGTGACCCGCTGGCCCACCTCGGCCTGCCGGTGCGTGATCTTGCCGCCGACACGAAAGCCCAGCCGCGATTCGATGCGCGGCCGAACCTCACCAGAAAACTCGGAGCCGGACTGCATTGCGCTGGCCCCGACCGTGATCACTTTGACGGCCCGCACCGGCTCGGGGGCCGGCTCGCTGCGTGCGCAGGCGGCCAGCAGCGCCAGGCTGAGCAAGGGGGCGGCCCACGGAAGGCGCGAAGAGGTGGAGATGTGGAACATGGGAATAATGCGTGGCTACTGACTGACCGGTTAGTAATTTAGAAAAAGCGCACTTTCTTGTCAAGCGACAATCGCCGAGTGAGCCCTGCATCCGACGACCGGCACGCCCCGGTCGACCATTACGAAAACTTCCCGGTCGCTTCCTGGCTGTGCCCGCCGGCGTTGCGACCGCCGATCGCGGCGATCTACTGGTTCGCCCGCACCGCCGACGACATCGCCGATGAAGGACAAGCGACGCCCGCCGAGCGGCTCGCGGCGCTGGCCGCGTACCGGCGCGAGTTGCAGGCCTGCCACGACGGCGGCCCCGGCGCCGGCGGTTGGCCCCAGGTGTTCGGGCCGCTGCGGCGGGCGATCACCAGCCACGGCCTGCCGCAGGCGCCGCTGTCACACCTGCTCGATGCCTTTACCCAGGACGTCGAACAGACCCGCGACGGCGCCGGCTACGCGGATCGCGACGCGCTGCTGGCGTACTGCCGCCGTTCGGCCGACCCGGTCGGGCGGCTGCTGCTGCACCTCTACGGCGTGACGGATGCGCAGTCACTCGCCCGCAGCGACGCGATCTGCAGCGCCTTGCAGCTGATCAACTTCTGGCAGGACGTCGGCCTGGACCTGTCCCGCGGCCGCTACTACCTGCCCGCCGAGGATTGCCGCCGGCACGGCATGGACCCGGATGCCCCCGCCACCTGGCGCGCCCATCCGGCCGCGCCGGTCCTGATCGCGCAGTTGTGCCACTGGGCGCGCAGCCTGATGCTGTCGGGCGCGCCGCTGGTCCACGCCGTGCCCGGGCGGGCCGGCTGGGAACTGCGGCTGGTGGTCCAGGGCGGGCTGCGGATCCTGGACCGGATCGAGGCGCTGGGCTTCGACACGTTGCATCGCCGTCCCACCCTCAAACGCCTGGATGCGGTGCCGGTGCTGTGGCGTGCTCTGCTGATGTGAGAATCGGAGCATGACGCCGGAACACTATGTCCAGCAGAAGGCAGCCGCGTCCGGCAGCAGCTTCTACTACGCCTTCCTTTTCCTGCCGCCACCGCGGCGGGCCGCCATCACGGCCTTCTACGCCTTCTGCCGCGAGGTGGACGACGTCGTCGACGAAGTCAGCGACCCCGCGATCGCGCGCACCAAGCTGGCCTGGTGGCGTGCCGAGGTGACGCAGGCCTTCGCCGGGCGGCCCACGCACCCGGTCACCAAGGCACTGATGCCTTGCGTCGAGCCGTTCGGGCTGCGCGAGGAGCAGCTGCAGTCGGTCATTCGCGGCTGCCAGATGGACCTGGAGCAGACCCGCTACCTGGACTTCGCCGGCCTGAAGACCTATTGCCACCTGGTGGCGGGGGTGGTGGGCGAGGTGTCGGCCAGCATCTTCGGCCAGACCGAGCCGCAGACCACGGCCTACGCGCACAAGCTGGGCCAGGCGATGCAGCTGACGAACATCATCCGGGACGTCGGCGAGGACGCGATCCGCGGCCGCATCTACCTGCCGGTCAGCGAGCTGCAGCAGTTCGAAGTCAAGGCCCACGAGATCCTGCAGCGCAAGCACTCGGACCGCTTCGTCGCCCTGATGCAGTTCCAGGCCCAGCGGGCCCACGCGATTTACGACGAAGCGCTGGCCGTCCTGCCGGCGCAGGACCGGCGCGCGCAAAAGCCCGGCCTGATGATGGCCAGCATCTACCGCACGTTGCTGCGCGAAATCGAGGCCGAGGAGTTCAAGGTGCTGAACCAGCGCATCTCCCTGACGCCGCTGCGCAAGCTGTGGCTGGCGTGGAAGGTGCAGGCGCTGGGCCGCACCTCGTGACGCGGCGCGTTGCCGTGGTCGGCGCGGGCTGGGCCGGGCTGGCCGCCGGCGTGGCGGCCACCGGGGCTGGCCACGACGTCACCGTGTACGAAGCTGCCCGCGTGCCGGGCGGCCGCGCCCGCACCTTGCAGGTCAAGCTGGCCGACGGCACGCAGGCCGCGCTGGACAACGGCCAGCACATCCTCATCGGCGCCTACCTGGAGACGCTGGCGCTGATGGACCGCGTGGGCGTCGCTCCGCAGCAAGCCCTGCTGCGGCTGCCGCTGGTGCTGCGCCATCCCGACGGCGGCGGCATCGCCCTGCCGCCGTGGCCGTCGCCGCTGGACGCGGTTGCCGGCATCCTCACGGCACGCGGCTGGAGCTGGAAAGACAAGGCCTCGCTGCTGCGCGCCGCCGCCGGCTGGCAGCTGAAAGGCTTTCGCTGCGCGCCGCAGGCCAGCGTCGACGACCTGTGTCGCTCGCTGACCGCGCGCATCCGCGCCGAGCTGGTCGAGCCGCTGTGCGTGGCTGCGCTCAACACCCCGGCCGACCGCTCCAGCGGCCAGGTGTTCCTGCGCGTGCTGCGCGACGCCCTGTTCGGCCGCGGCCACGGCAGCTGGGGCGGCTCCAACCTGTTGCTGCCACGCCAGCCGCTGGGCGCGTTGTTTCCCGAGGCCGCGCAAGCCTGGCTGGAGGCACGCGGTGCGCGGGTGCGCCTGGGCGCGCGGGTGCAGCGCATCGCGCGCGACGGCATCGGCTGGCAAGTGGACGACGTGCCCTTCGACCACGTGGTGCTGGCCTGTCCGCCGCCGCAGGCCGCGCGGCTGGCCCGGGCGGCGGACACGGGCGAGCAGTGGCCGGCGCTGGCCGAGGCACTGGCGTTCGAGGCCATCACCACCGTCTACGTCACCGGCGGGCCGCGCCTGGCACTGCCCCTGCTGGCATTGCGCTGCGGCCCGGATGCGCCGGCGCAGTTCGTGTTCGACCGCGGGCAGCTGGGCGGACCGCCAGGGCTGCTGGCTTTCGTGGTCAGCGCCAGCGGCGACGACCGCGACGGCATCGAAACGCGCGTGCTGGCGCAGGCGCGCGCCCTGGGCTACGAAGTGCAGTTGCTGCAGACGGTGGTGGAAAAGCGGGCCACCTTCGCTTGCACCCCGGGCCTGCGCCGGCCCGGGATCGCCATCGCGCCTGGCCTGTGGGCCTGCGGCGATTACGTGGACGGTCCGTATCCGGCGACGCTGGAGGGGGCGGTGCGCTCCGGGCTGGACGTGGCGCGGCAGCTGGGGTAAGCCGGCACCCGTCGTCCCGGGCTTGCCCCGGGATCCGCGCGCGATCGCACCATCGCTGCATGGATTGCGGCTCGAAGCCGCAACGGCACCATCATTCAGCCAGCAACTCGCACAACTGCGACAGCGTCGTCACCGTCACGTGCGGCTCTTGCTGGTGCGGCCAGAGCGCGTCCGAGCGGTTCAGCCACGCGGCCTGCATGCCGGCATTGAGCGCGCCCAGCGCATCGAGCGTGGCGTCGTCGCCGATGTGCAGGATCTGGTGCGGCTGCACTTGGGCAGCGCCGGCGGCGGCATGGAAGATGCGCGGGTCGGGCTTGCCGACGCCGAACTCGCGCGCCGTGATGGCGGCGCGAAAAAAGCGCGCGATGCCGACCCGCCGCAGGTCGGCATTGCCGTTCGACAGGCTGACCAGGGGATAGCGTTGGGCCAGGAATTCAAGTGTGGCCAGGGCGTCGTCGAACAAGGTCACGTTCTGGCGCTCGGCGAAGAACGACTCGAAGGCCGGTTCGGCCAGCAGCGGGTCCTCGCCGGCGCGGTACAGCGCCAGGCGGATGGACTCGCGCCGCAATGCGCTCATGTCGTGCTTGAGGTCGGGCCGGTTCTGGCCCATGTATTCGCGGATTTCGCGCAACGCCCCCGGGCTGGAGAACAACGCCGCCGTCATGGGCGCGTGGTCGGTCAACCAGTCGTGCAGCGCCTTCTCGGCGCGCTCGATGGTCGGCCAGATCGGCCACAAAGTGTCGTCCAGGTCGATCGTGACGGCCTTGATTTTCCCCGTGTCGAGCATGGCGGCGAGAATACCGCATGCAAACGACGCGCGCGGCCAAGAACATCGATGTACACCACCATGGCCAAGCGGCGGTGACAGGCGTCTTGCTGTGCAACCTGGGCACCCCGGATGCCCCCACCGCGCCGGCCGTGCGCCGCTACCTCACCGAGTTCCTGAGCGACCGGCGCGTGGTGGAGATTCCGCGCCTGGTGTGGCTGCCGATCCTGCACGGGCTGATCCTGCCGTTGCGCTCGGCGAAGTCGGCCGCCAAGTACGCGACGATCTGGACCGACGACGGCTCGCCGCTGAAGGTCTGGACCGCGCGCCAGGCCAAGCGGCTGCAAGGCTGGCTGGGCGAGAGCGGCCACCGCGTGCTGGTCGACTACGCGATGCGCTATGCCTCGCCGTCGATCGCCAGCCGGCTCGACGCGATGCAGGCCGCCGGCGCCACGCGCATCCTGATCCTCTCCGCGTATCCGCAGTACTCCGGCACCACCACCGCCAGCCTGATCGATGCGGTGAACGCCTGGAGCGCCAGGCAGCGCAGCATCCCGGAGCTGCGCTTCGTCAACCGTTACCACGACGACCGCGGCTACCTGCAGGCGCTGGCCAGGCGCATCGGGAAGTACTGGCAAGAGCATGGCCGGCCGGACCACTTCGTGATGAGCTTTCACGGCGTGCCCGAGCGCACCCTGCAGCTGGGCGACCCTTACCACTGTGAATGCCACAAGACGGCTCGGCTGCTGGCCCAGTTGCTGGGACTGGACGACCAGCAATACACGCTGACTTTCCAGTCGCGCTTTGGCAAGGCCAAGTGGCTGGAGCCGTACACCGAGCCGACGCTGGTCGCGCTGGCCAAAGCGGGCAAGCAGCGGGTCGACGTGGTGTGTCCGGGCTTCACCAGCGACTGCCTGGAGACGCTGGAGGAAATCGCGCTGGAAGGCCGAGCCGCCTTCCTGAAAGCCGGCGGCCAGCGCTTCCACTACATCCCGTGCCTGAATGCCGACGACGCGTGGATCACGGCGCTGGGTGAGATCGCGCAACGGCACCTGGCGGGCTGGCCGACGCAGGAAGCCCCGGATGCGCAGGAGCTCAAGGCGCAGAAGGAACGCGCCGTGGCGTCGGGGGCGAAGGAATAACGTGGGTCGGAATGGTGTGCAAGCTGCGCTTGCGCACCGCTGCGCCTGCGCCTGCGCCGTCACAGCTGGTGCTGCTCGATGAAGCCCTGCACCAGGTCCAGCTGCTCCGGCACGTTCAGCGCCGGCGCGTGGCCGCAACCTTGCACCTCCACCACGCGCGTCAGCCCGAGCTTGCCCGGCCCGCGCACCAGCATCTCGGCGACCGCGTCCGGCAGCACCAGGTCGGACTCGGCGCCGCGCAGCACCAGCACCGGCGCGCGGATGCGGTCGTAGTGCGGCCACAGGTCGTAGTCGTTCGGGTGGTCGGTGAACTGGCGCACCATCGCCGGGTCGTAGTGCGGCGTCACGCGGCCGTCCGGCAGCCGTCGGCTCGACGTCTGCGTCAGGCGCCGCCACTGCGCATCGCTCAGCCAGCCGTAAGGCTTGTAGACCTGGCGAAAAAACGCTTCCAGCTGCGCCATCGACTCGAAGGCCGGCGGATTGCCCGCGTAGTTGCGGATCCGTTCCACCGCCGCCGCCGCCAGCCGCGGCGCGTTGTCGTTCAGAACCAGGCTCTGGATGCGCCCGGCCAGCTGGGGCTGGAAGATGCCGCCGGCGCAGGCGGTGCCGATAGCGCCTCCCATCGAGGTGCCGACCCAGTGCGCGCGCGCGATGCCCAGGCGGTCCATCAGGTCGGCCGCCAGCCGCGCGTAGAACTCCAGCCGGTATTCGTTGCCCGGGTCGGGGCTCCACTGGCTGTAGCCGCGGCCCAGCGTGTCGGGGCAGACCACCCGGAAGCGGCCCGCCAGCGCCTGGGCCAGTTCGTCCATGTCGCGGCCGGTGCGCGCCAGGCCGTGCCAGGCGATCACCGTCGGGCGGTTCTGCGCGCCCCACTCCGTGTAGTGGATCTCGCGGCCGGCGCAGGTGACATAGTTGGAGGTGGGTGCCATGCGATGCTCCCTCAGGTGGTCCGGGCCCGTGGCGCTGGCGCCCGCGGCGGCGGCTGGCGCAAGGCGCGCAGCCGGCCGACCACGCCGGACGGAAAGTAGTAGACCGACAGCACGAACAGCACACCCAGCCACAGCAGCCAGCGGTCCGGCGACAGCAGCGCCGCCAGCCACGGCACGCCGCCAGCGGCTTCGCTGCCCAGGCGCAGCAGGTCCTGCAAGTAGCTCTGGGCGACCACGAACAGGGCGGAGCCGATCACCGCGCCGTAGATGGTGCCCATGCCGCCGATGACGACGATCAGCAGCACGTCCAGCATGATCTCGAACGACAAGGTGGTGTCCGGTCCGTTGTAGCGCAGCCAGATCGCCAGCATGGCGCCGGCCATGCTGGCGAACAGCGCCGACAGCACGCTGGAGACGGTGCGGTAGATGACGACGCGGTAGCCGATCGCCTCGGCCCGGAACTCGTTCTCGCGGATCGCCTGCAGCACCCGCCCGAACGGCGAGTTGACGATGCGCAGCATGGCCAGGAACAGCACCACCGCCACCGCGAACAGCAGGTAGTAGCAGATCAGCCGGCCGTCCAGCGAGACGCCCAGGAACGGCGTGGCCGACAACTCGAAGCTGGGCGACAGCGCCTCGGGCATCTTGAACGTCAGCCCGTCCTCGCCACCGGTGAACTCCGACAGCTGCGAGGCCAGCGTCTGGAAGGCGGCCGCGAACGCCAGCGTGATCATCGAAAAGAAGATCGCCCGCACCCGCAGCGAGAACAGTCCGATGGCCGCCGCCAGCACGAAGGACACGGCCAGCGCCAGCAGCAGGCCGACGGCGAGCGCGCCCCAGCCGGCGTCCATGCGCGTGGAGGCGATGGCGATGCCGTAGGCGCCGATGCCGAAGAACATGGTGTGGGCGAAGCTGACGATGCCGGTGTAGCCGAGCAACAGGTCGAAGCTGGCCACCATCACGATGAACACCAGCACCTTGGCCGCCACGTTCAGCGCCTTGACGCCAGGAATCAGGAACGGCGTCAGTGCCAGTGCCAGGAACACCAGCAGCAGGATCATCGCCAGGATGCGGCTGCGCGGGAAGTCGTTGGAAAAGAGGCGGGTCAGCATGTCGGCCCTTTACTTGCTCAGCGCGTAGACGCCCTGCGGGCGCCACAGCAGGATGGCCATCATCAGCAGGATGTTGGAGAACAGCGCCATCTTGGGCACCAGAAAGCCGGTGTAGTTGGCCATCAGGCCGACCAGCAGCGCGCCCACCAGCGCGCCGGTGGTGGAACCGAGGCCGCCGATGATCAGCACGATGAAGATCAGCACGTTGACCTGCGCGCCCATCTGCGGCGTCACGTTCTGCTGGTAGAGGCCCCACATCACGCCGCCCAGGCCGGCCAGCGCGCTGCCGACGACGAAGACACCGATGAAGAGGACCTTGATGCGGTAGCCCAGCGACTCGACCATCTCGCGGTCCTGCACGCCAGCGCGGATCAGGAGGCCGATCTTGGTGCGCGTGAGCACCCACAGCAGCAGGCCGAACACCAGCAGGCCCACCACCACCGCGATCAATCGGTACTTCTCCACCGCCGCGTCGCCCAGCAGGATGGCGCCGCGGATGCCCTCGGGCAGCGGCAGCGGGATCTGCATCGGGCCCCAGATGACCTTGATCAGCTCTTCACCGATGATCATCCCGCCCATGGTGATCAGGATCTGCTTGAGGTGATTGCCGTACACCGGCCGCACGATGAAGCGCTCGAAGGCCAGGCCGACGGCCGCGGCCACCAGCATCGCGATCACCATCGCCGGCAGCACCGCCATCATGTTGACCCAGATGCTGCCCGACGAGGTGTAGTCGCCCATCGCTCCCAGCACGCTGGTGGCGACGAAGGCGCCCAGCGCGATGAACACGCCGTGGCCGAAGTTCAGCACGTCCATCAGGCCGAACACCAGCGTCAGGCCGGAAGCGATGATGAAGATGATCATGCCCATCGCCAGCCCGGCGACGGTGAGCGTGACCCAGGTGGAGCCCGAGCCCATGAAGGGCAGCACCAGCAGCGCCAGCCCCGGCACCAGGGCCAGCGGCTTCCAGTCGAAATCTTTCAGCATGTTCATAGCGCCAGCCCCAGCAGCGAGTGCTGCAGCTCCTCGTTCTCGGCGAGCTCCTTCATGGCGCCGGCATGCACCACGACGCCGTTGTCCATCACGGCCACGGTGTCGCCCAGACGCTTGGCGAAGTTGATGTTCTGCTCCACCAGCAGGATGGTCACGCCGCTGGCCTTCAGCTGCGCGAAGGCGTCGATCATGTTGTTGATGATCGCGGGCGCCAGGCCCTTGCTGGGCTCGTCGATGATCAGCAGCTCGCGCGGCTCGACGATGGAACGCGCCACCGCCAGCATCTGCTTTTGCCCGCCCGACAGCTTGCCGGCCGGGTGGTTCCAGAACTTCTCGACCGCGGGAAACAGCGTAAAAATCCATTGCAGGCGCCTGTCGTCCATCTGCGCCGCGCGCTTGGCGGCGCGGGCCGCCAGCAGCATGTTCTCCTTGACCGTCAGGTCGGCGAAGATGCCCATGGTCTCGGGCACGTAAGCCACGCCCAGGCCGGCGATCTGCGGCGTCGTGGCCTGCGTGATGTCCTGGCCGGCGAAGATGATGCGGCCTTGCGAGGCGCACCACAGCCCCATGATCGTGCGCAGCGTGGTCGTCTTGCCGGCGCCGTTGCGCCCGAGCAGCATGGTCAGCTGGCCGCGCGGCACGGCCAGGTCGACGCCGTGCAGGATGTGGTACGCGCCGATGTGCGTCTGCACGGCGGACAGGGTCAACAGGTTGTCGCTCATTGCTTTGCTCCCTCCCCCTCTGAGGGAAGGTCGGGATGGGGGCGCTCGGCGGTGCTGGTGGGCGCGGGGGATGCCCCCACCCCAGCCCTCCCCCGGAGGGGGAGGGAGCGAATCGGGTTCATGCGGCCTCCTTCGGGGCAATGCCAAGGTAAGCTTCCTGCACGACGGGCGAGGCGATCACCTCCGCCGGTTCGCCGTCGGCCACCAGCGATCCGTTGTGCAGCACGATGATCCGGTCCGCCAGTTCGCGCACCACATCCATCTTGTGTTCCACCAGCAGGATGGTCTTGGTCTTGTCCGCCTTCAGCTGGCGGATCAGGTTGAGGATGACGGGCGCCTCGGCGGCGTTCATGCCGGCGGTGGGCTCGTCGAACATGAACACCTGCGGCTCCAGCGCTATCAGCAGCGCCACTTCCAGCTTGCGCTGGTCGCCGTGCGGCAGGCTGGCCACCAGCTCGTGCTCCTTGTCCTTCATCGCCACGGTCACCAGGATTTCGTCGGCGCGCTCGGTCAGGGCCGCGTGGTCGCTCCAGATGCTCCACAAATTCAGCCCGCGGCGGTGCTTGCCTTCGCGCGTGGCCTGCACGGCCAGCCGCACGTTCTCCAGCACCGACAGGCGCGGGAACAGGTTGGTCAGCTGGAAGGCGCGGCCGAGGCCGGCGCGGGTGCGCTGCGAGGGCGAGTCTTTCGACAGGTCGCGCCCGCCCAGCGTGACGGTGCCGCTGCTGGCCTTGAGCTGGCCCGAGATCAGGTTGAAATAGGTCGTCTTGCCGGCGCCGTTGGGGCCGACGATGGCGGTCAGCGTGCCCGGCTCGAAGGCACAGGTGACGCCGTTGACCGCGACGTGGCCGCCAAAGCGGATGGTCAGGTCCTGGGTGGCGAGGAGGCTCATGGCTTTCGCAGGGTGCGCGATGCCTGCCCCGATCGCGCGGGGCAGGGATCAGGGGGAATGGAAATCTCGAAGGAGCGAGGCGACGACCGTCGCCCCGCGAAGTCCGCTTACCGTTTATTCCGGATCGGGACGTTCATTTCTTCGGGCTTGATTTCGCGCACCAGTTCCGGCACGCCCCAGGCGAACGCCGGGTCGGCCTTGACCTTGAAGTGGTACATGCTCTGCATGGCCTGGTGGTCTTGCTTGCGGAAGGTCATCTTGCCCTTGGGCGTGTCGAAGCTCATGCCTTCCATGGCGGGGATCAGCTTGGCGGCCGTCGCGTCGCCATTGGTCTTCTTGAGCGCCGTGACGATGGCCATCGCCGAGGAGAAACCACCGGCCGTGAAGAAGTCCGGCGGCGTCTTGAACTGCTTGTAGTGGTTGGCCACCAGCGCCTCGTTCACCGGGTTCTTCGGGATGCCGAAGTAGTAGTAGGTGGCGCCTTCCATGCCGGGAAACTGCTTGTAGGCGGCCATCGCCGGCAGGATGTTGCCGCCGGTGGCGATCTCGATGCCGTGGCGCTTCAAGTCGAGGTCGGCGATCTTGAACGGGTTGCCGGCGCCGGCCCAGACGATCCAGATCACCTTGCGGCCGGGAATGTCCTTGAGCTTGTCGATCAGGCGCTGCGCGCCGGCGGTGAAGTCCGTCGTGGTCGCAGGCAGGTATTCCTCATGGACGATCTTGGCGGTCTTGATCGATTCCTTGAACGCCTTGACGCCGTCACGGCCGAAAGCATAGTCCTGCGCCAGGGTGGCGATGGTCACGCCCGGCTTGTCCAGCGCCACGGCGTTGGAGATCGCGTCCTGCGAGCTGTTGCGGCCGGTGCGGAAGATGTACTTGTTCCACTTGTCGCCGGTGATGGAGTCGGCCACGGCGGGCTCCACCAGCAGGACCTTCTTGTATTCCTCGGCGACCGGCAGCAGGGCCAGCGCGACGCCCGAGGAGGTCGGGCCGATGGCGACGTCGGCCTTGTCGTCGGAGTAGGCGGTGGCCAGCAGCGACTTGCCCAGGTCGGGCTTGCCCTGGTCGTCCTTTTCGATCAGGACGATCTTCTTGCCGCCCACCATCATGGTGCCGCCGGTGGCGTAGTCCAGGCCCATCATCAGGCCGGTCTGGGTCTGCTTGCCGTAAGCCTCGAGCGGGCCGGTGCGGCTGTAGACGTGGGCGATCCTGATTTCCTTGCCCTGCGCCCAGACGGCGGGGGAGGCGAGCGTGGCGGCGGCAATGGCGGCTGCGACCCAGGTGCGGCGATGCATGTTGTGTCTCCTGATGATTTGATTTTGGCGGCGTGTTCAACGCACGCGTCGTGCCAGCTGCCAAGTGGTTGATCTGAAAGGGAATTCCTGCAGAGGTCGGTGCGAGTGCGCGAAATTCATACAGTTGGATTGACTGATTTCCAGACAGATGACTCCAATTCAGGCAGGAAGCTCGAGGCGCTCGTAGAGCTTGGCCCGCGAAATTCCAAGCAACTTGGCTGCTGCCAGCTTGTTGCCGCCGGTGGCTTGCATCGCCGCCTGGATGGCTTGGCGCTCGACCTCGGCCACCTGCTCGGCCAGCGGACGCAGCGGGTCGCCGGCCGGCGCCGCGCGCACCCGCGGCGGCGGCGCGGCCGGCGGCAGGCGCTCCACGCCGGCCTCCCGCAGCACCTGTGCCAGGTGCAGCTCCTCGATCTGCTGGGTCTCGCTGCGCATCGCTGCCTGCTCCAGCACGTTGCGCAGCTCGCGGATGTTGCCGCGCCACGCCTGCGAGCACAGCATGGCCAGCGCGTCCGCGGCCAGCTCGAACGGCGCCGTGCCGTTGCGCAGCGCGATGTCTTCCACCAGCACCTCGGCCAGCAAGGGGATGTCGGCGCGGCGTTCGCGCAGCGGCGGCACCCGCACCGG
Organism: Ramlibacter sp.; assembly: GCF_028292805.1. Lineage (GTDB taxonomy): Bacteria > Pseudomonadota > Gammaproteobacteria > Burkholderiales > Burkholderiaceae_C > Ramlibacter. The sequence goes on along the minus strand of NZ_JAQGLS010000107.1, from coordinate 2,268 downwards.
CAGCACGTTGAGGCGGTAGTACAGGTCTTCCCGGAACTTGCCTTCGCGCACCAGCGCGCCGAGGTCGCGCGAGGTGGCGGCGATCACGCGGGCGTCGAAGGGGAGCACCTTGTTGGAGCCGAGCGGTTCGATCTCGCCTTCCTGCAGGGCGCGCAGCAGCTTGGGCTGCAGCGACAGCGGCATGTCGCCGATCTCGTCCAGGAACAGCGTGCCGCCGTCGGCCAGCTTGAACTTGCCGTCGCGGCCCTTGCGGTCGGCGCCGGTGTAGGCGCCCGGCGCCACGCCGAAGAACTCGGCTTCCAGCAGCGTGTCGGGCACGGCGGCAATGTTGATGCTGACGAAGGCCGCGCGCGCGCGCGGCGAGGCGGCGTGGATGGCATGCGCCAGCAGTTCCTTGCCGGTGCCGGTCTCGCCCAGCAGCAGCACCGGGCTGGACGACTGCGCCGCGCGGCGGGCCTGGCGCTTGACTTCCAGCGCCCCCGGCGAGCTGCCGACGAAGCTGGCCAGGGTGTACTTGCTGCGGCGCTGGCTGGCCAGCTCGCGCCGCACGTCATCGAGGTCGCGCTGCAGGTTGGCGAACTTGTGGATCAGCGGCTGCAGCGTGGTCTCGGGATGGTCGAACAGCACGATGCCCAGCGCCCCGATGACGGCGCCGGCGTCGTCGCGCAAGGGGATGCGGCTGACGACGAAGGTGCCGGCCTTGTTGGACAGCAGGTCGATCAGGATCGGCTTGCCGGTCTGCAGCACCCGGTGCATCTGCGTGTTGTGGACGACGTCGGACACCGGATGGCCCACGAAGTCCTCCACCCGCGGAAAGCCCAGGGCCGGCAGGAAGCGCTTGTACTGGTCGTTGATCCACACCACCCGCGCCTCGCGGTCGACCAGCAGCATGCCTTCGCTGGCGTTGGCGAACAGCTCGAACATCGAGCGGGCGGCGAGCTCCAGGATGCGCTGCCCGTCGAGCGGCAGCGTTTGGTCGGATGGCATGGGGCGATGGTAGCGGGGGCTGCCCCGTGTTCCCCGGGGGAAAGCACTTAGCTGATGCGCCTGCATCCCGGTAGGTGTGCAGCTTGCTGCGCACCTGGCGGCGGTGGCTGGTGCGCAGCAAAGCTGCACACCCTACGGGGCTGAGGCTTGCCTCGCTCAACTCCCCGAGTACGCTTCATCCACTCTCCTGCCCCGCAGCAGCCGCGGCAGCACCAGCACCGTCAGCACGATGGCCAGCAGCACCGCCGACATCGGCCGTTGCACGAACACCAGCCAGCTGCCCTCGCCGATCGACATCGCGTTGCGCAGCTGCGCCTCGGCCAGCGGGCCCAGGATCATGCCGACGATGACGGGCGCGGTCGGGAAATCGTAGCGCCGCATCAGCACGCCCAGCAGGCCCAGGACATACAGCAGCACCAGGTCGAACGCGCTCTGGCGCATGCCGTAGACGCCCACCGTCGCGAAGATCAGGATGCCGGCATACAGCGAGTGGCGCGGGATCTTCAGCAGCTTGACCCACAGGCCCACCAGCGGCAGGTTCAGGATCAGCAGCATCACGTTGCCGATGTAGAGCGAGGCGATCAGCGCCCAGACCAGTGCCGCCGAATTGGTGAACAGCTGCGGGCCGGGCTGGATGCCGTAGTTCTGGAAGGCTCCCAGCAGGATGGCAGCGGTGGTGGAAGTGGGGATGCCCAGCGTCAGCAGCGGCACCAGCGTGCCGGTGACGGCAGCGTTGTTGGCGGCCTCCGGGCCGGCCACGCCTTCGATCGCGCCTTCGCGACCGAACTCCTCCTTGTGCTTGGACAGCTTGCGCTCCACGCCGTAACTCAGGAAGGTCGGGATCTCGGTGCCGCCGGCCGGAATGGTGCCGAACGGAAAACCGATCGCGGTGCCGCGCAGCCAGGCCGGCCACGAGCGACGCCACTCCAGGCCCGTCATGTGCACCTTGCGGTAGGAATTGCGCGTGGGCTCCACCCGGCCTTCGTACAGCACGTTGTAGAGCGTCTCCCCGACGGCGAACAGGCCCACCGCCACCAGCACGATTTCGATGCCGTCCATCAGCTCCGGCAGGCCCCCGGTGTAGCGGGTCTGGCCGGAGATCTGGTCCAGCCCGATCAGCCCGATCGCCAGCCCGATGAACAGCGCCGCCAGGCCGCGCAAGGTGCTCTTGCCCAGTACCGCGCTGACGGTGGTGAAGGCCAGCAGCATCAGGCAGAAATACTCGGGTGGCCCGAGCTTGACGGCGAACTGGGCGACCAGCGGCGCGAACAGCGTCACCAG
>NZ_JAQGLS010000111.1 GCF_028292805.1 Ramlibacter sp. | reverse complement strand
CTGCAGGTGCGGCAGCAACTGGTTTTGCCGGGTTTTTGCTGTCGGTGGAAAACAGCGTGCGGATCAGTGCCAGCTTGGGCTGAACAGCGGTGTTGGCGCCATCGAGCTGCAGCGCCTTGCTGTAGGCCTGGCTGGCGAGCTTGGCGTAGACGTCGCCCAGGTTCTCGTGCGCCGTGGCATAGCTGGGATTGGTGCGGATGGCCATCTCCAGCGCCGCCCGTGCCTTGTCGAATTGCGCCTGGCCGGCGTACAGCACCGCCAGGTTGTTGTAGGGCTCGGGCAGCTCCGGGTAGTCTTCGGTCAGCCGGGTGAAGGTGACGATGGCGTCGGGGGCCTTGCCCGACTCCGTCTGGATCACCCCCTTGAGAAAGCGCATCTGCGGATCCTTGGGCTTGCCGGCCAGGTACTGGTCGGCCTTGGCCAGCGCCTCGGGCAGCTTGCCCGTGCGCAGCAGCTGGTTGACGTCGCCGTACTCGTCGGCCCGGGCCATGCCACCGACAGCCAGCAGTGCCGCCGTGAGCACGGCGAGAGCCAGGGTTCGGGGAAGATTCTTGCGCGCAACCGACATAGGGCCTCTTGATCCAACGCTTGTGACACGCCCTCGAAGGGGGCTATATACTGCGTGCGGATTGTAGCGGGGGGCCGCGCCCGCGGCACAGCCCCGTCCTTCGAGAACAACATTCGGCCCGCGGCCAGGCGCCCCCGGCGCCATCCCCAGACCAGCGCCGCGGCGCTTTTTCAGACCCAATGAGCCTTCGCATCTACAACACGCTCACGCGTGCTTTGGAGCACTTTTCGCCACTGGAGCCGGGGCACGTGCGCATGTACGTGTGCGGCATCACGGTGTACGACCTGTGCCACGTGGGTCACGCGCGCGCCGCCGTGGCCTTCGACGTGGTGCAGCGCTGGCTCAAGGCCAGCGGCCTGCGCCTGACGTTCGTGCGCAACATCACCGACATCGAAGACAAGATCATTCGGCGCGCGGTCGAAAACGGCGAGACCGTCCGGTCCCTGACCGACCGCATGATCGCCGCCATGTACCGCGACTTCGACGCCCTGGGCGTCGAGCGCCCGACCCACGACCCGCGGGCCACCGACTACGTGCCGCAGATGCTGGACATCGTGCGCCGGCTGGAAGGCAAGGGGCTGGCTTACCGCGCCGGGGGCGACGTCAACTACGCGGTGCGCCGCTTTCCCGGCTACGGCAAGCTGTCGGGAAAGTCGCTGGACGAGCTGCACGCCGGCGAGCGGGTGGCGGTGCTCGATGGCAAGGAAGATCCGCTGGACTTCGTGCTATGGAAGGCCGCCAAGCCCGAGGAGCCGGCCGACGCCCAATGGGACAGCGGCTACGGCAAGGGCCGCCCGGGCTGGCACATCGAATGCTCCGCGATGGCCTGCGCGCTGCTCGGCGACACCTTCGACATCCACGGCGGCGGCGCCGACTTGCAGTTCCCGCACCACGAGAACGAGATCGCCCAGAGCGAGGGCGCCAGCGGGGTGCCGCTGGCGCAGGTGTGGATGCACAACGGCTTCGTCAACATCGACAACGAGAAGATGTCCAAGTCGCTGGGCAACTTCTTCACCATCCGCGAGGTGCTGGAGCGGTTCGATGCCGAGACGCTGCGCTTTTTCATCGTCCGCGCCCACTATCGCAGCCCGCTCAATTACAGCGACGTCCACCTGGAGGACGCCCGCGGTGCGTTGAAGCGCTTGTACACGGCGCTCGACCTGGTGGCGCCGGTGGATGCGCCAATCGACTGGAGCGACCCGCACGCCGCCCGCTTCAAGGCCGCGATGGACAGCGACTTCGCCACGCCCGAGGCCATCGCCGTGCTGTTCGAGCTGGCGGCCGACGTCAACCGCGGCCGCTCGCCGCAACGCGCCGGCCTGCTCAAGGCGCTGGGCGGCACGCTGGGCATTCTGCAGGGCGAACCCCGGGCCTTCCTGCAGGCCGGCGCCGGGCTGGACGAGGCCGCGATCGCGCAGAAGATCGCCGCCCGCGCGGCCGCCAAGGCCGCCAAGGACTTCGTCCAGGCCGACCGCATCCGCCAGGAGCTGCTGGCCCAGGGCATCGTGCTCAAGGATTCCGCCACCGGCACCACCTGGGAGACGGCGCAGTGACTCCTGCGGCGCCGGCCCCCGTCCTCGTCACGCCCGACTACTGGGGCGAGGCGCAAAAGTACCTCACCCGGCGCGACCGCGTGATGAAGCGGCTGATCCCGCAGTTCGGCACCGCCTGCCTGCAGTCGCGCGGCGATGCCTTCATCACGCTGGCGCGCAGCATCGTCGGCCAGCAGATCTCGGTCAAGGCCGCCCAGAGCGTCTGGGACCGGTTCGTCTCGCTGCCGCGCCGGATGACGCCCGGCAGCGTGCTCAAGCTGAAGGTGGACGACATGCGCGCGGCCGGCCTGCCGGCGCGCAAGATCGAGTACCTGGTGGACCTGGCGCTGCACTTCGACTCGGGCGCCGTCCACGCCGACGCCTGGCTGGCCATGCCCGACGAGGAAATCATCGCCGAACTGGTGGGCATCCGCGGCATTGGCCGCTGGACCGCGGAGATGTTCCTGATCTTCCACCTGATGCGGCCCAACGTGCTGCCGCTGGACGACGCCGGCCTGCTCTCCGGCATCAGCAAGAACTATTTTTCCGGCGACCCGGTCAGCCGCAGCGAGGCCCGCGAGGTGGCCGCCGCCTGGAGCCCTTACTGCAGCGTCGCCACTTGGTATATTTGGCGCTCGCTCGACCCGCTGCCAGTGGCCTACTAGGCAGGTAGCCCCGACGGCGCAAACGAGGAGAACAAAGCTTGGCGAAAAGAACTTTCCTGGACTTCGAGCAGCCCATCGCGGAGCTCGAGACCAAGATCGAGGAGCTGCGCTACGTGCAGACCGAATCGGCGGTCGACATTTCCGAGGAGATCGACCAGCTCGGCAAGAAGAGCCAGCAGCTGACCAAGGACATCTACAGCCAGCTGTCGCCGTGGCAGATCACCAAGATCGCCCGCCACCAGGAGCGGCCCTACACGCTGGACTACATCACCGAAATCTTCACGGATTTCGTCGAACTGCACGGCGACCGGCATTTCTCCGACGACCTGTCGATCGTCGGCGGGCTGGCCCGCTTCAACGGCAACGCCTGCATGGTGCTGGGCCACCAGAAGGGCCGCGATACCAAGGAGCGCGGGCTGCGCAACTTCGGCATGACCCGCCCCGAGGGCTACCGCAAGGCGCTGCGCCTGATGAAGACGGCCGAGAAGTTCAAGCTGCCGGTCTTCACCTTCGTCGACACCCCCGGCGCCTACCCGGGCATCGACGCCGAGGAGCGCAGCCAGTCCGAAGCCATCGGCCGCAACATCTACGAGATGGCGCAGCTGGAGGTGCCGATCATCACCACCGTGATCGGTGAAGGCGGCTCCGGCGGCGCGCTGGCGATCTCGGTGGCCGACCAGGTGCTGATGCTGCAGTACGCGGTGTATTCCGTGATCAGCCCGGAAGGCTGCGCCTCCATCCTCTGGAAGACCTCCGAGAAGGCGCAGGAAGCGGCCGACGCCATGGGCATCACGGCGCACCGCCTCAAGGCCCTGGGTCTGATCGACAAGATCGTCAACGAGCCGGTGGGTGGCGCCCACCGCGACCACAAGCAGATGGCCGCCTTCCTCAAGCGCGCGCTGAACGACGCCTGGCGCCAGCTGGCCGACCTGAAGGTGCGCGAGCTGGTGGACCGGCGCTACGAGCGGCTGCAAAGCTATGGCCGCTTCACCGACACCAAGGCCGACGCTGGCTGACATCGCGCAGGGCAATCCGGCGCGCCTGGCGCTCGCCGGCCTGGCCTTGCCGCTGCCCCTGGCCGTCGCCTACAGCGGCGGGGCCGATTCCACCGTGCTGTTGCTGGCCGCCGCCCAAAGGTGGCCGGGCCAGGTGCGGGCGATCCACGTCCACCACGGCCTGCAGGCCGCTGGCGATGCCTTCGAGCAGCATTGCCGCGCCACCTGCCTGGGGCTGGGCGTGCCGCTGCAGGTGCGGCGCGTGGATGCGCGCAACGCGCCCGGCGACAGCCCGGAAGACGCGGCGCGCCAGGCGCGCTACGCGGCGCTGGCCGATGGTGCGCGCGAAGCGGGCTTGCAGGCGGTGCTGCTCGGGCAGCACGCCGACGACCAGGTCGAGACGCTGCTGCTGGCCTTGAGCCGCGGCGCCGGCCTGCCCGGCCTGGCCGCGATGGCGCCGGTGTTCCAGCGCGAAGGCGTGCCGTTCGTGCGGCCGCTGCTGGCGCTGCCCGCGCGCGCCATCCGCGAGTGGATCGCGCAAGCCGGCGTCGTCGTGGTGGAAGACCCCACCAACGCCGACACCGCCTTCACCCGCAACCGCATCCGCCACCTGCTGCTGCCGGCGTTGCAGGAAGCCTTCCCGCAGTACCGCGAAACCTTCGCGCGCTCGTCGCGCCACGCGGCGCAGGCGCAGCAGCTGCTGGAGGGCGTGGCGGCGGAAGACCTCGCGCGCCTGGGAGGCGTGCCCGCCATCAGCGCGCTGCAGCTGCTGGCGCGGGCACGCCAGGCCAACCTGCTGCGGCACTGGCTGCGCACCGCGCATGCGGCGTCGGCCAGCGCCGCGCAGTTGGAGGAGTTGCTGGACCAGGTGGCGGACTGCACCACGCGCGGGCACAAGATCCGGATCAAGGTGGGGGCCGGGATGGTGGAGCGGCAGGGCGAGCGGCTCGCCTTCATTTCCTCCCCCTGCGGGGCAGGGTAGGGTGGGGGCACACCCGCAAGGCGCCGGGAGACCCCGGGCGACCCCGGGGGCCGCCATCCCAACCTTCCCGCGAAGGGCAAGGAGTGATAGTGCCTAGATATAATCCCTGGTTCATCACGCCGTGGTCCGCCCCCTGGGCGGACGTTTCATTTGGCGTTCAGCAATCCTTCATTCCCACCCAGATGGCATTGATCGTTCACAAATACGGCGGCACGTCCATGGGCTCGACCGAGCGCATCCGCAACGTCGCCAGGCGCGTGGCCAAATGGGCCCGTGCCGGCAACCAGATGGTCGTCGTGCCCAGCGCCATGAGCGGGGAAACCAACCGCCTGCTGGGCCTGGCCAAGGAAGTCTCGCCCGCCGGCTCCGACCCCGCCATGCAGCGCGAGCTCGACATGCTGGCCGCCACCGGCGAGCAAGTGTCCGTCGGCCTGCTGGCGCTGGCGCTGCAGGCCGAGGGCGTGCCCGCCATCAGCTTCACCGGATGGCAGGTGCCGGTGCGCACCAACAACGCCTACACCAAGGCCCGCATCGAGTCGATCGACGACCAGCGCGTGCGCGCCGAACTCGACGCCGGCAAGGTGGTCATCATCGCCGGCTTCCAGGGCATCGACAACGACGGCCACATCACCACGCTGGGCCGCGGCGGCAGCGACACCTCCGCGGTGGCGGTGGCGGCGGCGCTGAAGGCGGCCGAATGCCTGATCTTCACCGACGTCGACGGCGTCTACACGACCGACCCGCGGGTGGTGCCCGAGGCGCGCCGGCTGGCGACGGTGACCTTCGAGGAGATGCTGGAGATGGCGTCGATGGGCTCCAAGATCCTGCAGATCCGGTCGGTGGAATTCGCCGGCAAGTACCAGGTTCCGCTGCGCGTGCTTTCGAGCTTCACGCCGTGGGACATTCCCCTGGCGCAAGAGGCCGTTTCCGGCACGCTGATCACTTTTGAGGGAGACGAGACAATGGAAAGTGCCGTGGTATCCGGCATCGCGTTCAACCGCGACGAAGCCAAGATTTCGGTGCTGGGCGTGCCCGACCGCCCCGGCATCGCCTACCAGATCCTGGGCGCCGTGGCCGACGCCAACATCGAGGTCGACGTGATCATCCAGAACGTCTCGCACGACGGCAAGACGGACTTCAGCTTCACGGTGCATCGCAACGACTACGCCCGCACCATCGACGTGCTCAAGGCCAAGGTCGTGCCGACGCTGGGCACCGACCGCGTCGAGGGCGACACCCGCATCTGCAAGGTGAGCATCGTCGGCATCGGCATGCGCAGCCACGTCGGCATCGCCAGCAAGATGTTTCGCGCGCTGTCGGAGGAGGGCATCAACATCCAGATGATCTCCACCAGCGAGATCAAGACGTCGGTCGTGATCGACGAGAAATACATGGAGCTGGCGGTGCGCGCGCTGCACCGCGCCTTCGACCTCGACCAGCCGATCGGGTAAGGCGCGCCGGCGCACCGACCGTCCCCGCGCGGGCGGGGACCCAGCCCCGGACAGGCGAGAAACCTCCCGGTTTTCGGGCATAATCCCGGCACCGGAGCGGTGACCGAGTGGCCGAAGGTGCTCCCCTGCTAAGGGAGTATGTGGGCTAAAACCCGCATCGAGGGTTCGAATCCCTCCCGCTCCTCCAACGACAAGCAACGGCCGCTACGGCGGCCAACCGAAAAGCCCCTCTCCAGGGGCTTTTTCTTTTGTGGTTCGCGTCGGCCGCGTCAGCCCGGGCGGACAGCCAACACTGCTTTAATCGCCGCATGACGCTGACCTGGACCGTGGTGGCCGCCGTGCTGGTTGGCGCCCTGCTGCACGCCGGCTGGAACACGCTGGTGAAATCCAGCACCGACAAGGCGCTGGACACGGCGGTGATCCACCTGCTCGGATCCGTTCTCGCCATCCCGGTGCTGCTGTTCACCGGACTGCCGCCGCCGGATGCCTGGCCGTGGATCGCCGCTTCGGTCGCCATCCACATCGGCTACTACATCGCCCTGACCGAGGCCTACCGGCATGGCGACCTTGGCCTGACCTATCCGCTGATGCGTGGGGTGGCGCCGTTGCTGGTGGCACTGTCGGCCGCGCTGACGGTGGGCGAGCACCTGTCGCCGCTGTCCTGGGCCGGGGTCGCCGGTGTCTGCGCCGGGGTGCTGGCGCTGGGGCTGTCGGTGCAGGCGTTGAACCAGCCGCGGGCCGTCGCCTTCGCCCTGGCCAACGCCGTCATCATCGCGATCTACACCGTGGTCGACGCGATCGGCGTGCGCAAGGCGGTCGACGGTGGCGGCACCGCCTTGCAGTACCTGGCCGCGCTGTTCGCGCTGGACGGCTGGCCGTTCGCGCTGCTGGTGCTGCGCCGCCGCGGCTTTGCCGTGGCCTGGCCGTATGCGCGGGCCCGCGCCCCGCTGGCGCTCATCGGCGCGGCCGCCTCGTTCGGCTCCTACGGCATCGCCTTGTGGGCGATGACCCGGGCGCCGGTCGCCACTGTCGCCGCCCTGCGCGAGAGCTCGGTGCTGTTCGCTGTGTTGCTTGGGGTGTTTCTGCTGAAGGAGGCGTTGAGCCTGCGCCGCATCCTGGGCACGGCTGCCATCCTGGGCGGGGTGATCGCGCTGCGGTTCGGCTAGAAGCGGGGGCTGGGCAACGCTGCGCGCACTGGCACAATTGCCCTTCGCTGCGTTGTAGACCTTCACCATGCCCACTGATTTCACCAGCATCCTGTTGCTGGTCCTCACCTCCGCCGTCACCTTCACCGTGGCCCGGCTGCTCTCGCGGCGCTACCGGGCCAGGCGGCGCGAGCGGGAGCTGGCGGCCAAGCGCGCCACCGAGACCCGCCAGGTGCGGCGAGCCCGCGAACGCGGCCGCAAGTAAGGTCCTGCTGCGCCGCTGTCAGCGCAGCGTGCTCGGCGCAACCCACTTGAAACCCAGGGCCGTGATGCCCTCGATCGTCTTCCTGAAATCGGCCAGGCCGGGCGTGCCGACTTCGGGTTCCAGCCAGAACGGGTGGAAGAAGAACGAGGCGAAACCGTCGCGCACCACCTTGGCGTACTTCGCGTTGGTGATCAGGTCGTCCGCCGTGTAGTTGTAGTTGGAAGTCGGGTCGATGTCGCTGATGTCGTACTCGATGTTGCCCAGGTTTTCCGGCAGCACGGCCTGGCCGTAGTGGTCCTTGCCGATCACGTACGGGTAGAACTGGCCGACGCTGAAGTCCTTGCCGATGCCGGCGGCGAACTTGGGCTTGTCGGCCGTGTAGTAGACGACGCGCTGGTAGGTGGTGGTGAACAGCTGCGGCGCGGTGCGGGCGGTGATGGCCGACGTCTGGTAGTGCGGCGCTTCCCAGGCGATCGGGGCCAGGCCGTTGGCGCGCATGTCCTGCAGGCCCTGGTTCAGCCGGCCCAGCACCCACGAGGGCGAGTCTTCCGGGAACGGCTTGTTGTCCACGATGTTCCAGAATTCGTAGTCGTCGCCACTGACGCCGGTGTGCGGATTCTTCATCGTGCCGTACTGGTGGGTGAAGCCGTGCATCACCATCTCGCCGCCCTTGCCGCGCGCGTAGGCCAGCGCGGTGCGCAGGTTGGTCGCCTGCGACAGGTGCACTTCCTGGCGCACGCCGCCGTTGTAGGCGCCCAGGCCGTCGACGTAGCGCGGGATCACGGCCACCGAGAACGGCACCTTCTTCGTGGCCAGGTAGTTGCTCAGGTCTTTCATCGCCTTGACG
>NZ_JAQGLS010000109.1 GCF_028292805.1 Ramlibacter sp. | reverse complement strand
TGGCGCCCAGGCCGACATCGTCGACCACGTGGTCGCCGGTGGCGATGCGCTGGTGCTGATGCCCACCGGCGGCGGCAAGTCGCTGTGTTACCAGATACCCGCGCTGGCGCGGCAGGACGCCGGGCTCGGCGTGGCGATCGTCGTTTCGCCGCTGATCGCGCTCATGCACGACCAGGTCGGCGCGCTGCGCGAGGCCGGCGTCGAAGCCGCCTTCCTGAACTCCACGCTGACCGGCGAACAGGCCAGCAACGTGGAACAGCGCATGCTGCGCGGCGACCTGACCATGGTCTACGCCGCTCCCGAACGCCTGACCACGCCGCGCTTCCTGTCGCTGCTGGACACCCTGCACCAGCAAGGCAAGCTGAGCCTCTTCGCGATCGACGAGGCGCATTGCGTCAGCCAGTGGGGCCACGACTTCCGGCCGGAATACCGCGGCCTGTCGCTGCTGCACACCCGCTACGCTGGCGTGCCGCGCATCGCGCTGACGGCGACGGCGGACGGCCTGACCCGGGCCGACATCGTCAAGCACCTGCAATTCGAGGACGCGCGCCAGTTCGTCAGCAGCTTCGATCGCCCGAACATCCGCTATGCGATCGCCGAGAAGCAGGACGCCACACGGCAGCTGCTGCGCTTCATCGAGCAGGAACACGCCGGCGAAGCCGGCATCGTCTACTGCCAGTCGCGCAAGCGGGTGGAGGAAATCGCCGAGACCCTGTGCCGGGAAGGCATGGACGCCCTGCCCTACCACGCGGGCCTCGACCAGGGCATGCGCCAGCGCCACCAGGACCGCTTCCTGCGCGAGGACGGCGTGGTGATGACGGCCACCATCGCCTTCGGCATGGGCATCGACAAGCCGGACGTGCGCTTCGTCGCCCACCTCGACTTGCCGAAGAACATCGAAGGCTATTACCAGGAGACCGGCCGCGCCGGTCGCGACGGCCTGCCTTCGGACGCCTGGATGGCCTACGGCCTGCAGGACGTGGTGAACCAGCGCCGCATGATCGACGAGAGCCCGGCGGGCGAGGAGTTCAAGCAGGCCTTGCGCGGCAAGCTCGACGCGCTGCTGGCGCTGGCCGAGGCCACCGACTGCCGGCGCGTGCGCCTGCTGTCGTACTTCGGCGAGGCCTCGCAGCCCTGCGGCAATTGCGACAACTGCCTGACGCCGCCGGCGGTGTGGGACGGCACGGAGGCCGCGCGCATGCTGCTGTCCACCGTGTACCGCGTGCAGCAGGCCGGCGGCATGAGCTTCGGCGCCGGCCACATCATGGATATCCTGCGCGGCAAGGCCACGGAGAAGGTGGCGCAGTTCGGCCACGAAAGGCTGTCCACTTTCGGCATCGGCGCGGTCTTCTCCGAGCAGCAGCTGCGCGGCGTGTTGCGCCAGCTGATCGCCACCGGCGCGCTGGCCGTCGACGCGGAGGCCTACAACACCCTGAAGCTCACCGCCGGCTCGCGCGCGGTGCTCAAGGGGGAGCAGCAGGTGATGCTGCGCGAATCGATCAACCAGCCGGCGACGCGAACCCGCAAGCGCGAGCGCGGTGCGACCCGCGCACCTTCGGCGGCGGCGGCCGGCCTGACGGAAGCCGGGCAGCAGCGCTTCACCGCGCTCAAGGCCTGGCGCGCCGAGATGGCGCGCGAACACAACCTGCCGGCCTACGTGATCTTCCACGACGCCACGCTGGCGGCCATCGCCGCGCTGGCGCCGCAGGACGTGCGCGACCTGGAAGGCGTCAGCGGCATCGGCGCGAACAAGCTGGAGAAGTACGGGCCGGCGGTGATGGACGTGCTGCACGCGCTGGCTTAGGTCGCAGCGTGGTGCGCACGTTCCGTGCACACCCTACGAATGCACGGCCGGGCCGGTAGGGCGCGCACCTCCTACTGCAAAAAGCCGATGCTCCGCGCCTCCCGCACCTCGGGCTTGATCCGGTGCTCCGCCTCCAGCTGCTCCAGGAATTCCTCGGCGCTGAATTTGGCCGCGAGGATGTCGACCTGCCGCTTCACCGCCGCGAAGTCGCCGGGACACAGCTGGTCCAGCTTCGCCAGCCGCGCCTGCGAGTCGGCGGTCAGCGAGGAAGGCTCGCCATCGAGCGCCTCGGTCACGAACATCCGCTCGCGCTGCGCTGCCGTCAACGGCTTGAAGCGAATCTTGAAGGCGAAGCGGCGCAGCGCCGCCTGGTCGATGCGGTCCATCAGGTTGGTGGTGCAGATGAAGATCCCGGCGAAGCGCTCCATCCCTTGCAGCATCTCGTTGACTTCGGTGACCTCGTAGGTGCGCTGGGCGCCGCGCCGGTCCTGCAGGAAGCTGTCGGCTTCATCGAGCAGCAGCACCGCCTTCTCGGCCTCGGCCTCGCGGAACATCCCCGCCATGTTCTGCTCGGTCTCGCCGACGAACTTGCTCATCAGGTCACTGGCCTGCTTGATCAGCAAGGGCCGGTCGAGGCTGCGGGCGATGTGTTCGGCCAGCGCGGTCTTCCCGGTGCCCGGGGCGCCGTAGAAACACAGGGTGCCGTGGCCGCGCGCCTTCAGCGCATCGACGATGCGCGGCACCTCGAAGCGCGAATCCACGTTCAGCATCTCCAGGTCGTAGGTCGTGACGCTGGGACGCACCGCACCGTCGTTGCTGCGCGTGCCGAGCGCGCGATCCGCGTTGCGCAGCTGCCGCTCGATCAGCTCCTCGGACGACAGGCCATCGGCGTTCGCCAGCCCGGCAAAGCGCACCGCCGTGCGGATCTGCGCCGGCGTCAGGCCCTTGCGTTCGGTCAGCTTGGCGACGAAGGCGGCGGACACCTCCACGCCTTCCAGCGTCTTGCGCACCAGCCCTTCGCGCGCGCCCGGCGGCGGTGACTTCAGCTCCAGGTGGTAGGCGAAGCGGCGGCGAAAGGCGGGATCGATCTGCTCGATGCGGTTGGTCACCCAGATGGTCGGCACCGGGTTGGTTTCCAGGATCTGGTTGACCCAGGCCTTGCCGCTGACGCTGCCCGAGGGCGGCGCGACGATCTGCTCGGCCCGCGCCATCATCTGCGCGGCTTCGCTGGAGATCGGCGGGAACACGTCCTCGACTTCGTCGAACAGCAGCGCCGCCTGGGCGCTGCCTTTCAGGAACACCTGGGCGATCTGCAGGGACCGGTAGCGGTCGCGCCCGCTCAGGGAATTGCCGTCACGGTCCGCGTACTCCACCTCGAACAGCTCCAGGCCGGCCGCCTGCGCCACCACTTTCGCCAATTCGGTCTTGCCGGTGCCGGGCGGGCCGTACAGCAGCACGTTGACGCCCGGCTCCTTGCGCTCCACCGCGCTGCGCAGCAAGGCCCGCAGCACCTGCGCGTCTTCGGAGACGAAGGAAAAGTCATCCAGCGCCAGGTTGCTCTTGGCCGATGGCCGCGTGAACACCGCCATCAGCTCGCTCTGGTCGCGGTACTCGCGCATCAGCACCGGCGGCAGCTTTTCGCTGACCTTCATCAGGTCGGCCAGGTCGGTGATGTTGTGCTCGGAGATCAGGTTTTCCACCAGCCCGATGCGCTCCAGCCGCGAGCCCGCGCGCAGCGCCTCGCCCACGTCGGCGGCAGTGACGCCGGCCACTTCGGCGATGGCGGCGTAGGCCTCGGGCGCGTTGTTCACCTTGAACTCCACCAGCAGGCTGCGCAGGTCGCGCTGGTAGCGCGCCAGCGTGCCGTACAGCAGCAAGGCGCGTTCGGCCTTGTTCAACTGCAGCAGGCTGGCCAGTGCGGCGATGTTCTTTTCCACCAGGGTGGAGTGTTTCTTGAGCGCATGCGTGAGCCAGTCGCCGGTGACGGCCAGCACCGACAGCAGGTCCTTGGGCTGGTCCTTGGCGTATTCATCCAGGTAGAAGAACAGCGTGCCCTCTTCGTAGGGGCCGCGCCAGACGCCGTGGCGATCCAGGAATTCGCGCGTGCTCAGCTGCTCGTGGCCGCGCCAGAACTCGTTGTCCTTGCAACGGCGGCCCAGGAACTCGCGCAGCCGCTCCAGCGAAGGCGCCGGCCACACCAGGTGGCGGCCGGCCAGCGACAAGAGGCCGTTCAAATCGCGGCGCACGTTGAACTTGGCGCCCTGCTTGGCCGCGAGCGTCAGCACGAAGTGCGAGCACATCAGGTCGAGGACGGGGGCGTCCTTCAGGCCGGGCGAGGGCAGCACTTGCAGATCCAGCGAACGCTTGGCCAATCGACCTCCTTGGACAGCTGCACGAAGATAGCGCGAGGCCATGCTACATGGAAGATCCGCCGGGTGGGGCCACGTAGACTCCCAACGTGGACAATTGCCCGATGACCGGACTTGCCGAGATCCTGGCCGCCGCCGCCCGCCTGCAAGGGCAGCTGCTGGACACGCCCTGCGTCGAGTCGCGCACCTTGTCGCAGATCACCGGCTGTCAGGTGTACCTGAAGTTCGAGAACCTGCAGTTCACGGCGTCCTTCAAGGAGCGGGGAGCCTGCAACAAGCTGGCCCTGCTCAGCGCTGCGCAGCACGATCGCGGCGACCGCCCGGCGATCCGCGGGGTGGTCGCCATGAGCGCCGGCAACCACGCCCAGGGCGTGGCCTATCACGCGCAGCGGCTCGGGCTGCGGGCGGTGATCGTGATGCCCCGCTTCACACCCGGGGTGAAGGTGGAGCGCACTCGCAGCTTCGGCGCCGAGGTGGTGCTGCACGGCGACACGCTGGAAGAAGCCCGCAGCCACGCGCTGGCGCTGGCCGCCGGCGAGCAGCTGGAATTCGTCCATCCTTACGACGACGAGGCCATCATCGCCGGCCAGGGCACCGTGGGGCTGGAGATGCTGCGGCAGGTGCCGGGCCTGGACACGCTGGTGGTGGCCGTCGGCGGCGGCGGGCTGATCGCCGGGGTGGCGGCGGCGGCCAAGGCCTTGAAGCCGGCCATCCAGGTGATCGGCGTGCAGGCGCTGCGCTTTCCCAACATGTTCAACGCGATCAAGCACACCGAGCTGCCGCAGGGCGGTTCGACCATTGCCGAGGGCATCGCGGTCGGCCGGCCCGGCAAGCTGACGCAGCCGATGATCGAGCGGTATGTCGACGACCTGCTGCTGGTGGACGAAGGCGACATCGAGCAGGCCATCGTCATGCTGCTGGAGATCGAAAAGACCCTGGTCGAAGGCGCCGGCGCGGCCGCGCTGGCGGCGCTGCTCAAGGAGCCGGAGCGCTTTGCCGGCCGCAAGGTCGGGCTGGTGCTGGGCGGCGGCAACATCGACCCGATGTTGCTGGCTGCGATCATCCACCGCGGCATGGTGCGGGCCGGCCGGCTGGCTCGGCTGCGGGTTTGCGCCCGCGACGTGCCGGGCTCGCTGGCGCGGATCACCGCGATCGTGGGCGAGGCCGGGGCCAACATCGACGAGGTGCACCACCAGCGCGCCTTCACCCTGCTGGCGGCGCAGAACGTGGAGATCGAGCTGGTGATCCAGACCCGCGGCCGGCGCCACGTGCAGGCCGTGCTGGATGCGCTGCACGAGGCCGGCTTCGAAGCGCAGGAACAGTGATGGGCCAGGAGCAGTGGCAGACGGCGTGGCGGAGTCCTTCGCCCGGTGGCTGCAGGCGCGGGTGCTGCCGGCTGGCAAGAGCCTGCCCTTCGGCGAGATCGACATCCGCGGCGCCACCGACGGCAACAGCGCCTGCCCGGCCAAGACCACCTGCGCCTGCGCCTGCGGCGGGGCGGCACGGGGAGTAGAATCCCTGAGTCCCGTTCGCCGAGGAAGAGCCCATGTCCGCACCCCACACCCACTCCACTGAAGTCCACCACCCGCACGACCCGGTCGAGGACGTGGTGGCGATCATCCCGCTGGTGCTGCCTTTGGTCGGCGCCGCCCTGATGTTCCTGCTGGCCTTCATCGCCATCTACATGGCCTGAGCGCCCGTCGCCGGCCCCTCCCGCGCCCCTAGGCTGCCAAGCCAGGGGCGTTGTCGTTTCCGGACCTGCGCCCCTGACTCATAACGTCATGCATTTTTTGCATGGAGACAAGACCCTGCGGCCGGGATCTAGCTGAACTGCTTCTTAAAATAGGCTTCCAGCCGACCCGGCGGAGCGAGGCCCGCTTCCGCGCCACAGCCGACTGCCAAGCCTGCTTCCACAAGGGCGTGCCCGCGGCTGACACCACGCCAGCTCCCTTTTGAAAACCGGTTTCAACTTAGGAGCTATTGGAATGAACTCTCCCGTGATGCAAGGCCTGAGCCTCCAGGCCCCGGGCTACGTGAAGAACGCCCGGCTGATCGCCTGGGTCGCCGACATGGCGGCCCTGTGCAAGCCCGAGCAGGTCTACTGGTGCGACGGCAGCCAGGAAGAATACGACCGCCTCTGCCAGCAACTGGTGGACGCCGGCACCTTCAAGAAGCTGGACCCCGTCAAGCGCCCCGGCTCCTACCTGGCCTGGTCCGACCCGACCGACGTCGCCCGCGTGGAAGACCGCACCTTCATCTGCAGCCGGCAAAGGGAAGATGCCGGCCCGACCAACAACTGGATGGCCCCCGCCGACATGCGCGCCACCCTGCAGCCGCTGTTTGACGGCTGCATGAAGGGCCGCACCATGTACGTGGTGCCGTTCTCGATGGGCCCGCTTGGCTCGCCGATCGCCCACATCGGCATCGAGCTGTCCGACAGCCCCTACGTGGCCGTCAACATGCGCATCATGACGCGCATGGGCAAGGCCGTGTACGAGGTGCTGGGCGTGGACGGCGAGTTCGTGCCCTGCGTGCACACCGTCGGCGCGCCGCTGCAGCCCGGCCAGCAGGACGTCTCCTGGCCCTGCAACAAGACCAAGTACATCGTCCACTATCCCGAGACGCGCGAGATCTGGTCGTACGGCTCCGGCTATGGCGGCAACGCGCTGCTGGGCAAGAAGTGCTTCGCCCTGCGCATCGCCTCCACCATGGGCCGTGACCAGGGCTGGCTGGCCGAGCACATGCTGATCCTGGGCGTGACCAAGCCCGACGGCAAGAAGTACCACGTGGCGGCGGCGTTCCCGTCGGCCTGCGGCAAGACCAACTTCGCCATGCTGATCCCGCCGGCGGGCTTCGAAGGCTGGAAGGTCACCACCATCGGCGACGATATCGCCTGGATCAAGCCGGGCGCCGACGGCCGCCTGTACGCCATCAACCCGGAAGCCGGCTACTTCGGCGTGGCGCCGGGCACCAACATGCAGACCAACCCGAACTGCATGCACAGCCTGGACAAGAACGTCATCTTCACCAACGTGGCGCTGACGGACGACGGCGACGTCTGGTGGGAAGGCATGGGCGAGCCGCCGGCGCATGCCATCGACTGGCAGGGCAAGGACTGGACCCCGCAAACGGCCAGGGAAACCGGCGCCAAGGCCGCCCACCCGAACGCGCGCTTTACCGTGGCCGCCATCAACAACCCGGCGCTGGACCCGGCCTGGGACGACCCCGCCGGCGTGGCTATCGACGCCTTCATCTTCGGCGGCCGCCGCTCGACCACGGTGCCGCTGGTGACCGAGGCGCAAGACTGGGTGCAAGGCGTCTACATGGCCGCGACCATGGGCTCGGAGACCACCGCCGCCGCCGCCGGCCAGCAAGGCGTGGTGCGGCGCGACCCCTTCGCCATGCTGCCGTTCACCGGCTACAACATGAGCGACTACTTTCGCCACTGGCTGGACCTGGGCAGCAAGCTGCAGGCCTCGGGCGCCAGACTGCCGAAGATCTACACCACCAACTGGTTCCGCAAGGGCGAGGACGGCAAGTTCGTCTGGCCCGGCTATGGCGAGAACATGCGCGTGCTCAAGTGGATGATCGACCGGATCGAGGGCAAGGCCGCGGGCAAGCAGCACGTGTTCGGCATCAGCCCGGCCTACGAGGAGCTCAACTGGGAGGGGCTGGACTTCAGCGCCGACCAGTTCCAGCAGGTGATCGGCTTCGACCGCAAGGCCTGGGAAAAGGAACTGGAGCTGCACGACGAGCTGTTCCAGCAGCTGGCCAACCGGTTGCCGCCGGAGCTCAAGGCGACCAAGGCGAAGATCGAGCAGCAGCTGGCTGGCTGAGGCGGCGCCGCCAATGAACACAGGCCACCCGAGGGTGGCCTGTGTTTTGGCTCGGGGTGTTAATCAGCTGATGACCCAAAGTCGTCGCTGAACCCCAAAGAAGCCGTTTTCGGGCTCCGGAGGACGGCTTTTCTTCTGGGGCGGTCGCTTCACAGCACTACCGTGACCAGATGCGCCCCAAATTCATCGCCGACGCCAGTTCGCCGGCAGCGAACCGACCCCACCCTGAAGTGGCTCCTGAACGAGCGCGCGGCCCTGGTCGGGAAAATCTGCCGGCTAGACGACGTGCTTCCTTCTCGCCGTGGCGAAGCCACAAGGGCGCGGGAGCACGCGGACGCCCTGCTCTCCGACCTGCAGCAAGTCGAAGCTTGTGCGACACAGGCCAAGAATTCTCTGGACGCGTTGGACTCGGTGTTGGCCAATGCCGATCCGACGGTCGACCCCGCGGCCGGAGGAACAGTCGATGCCTGGGCGGGGAAGTACGGCGCCCGCGGGAGTCTGAAGAGCTTTTTCCTCACGGCTCTGAAATCGGCAGCGCCGGCTGCATTCACCGCGAGTGCCCTGATGGCCGCGGCGGTGGACGAGTTCAGCCTGCAGTTGAAAACGAAAGCCGAGCGCGACACGTTCCGACGGCGCATTCGAATGCGACTACGGGAGGTCTCACATTTGGTCGAGGAGCTGCCCCCACAAGGCTGCCAAAGGCAGGTTCTTTGGAGGTGGCGCCAGCTTCCGAGTCTGGTACAACCCGCGCCGGCGCCACTCTGGTCTGAACTACCTGTCGCCCATCAACTTTGAAAGAAAACACGTCGAGCAAGAAAGCATCGCTGAGAAACGCGGGTTGACCGCGTCGGCCCGTTCGTCGCAAGCGCCGACCGCCGCCGTGGACAACCCTGCACCTGTGCAGTCACCCGCTTGAGAACCAAGCACATACCCGTCCGTGGGATGGGGTCAACTTCAACTTCAAACTACGACTGGCGTGGGTTTCCCGGCTTTTTGGGCCATGTGCTGATTAACACCCTTGGCTCGGCTGCGGTCAGGGCTTGCCGGCTGCCGCCTGGCGGCGGGCCCAGCGCTCTTGGCGCTCGCGGGCTCGGCGCTGGGCCAGCCGGTGCGACCAGCCGTCCAGCAGCCGCAGCAGCGGCCCGGGCAGGCGCTTGAGCAGCACGGCGACCCAGGTGGTGCGGACGATGGCCAGCATGCAAGCGCGCGCTCAGTAGTAGGAGCGCACCGAGCGCGCTTCAGCGCTCATGGCACGGCTCAGGTCGGCCATCACGCGGGCGTCGGTCAGGGCCAGGGCCCACAGCTTGTCGTCGTCGACCCGTTGCTGGCGGGCGACGGCCCAAGCGGCGAAGCGGCTGGCGACCTTGGCGCCGACCTGGCGCAGCGGGGCGCCAATGAAGGTCAGCACGGCCAGCACCAGGCGGGTGAGCGTGGCGTCGAGCTGGCGCACGGCGGCAAAGCCGCGGGTGAAGCGGGTGATACCCGCGTGTTCAGTCGGAAAATCGGCCTGGATGAAGCGCGTCATTATTCTGTTCCCTTGAAAACGCTTGTGGCGGTATGCCGGGTGCGTGCAGTGATACTAGGGTATCCCCTGATATTTCTCCACTTTAGATTAGTGATGGCTATCATTCACTAGCCGTATGTCCGCCCCCAACTTCCGCACCCTCGACCTGAACCTGTTGCGGGTCTTCGACCAGGTGATGAGCGAGCGCAACCTGACCCGGGCGGCGCGCAACCTCAACATGACGCAGCCGGCGGTAAGCAACGCGCTGAACCGGCTGCGCGACGCCTTGGGCGACCGGCTGGTCGTGCGCAGCGGCTACGGCGTGGAGCCGACACCGCGGGCGTTGGCGCTGTGGCCGGTGATCAGCGACTCGCTGCGGCAGCTGGAGGCGGTGATCCTGCCGGGCGAATTCAATCCGGCCGAGGCCACCCAGAGCTTCACGCTGGCGATGGCCGACGCCACCGCGGCCGAGCTGATGCCGGGGCTGGTCAAGGTGCTTCAGCGTGATGCCCCCGGCGTCTCCATCCGCTGCGTGCCGCTGACGACGCGCGATCCGCGCCGGTTGCTCGACGAAGCCCAGATCGACCTGGCCCTGGGCTACTTTCCGGCGGTGATCGCCGACCTGACGGCCCAGGCCCAGGCCGGCGGGCTGGCCGCCTTCGACCACCAGCGGCTGTACGACGGCCGCTACGTCTGCGTGATGCGCAAGGGCCACCCGCTGGCCACCGGCACGCTGACGCTCAAGAAGTACTGCGCCGCGCAGCACCTGCTGGTGAGCTTTTCCGGCCGGCCGTTCGGCTTCACCGACGAGGCGCTGGCCGCGCTCGGCCAGCAGCGGCGCATCGTGCTGACCGTCAACCAGTTCTTCACCGCCGGCCTGGTTGTCACCACCTCCGACCTGCTGACGGTGCTGCCGGCCCACTTCATCAGCACCACCGGGCGCGCCAGCGAGTTGGCCCAGCGCGAGCTGCCGTTCGCCGTGCCGGCGGTGCACGTCGATGCGCTCTGGCACCGCCGCCAGGGCGTGCGCAGCGACCATGCGTGGCTGCGCGCGGCCGTCACCAGCGCCGCCGCCGCTGCCTTCGCGCAAGGCCATCGGCAGGAGCACGCACAATAGGCCGGTGAAGATCCAGCTGATGTCCGACCTGCACCTCGAGTCGCAACCTGGCTGGCGCGCCCGGCCGGCGGCCGGGGCCGAGCTGCTGGTGCTGGCGGGCGATGTCGGCTCCTACCAGCAAGGCTCGCGCCTGACCGACGACGACTTCGGCCTGGCGCAGTTCTCGCCGCTGCACGACTGGCCGGTGCCGGTGCTGTACGTTCCTGGCAACCACGAATACGACAACCTCGATTTCGACGCCACCCACGATCGGCTGCGCGCCACCTGCGAGCGACTGGGCATCCAGTGGCTGGAACGCCAGGAGCTGGTGATCGCCGGCGTGCGCTTCCTGGGCACCACGCTGTGGGCCGACTTCGACGCGCTGGCGCTGCAGCCGGGCCAGCCGGAGCCGGGGCTGGCCGACGTGCTCAAGCTGCGCCACAAGGCCTTTCGCGCCGCCAACTACTACCTGCAGAAGGCGGCGGCGATGCGGCACGGCAAGCCCATGCTGGCCCAGGAGTGGCGCGAGCAGGCGCTGGCCTGCCAGCAGTGGCTGGGCGCGGCGCTGGACCGGCCGTTCGCCGGCAGCACGGTGGTCGTCACCCATTTCGCGCCCAGCCTGCGCAGCGCCGATCCGCGCTACGGCCTGCGTGCCGGCACTGCCGGCTTTTGCAATTCGCTGGATGCCTGGCTGCCGAAGGCGCAGCTGTGGCTGCACGGGCACCTGCACTGCCAGCAAGACTACGTGGCGCACGGCTGCCGCGTGGTTGCCAACACGCTCGGCTACGCGGCCAAGGGGGAGCAGGAGGACTTCCGCGAGCAGTTGATCCTCGTCGTCCCTCCCGCAGCGCACCCGTGCTAGGCTTCCGCAAGGATAAAAGGAAGCCCCCACATGAAGATTCTTCTCGCCGTCGACGGCAGCGACTACACGCGCAAGATGCTCGACTACGTCACCAGCAACCGCGCCTTGTTCGACCCGGGCCACACCTACGTGGTGCTTAACACGCAGCCCGAACTGCCGCCGCACGTGCGCTCGTCGCTGGGCGCGAACGCCGTCAAGGACTACCATCAGGACGAAGCCACCAAGGTGCTGGAGCCGGCAATGGCCGCGCTCAGCGCCGGCGGCATCAATGCCCAGCAGCTGTGGGCGGCCGGCCCGGCCGGCGAGACGATCGCCGGCCATGCCGAGAACAACGGCTTCGACATGATCATCATGGGCACGCACGGCCACGGTTCGCTCGCGCGGCTGGTGATGGGTTCGGTGACGACGCAGGTGCTGGCGCATTGCGGCGTGCCGGTCCTGCTCATCCGCTGAGCCGGCGCCACTTGCGCACTACCGCGTCCGCACAACTGCCGAACAAATCAGCGGGTTCTTTACACGCGGCTTGCGATTGCGGCAGCTGGCTGCCGCACACTTTCCGAACCGGCGCTCGTGCCGGCGGGAGGCCGCGATGAAACCGCTGTGGACGCACACCCTTGCGTGGATCGCCGCCATCCTGGCCGCGCTGCTGTTGGCATTGGCGGGACCGGAAGCCGGCGGCAACGGCTTCGAGCTCGAAGTAGCGCACGGCGCCGGCACTCCCCGCTGATCTCACGCATGCGGGCGGCGGTGCGCTCAGCACGGCAGCCACGGGTCGGGCCCGCCGACTGCAGGTTGCCGCAGTGCCGGCGTTCGACTGCCGCCGGTTCGGGCGCAGTGGGCACTTGGCGGCGGAAGCGGGCTGGTCGCTGAACACCCGAAGCGCTCCGTCCTTGCCGGCTGACAAGCGCAGGCATCGGTGCGAATCCACGGCGCCTGAACGCGCGCGTCGCACCCTGCCTTCAATGCCCCCGGCTTCCCGCCTTGGCGCGGGCCACGAGGCTCTATGCAGCCGGCGCCAGGATCCCCCACAGCTTGGCCCCCGTCAGCGGCATCTGCAGCCCGGGCGCCGCATCCTTGAAGCCGGCGCGCGCCAGCGCATCGGCCACCGCGTTGACCACGCTCGGCGCCGCGCCGATGGTGCCGAGTTCGCCCACGCCTTTCACCCCCAGCGGGTTGTTCCTGCAGGGCACGGTTTCGTTCATCTCGGTGACGAACTCGCAAGCGATGATGTCGGCGCGCGGCGCCGCATAGTCCATCAGGCTGCCCGTCACCGGCTGGCCGCTGGCGCGGTCGTACACCATGTGCTCGCACAGCGCCTGGCCGATGCCTTGCACCGCGCCGCCATCGAGCTGGCCGCGCACGATCATCGGATTGACCACCCGGCCGACGTCGTTGACGCTGGCATAGGCCACCACCTGCACCTCGCCGGTGGCCGGGTCGATCTCCACCTCGCTGATGTGGCAGCCATTGGGCCAGCTCGGGCCCGCGACGGTGCTGGTGTGGTCGACGAAGATGCGCTGCTGCGGCTGCTTGCCCGCCACCTCGAACAGGTCGATGCCGACGTCGGTGCCCTTGACGGTAAAGCGCCCGCGCCGGTACTCGAGGTCGACGGTCGACGCTTCCAGCGACGCCGCCGCCAGCTGCCGCGCCTGCTCCAGCGTCTTTTCGGCGCCCAGGTGCAGCGAGGAGCCGCCGGTGAACAGCGAACGCGAGCCGGCGCTGCCGAAGCCCTCGCCGCGGTCGGTGTCGCCCAGCACCACGCGCACCTGCTCGATGGGCACGCCGAACACGTCGACCACCAGCTGCGCCAGCGTGGTCGCGATGCCCTGCCCCATCTGGTTGACGGCGGAGAACACCTCGATCACGCCGTCGGCGCGCACGTCGACGGTGACGCGTTCCTCGAACACGTTGCCGCCGGTCCATTCCAGGAAGGTGGCGATGCCCTGACCGCGCAGCTTGCCGCGCCCCCGGCTCTGCGCCGCCCGCGCCTCGAAGCCGCTCCAGTCGGCCAGCGCCAGGCCCTGCTCCATGATCTTGTCGAATTCGCCGACGTCGTAGGTGTGACCCATCGGGTTCGCGTACGGCATCTGGTCGGGCCGGATGAAGTTGCGGCGCCGCAGCTCGACCCGGTCGATGCCGGTCTGGCGCGCGGCTTCGTCCATCAGCCGCTCCATGATGAAGATCGCCTCGGGCCGGCCGGCGCCGCGATAGGCCGCCGTCGAGGCCGTGTTGGTCATCACGCAACGAATATGGAAATCGATCAGGGGCACGTCGTAGACGCTGGTCTGCACCCACGGCCCGATCAGCAAGGGGATCAGCAGCCCGGTGGCGAGCGCATAGGCGCCGACGTTGGCCAGCGTCTTGATGCGCAGCGCCAGGATGCGGCCGTCGGCCGCCAGCGCCAGCTCCGCCTGCGCCTGCTGGTCGCGCCCGTGCGCCGACGCCAGGAACTCCTCGCTGCGGTCGGCGATCCATTTGACCGGCCGCTGCAGCTCGCGCGCGGCCCAGGCCGTGGCGGCGTCTTCCGGATAGATGCCGGTCTTCATGCCGAAGCCGCCGCCGACGTCGCCCACCGTCACCCGCACCTGGTCGGGCGGGATCCCCAGGATGTCGTTGGCCAGCGAGTTGCGCACGCCGGACGGCATCTGGCTGCTCATGCGAAGCGTCAGGCGGCCGTCGTCGGCGACCCAGGCCAGCACCGAGCGCGGCTCCAGCGAAAAGGCGGCCACGCGCTGGTTGACCACCGACAGCTGCACCACGTGCGCGGCCAGCGCGAAGGCGGCCTGCGCCTTGCCGGCGTCGCCGTGCCGCATCTCCGCCGCCACGTTGTCGGGCGCTGCGTCGCACAGCACCGCCTTGCCGGCGACGGCGTCGTCCAGATCGACGACGTGCTGCAGCTCTTCGTAGTCGACGAAGACCGCTTCGGCCGCATCGCGCGCCTGCTGCAAGGTTTCGGCGATCACCATGGCCACGGCCTCGCCGGCATAGCGGACCCGCTCGTGCGCCAGCACCAGGCGCGGCGGCGAGGCGCCCGGGGTGCCGTCGCCGCGGTTGAAGCCGGGCACGCCGGTGGGGATGGGCTTGACGCCGGCCGCCACCAGGTCGGCGCCGGTCACCACCTTGACCACCCCGGCCATCGCCTGCGCCGCCGCCGTGTCGATCGAAGCGACGCGCGCATGCGGATATGGTGAGCGCACGAACACCAGCCGCAGCTGGCCCTCCGGCACCAGGTCGTCGGTGTACTGGCCCAGGCCCTTGAGCAGGCCTTCGTCCTCGATGCGGCGCACGGACTGGCCGCTGCCGAACCGCTGGGGAATGGAAGTGTCGGTGGTCATCGTGGCCAAAGTCTCGCCGATTTCCGGCGGCCTTGCAGCCCGCGCTGACCCTAACGTTCTTTTTGGGGTTCCAGGCACCGAGGCCGGGATGCGCCGCGCGCGGACCGGTTCCACCTGTCAAGAGGATCCGGCTTTGCCGGTCCTCTTGACACTGATCAGGCCCCTGAGAAATCGCACCAGCGATTTCTCAGGATTGCTTATCGGGCGGAAGCCGCCTCGCCCGGCACCGTGGCCGCCGTCCAGCGCAACAGGTCGATCCACATCTGGCGCATCTCGGCGTCCAGTGGCGTGCGCTGCGAGTTCGGCAGCTCGATGGTCACCACCGGCACGCCTTTGTGGACGCCGCCGTAGTTGCCCAGCGAGCCGGGGAAGATGCCGACCTGGTCGAGGTACAGGCGGCCCAGCCGCGA
>NZ_JAQGLS010000099.1 GCF_028292805.1 Ramlibacter sp. | reverse complement strand
CGAGGGGCTGCGGCACGAAGACGTCGAGCCGCTGCTGGCAGTGGCGCGTGGCGAGTGGGCATCGTTGCGTTCGGGCGCGGGCGCGGTGCATACCGAAGCGCGGGTCCGGGTGCTGCAGGACGGCCGCGTGGGCGACAACGTGCGCGTGCGGCCCTCGGCGGCGGCAGCCAGCCTGGTCGCCCGGGTGACCGGCACCGGACAACTGGAGGTGGCGCGATGAATCGCTCGATCGCCGGCTTGCTGCTGCTGTCGGTCTGCGGCGTGGCCGCGGCGCAAAGCCTCTACAACGAAGCAGGCTGGCGCGGCCTGACCGCCGACAACAAGGCGTTCCGGACCGGCGACGTGCTGACGGTGCAGGTGTTCGAGAACTCCACTGCCGTCAGCAGCGCCGACACCGGCACGCGCCGCGCTAACGCCTTGCGAGGCGAACTGGCGCACGGCAGCTCCGAGGCTGCCCGGGCGGCGCTGGCGCTAAGCGGGGAATTCGATGGCGGTGGCCGCACGCAGCGCGCCAGCCGCCTGCTCACCACCGTCAGCGTGACCGTGCAGGAGGTGCTGCCGGGCGGGCAGTTGCGCATCGCCGGCGCGCAGTCGGTGACGGTCAACGACGAACTGCAGCGGGTCACGCTGGAGGGGCTGGTGCGTCCGGTCGACATCAGCGACGGCAATGTGGTGCAGTCCACGCGCATCGCCGGAGCACGGATCACCTACGTTGGCGAGGGCGACGTGACCGATCGGGGCCGCCGCTCCTGGTGGCGCAAACTGCTTGACACGGTGGGGTTCTGAGCATGCCTCGCATCGGCCCCTTGTCTATCGCGTTGGGCGCCTTGCTGCTGCTGGCAGCCGCGACTGCCGCGGCACAGGCGGCGGCGATGCGCGTCAAGGACCTGGGCAAGGTGCAGGGCTGGCGCGAGAACGTGCTGGTCGGCACCGGCATCGTCACGGGGCTGTCCGGCACCGGCGACGGGCCCGGCAACCGGGCCACCCGCCAGGCGCTGTCCAACGTGCTGTCCCAGTTCAACCTGACGATTCCGCCCGAGCAGGTCAGCAGCCGCAACGTCGCCGTGGTGATGGTCAGTGCCTCGCTGCCGGTCTTTGCGCGCGAGGGCGATGCACTCGACGTCACGGTTGCTTCCAGCGGCGATGCGCGCAGCCTGCTGGGAGGCAACCTGCTGCTGACGGCCTTGAGGGCGCCGAACGGCCGGGTCCATGCGCTGGCGCAAGGCCCGCTGGCCATCGGCGGCCACCGCTACGACGCCCAGGGTAACGTGGTGCAGAAGAACCACCCCACCGCCGGTTCGATTCCCAACGGCGCGGTGGTCGAGGTCGGCATGGCCACGGAAGCGCCGGCGCCGCGCAGCCAGGTCACCTTCGTGCTGACGGAGCCCGACTACACCACCGCCAGCCGGGTGGCGGCAGCCATCAACGCGCAGGTCGGCCCCGGGCTGGCCCGTGCCCGGGACGCTTCCGGCATCGAGATCCAGGTGCCGCTGGACGCGCGGCACGAGCCGGTCACCTTTCTGGCCCGGCTGGAAAACGTCAGGGTGGAGCCGGACCGGCGCGCTCGGGTCGTGATCAACGAGCGCACCGGCACCGTGGTGTCGGGCGGCGACGTCCGTATCGCGCGCGTGGCGATCTCGCATGGCGACCTGAAGATTTCCATCGCCACCCAGGCCAGCGTTTCGCAACCCGAGTTCATCGGCCGAGCCGGCCCCGGCGTCGCCACGGCGCTGGTCAGCAATTCGCAGATCGACGTGGAGGAATCCGGCGCTGTCGACTTTCTCGCCGGCGCCGGCACGGTGTCCGACCTCGTGCAGTCGCTGGCCCGCATGAAGACCAGCACGCGCGACATCATTTCCATCCTGCGGGCGGTCAAGGCCGCCGGGGCCTTGCACGGCGAACTCGTCGTCCAGTGACGTAGCAAAGGCGCAGCCATGACCCAGTCGATCGAAGCACTGACCACGGCCACCCTGTCGCTGGCCTTGTCCGCCGCCGGGCAGCGCCACCAGGCCATCGCCGCCAACCTGGCGAACGCCGGCGCGCACGGTTACGCGCCGGTCCGGATCGCCTTCGAAAGCCATCTCGCCGACGCCCGCCAGGCCTTGCGTGACAAAGGCAGCGTGGATGCGCAAAGCCTGGCGGCAGTCCGCGTGGAGCTGGAACCGGACGTCGATGCCTCGGGGCAACCGGTGCCGGTGCAACTGGACGCAGCCATGGTCGAGATGGCCAGGAACGCCGTCCACTACCAGGCCCTGACGCAAGGCCTGTCGCGACACCTCGCGATCCATGCCTTGGCCGTCGCGGACGGCAAGAGGTGAGCATGGACTACAGCAAGGCCTTCGCCATCAGCGCCGCCGGCATGTCCCTGGAGCGCACCCGCGTCGAGGTGGCGGCGACCAACCTCGCGCACGCCAACACCGTGCAGGATCCGGCCGCCGCCGGCTACCGGCCGATGCGCGTGATCGCCCGCGCGCTGGCCACGCAGCCGTTCGGCGCCATCGTCGACAGCAGCCTGGCCGGGTTGCCCGCCGCCTCGGTCACGCTGGAGCCCCAAGCCGTGGCGCCTCGCACCGCGCACGAACCGGGCCATCCGCTGGCCGACGCGCAAGGCTTCGTCAGCTATCCGGGTGTCGATCCGGCGGCGGAGATGGTGACGCTGATGGCGGCCATGCGTTCCTACGAAGCCAACCTGGCCGCGCTGAACACGGCGCGCTTGCTGGCCTTGCGCACGCTGGACATCGGGAGGGGAACGTGAGCGCGGAAGCGATCCAGGCACTGCAGGCGCACGACGAGGTCGCTGGCAGCCTGCCAGCGGCGCCGCGCGCGGCCGTCGCCCCCGGTGGACTTTCGTTCGGGCAGTTGGTCAGCGAGGGGCTGCAAGGCGTCAACCAGAAGCTGATGGTCAGCCAGGCTGATCTGCAGCAGCTGGCCCTCGGCGAGGCGCCGAACCTGCATGAAGTGATGATCCGGCTGGAGGAAAGCCGCCTTTCCTTCCAGCTCGCGATGCAGGTGCGGAACCGGCTCCTGGAGGCTTACCAGGAAGTCATGCGGATGCAGGTGTGACATGCGTTTCCACGCACAACAGGAGCGGCGATGAAAATCTGGTGGGATGCCCTGGAGCAGCGCTCTCGCCTCGGCCTCGGTGCCGGTGCGACTGCCGTCCTGGTGGCGGTGTTGCTGGCCGGCTGGTGGTTGTTGCGCGGCCAGCAGGCGGTGCTGTTCTCCGACCTGAAGCCGCAGGACGCCGCCGTGATGGCGGCCGAGCTCGAACGCCAGAAAGTTCCTTATTCGGTCGCTGATGGCGGCAGCACGCTGCTGGTCGATCAGGCGCAGGTCCACGCCACGCGGCTCAAGCTGATGGGAAAGGATTTGCCTTTGCACGGCGCGGTCGGTCTGGAGTTGTTCAACAACACCGACTTCGGCATGACCGAGTTCGCGCAGAAGATCAACTTCCAGCGGGCGCTGCAAGGCGAGCTCACCCGCACCATCTTGTCGTTCGCCGAGATCCGCGACGCCCGCGTGCACCTGGCGCTGCCTGAGCAAGGCTTGTTCAAGCAGGCCGCGACGCGGCCGAAGGCCGGGGTGACGCTGACGCTGCGCCAGGGCCAGTCGCTGCGCCCCGAACAGGTCAGCGGCATTCAGCGGCTGGTCGCGGCGGCGGTCGCCGGGCTTGCCGCGCAGGAGGTCACCATCGTCAGCCACCAGGGCGTGGCGTTGAGCCGCTCGGGCAACGAAGCGGAGGGCGACGGCGCCGGGCGCCTGGAGCTCAAGCGCGAAACCGAGGATTATCTGTCTCGCAAGGCCGGCGTGGTCCTGGAGCGGGCCTTCGGCCCCGGCCAGGCGCTGGCGAGCGTCGACGTCACGCTGAACATGGATCAGGTGCGGGTGACCACCGAGGACGTGATCGCCGCGCCGGAAGGCAAGGGCGGCGCTGCCACCGGCGTGCTGGTGCGCGAGCGCGAATCGGCGCGCGACTCCGCAACCCCGGAGGCCGACCACCGGGCCGCGCGCGGCAGCAGCATGCAGCGCGACGTGGAGTACCAGACCGGCCGCCGGGTGGAGCAGGTGGTGAGCCAGCCCGGATCGATCCGGCGTCTGCACGTGGTGGCCGTGGTGCGCCAGGCGCTCGATGGGCAGCAGCAGGAGCAGGTCCGCAAGCTGGTGGCCGCGGCGGTCGGCGCGTCGACCGAGCGCGGCGATGCGGTGGTGGTCCAGTCGTTCGCCACGTTGCCGGTGGATCCGCTGTCGCGGGGGCAGGAGCCAGCCGTCCTTGCTGCCGCGGCGCCATCGACCGGTGCCGACCCGGTCCGGAACCTTCCTGGACAGGCAGTTGCCGTGATCGCACTGCTGGCGAGTGCGGGCGCGCTGGCATGGGCGTGGCGCCGCCAGCCTCGGTGCGCTATGCCGGCCAGGCTGACCGAGACCCAGCGCCAAGCCGCATTGCAACGCGTCGAAGCGTGGCTGCAAGTCGATGACGACGGGCGGCTGCCGGCAGGCGGCCTGGTCGATGCCGCTGGAGGCAGGCCATGACAGCGGCGCCGCGGCGCGCGGCTCTGATGGCGCACGCACTTGCGCCACCAGACCAGGCCTGGCTGCTGGAGGCACTGTCGCCCGGCCGCAAGGACGTGCTGCAAGGCCTGCTGGCCGAACTCGTCGAACTCGGCATCCCGCCGGACGTCACCTTGCTCCAGGACCTGAAGCCGCGGCCAGTCTTCGGTGCGGCGGCCCTGGAGAACCTGGAAAGGGGGCAGGTGCGGCTGCTGGCGACGTTGCTGCAACGCGAGCCGCCCGCTATCACCGCCCGTCTGCTCGCCATGCGCACATGGCAGTGGCGCGATGCGCTCCTGGCTGCGATGGAGGACCACTTCGTGCGCCAGCTGCGGCAACACGCGGTGGGCGCCCGCGCCCCGGTGTTCGAAGCCGCGCTGTGCGAGGCGCTTTCGCAGAGCATCGCGGCCGAAAGCCGGCGGCAGCCGCGGTTCGCGGTCCAACGCCTGTGGCGCCGCGCCGGGGCGCTGGTGCGCCGCACGGGGGTGGCCCGATGAATCCAGTTGCCCACGACCAGCAGGTGGTGTTGCGCGACACTCTGTTCATGGCGGTCGCAGTGCGCCTGCCGCGCGGGCCGGGCGCCGCGGCGGCATCGGACCTCGCCGGCAGCCAGGTGATGGAGGCGCAACCCCATGAGGATCCGCGCATCGCAATGCAGGCGGCCGCCCATGCCGAAGGCTTGCGGCAAGGCCAGGAGGAAGGGCAGCGGATCGGCTACGAGGAGGGCTTGCGTCGTGGCATCGCGGTCGGCCAGGACGAGGCGCGCGCCGCCGCCGACGCAGCCGCCCATGCCGCACAGGACCGGGTCGAGGAGAAATGCCAGCGGCTGGACGCGCTCCTGTGCGCGCTGGGCGATGGCGCCCGCGAGGCCTGGGCCGGCGCCGAGGACGATGTGCTCGCCCTTTGCTACGAAACCCTCTGTCGCGTGTTCGCAGAGGCCGCCGGCACGCCCGAGGCCATCCGGCTCCAGGTCGTGGGCCTGCTGGCATCCTGCGACTTGCAGGGCGCCGTCACCTTGCTTCTGCATCCTGCCGACGTTCGTTTGCTCGACGAAGCGCGGGAGCAAGGGCAGCTGCCCGGCGCTGGCGGCCGGCCGCTGCACTGGCGCGGCGACCCAAGCGTGGCGCTCGGCGGCTGCATCGTCACCGGCGCCGGCGGCGGCAT
>NZ_JAQGLS010000014.1 GCF_028292805.1 Ramlibacter sp. | reverse complement strand
GGCGCGACGTGGCCGCGTGCGGGAAGTCCGACGCGCCGCGCAACCGGTGCCCCAGCTCGGCGCCGGCGCCCGCGACGAAGCCGCCGGTGATGGGCAAGGGCCGTTCGCAGCCGGCCAGCATGGCCGTCGCGGCCAGCAAGGCGCCGCGTCGCGTGATCAGGGTTGCACCTTGCCCCATTCGCGCTCGCAGGTGGTCACGAGCGCCTGGTCGGCCAGGCGCTCCACCTGCGCCGGCACCCGCGCCATGTCGCGCGGGAAACCGAACAGCGGCGGCAGGATGGAGCCGAAGAAGGCTCCAGGTCGCAACCACTCAATCTCCATGATGACTCCTTGCAGGTACTTCAATTGTGCGACATGCCGCCGAAGCCGCCGCCGCCCGCCCGGGTGCCGGCGGTGGAGCCGGTGCCGCCGCGGCTGCGCCGGTCGTCATCCTCGCAGGCGCGCAGCAGTGCCAGCAGCAGCAGGATCACGACCGGACGATGACCGGCGTGAGGCAGTCGCAGCCGGCCCCCCGCCGCCCGTGGTGCGGCCGGCGCCGCTGCGCTCCAACAGGTCCTTCCTGTCCTGCAGGCCGAAGGCCACCGCGTCGCTGGCGATCTTGCCCCCGACCGACCAGGTGCGTTCGCCCGGCGTTTCCTCCATCGCCAGCAGCTGCTCGCCCTTGGCGTAGTCGCGGTTGAACGAAACGTGGCCGCGCTCGTCGGGCCGCGGGCCAGCTGCGGCGGCGTGCTGCCGTAGTCGATCGAGAGCACCTCGTTGTCGGCGTTGCGCAGTTCCACCATCGCGAACGGCGCAGACGGCGAAGCTGGGCTGCGCGCTGCGCAATTCACCGGCGCGCCGCAGCCGGGGCAGGGCGCGCGCGGCAAGAGCATTGGGTCGCCAAGGGCGGCTAAACCAGCTTCTTGAGCAGTTCCGCCTTCTTGGCGTCGAACTCTTCCTGCGTGAGGACGCCCTTGGCCTTGAGCTCGCCGAGCTTTTCCAGCGTCGCCATCACCTCTTCGGGCCGGACGGCGGCGGTGGCAGCGGCGGGTGCAGCCGCGCCGCCCTGCAGCCTCTGCTGCAGGTTCTGCCCCAGCACCTGGCCCATGGCGACGCCGGCGCCCAGCCCCACCGCGGCGCCGGCGCCGCCCATGCCCATGCCGATGCCGATGCGCTGGTCGAGGATCTTCTGCAGCTCCTCGGGCAGCGAGACGTCGTGCACCGTCATCATGTCCAGCGACAGGCCGATGGCCTCGAACGCCGGGTCCAGTTCCCTTTGCAGCGCGTTGGCGAACTCGATCTGGTTGGCCGCCAGGTCCAGGAACGGCAGGCCGCTCTGGGCGATGGCGTCCGAGATGTGCTGCAGGATCAGCCCGCGCAGCTGCCCGTCGAGCTCGCTGGCCATGTAGGCCTCGCGGGTGCCGGAGATCTTGGTGTGGAAGGCGCGCGGGTCGGCAATGCGGTAGCTGTGGTTGCCGAAGGCGCGCAGTCGCACCGCGCCGAAGTCCTTGTCGCGGATGGTGATCGGCTGCGGCGTGCCCCAGCGCTGGTCGACCTGCTGGCGGGTGCTGAAGAAATAGACGTCGCTCTTGAACGGGGACTCCAACAGCTTGTCCCAGTTCTTCAGGTAGGTCAGGACGGGAATGGTCTGCCTTGTCAGCTTGTAGATGCCGGGCCCGAACACGTCGGCGATCTTGCCTTCGTTGACGAACACCGCCATCTGCGACTCGCGCACCGTGAGCCAGGCGCCGTACTGGATTTCCGTGCCGGCCATCGGAAAGCGCCAGGCCAGCGTGCCTTGGCCCTCCTCGGTCCATTGAATGACGTCAATGAACTGCTTTTTGATGAAGTTCATCAGGCCCATGGTCCCGCTCCCTCCTGTGGTCCCGGGCATGATACGGCAGCGCTGGTCCGGCGCCGCGTGCCGTCTACCGTCAGCGCCTGCAGCTATCAATCGGCTAGCCAAAACCAATTGGCGAATGAGAGTGATTCTCGTTACCATGGCTACATCGAAGGAGAAAACCATGGCCAACTTTGCTCGCGCCAACCTCACAACCCTCAAGAAAACCGGCAGCTACTACGTGATGCACATCACGGTGGCCTGGCTGGTCGGCTACGCCGTCACCGGCAGCCTGTGGATGGCCTTGACGCTGAGCCTGGTGGAGCCGACCGTGCAGGCGTTCGCCTTCTTCTTCCACGAAAAGGCGTGGGAGCGGCTGGGCCAGCGGCGGGCCGCAAAGCGCGCCGCCGCGGCCCGACGCCAGCCCCTTCTCAGCCGATGAAGTCGCTGCCGCTCAAGGTCGTCACGCCCCTGACCTGCACCGCGAATTCCGCCGTGGCGTCGGCGTCGGTGCTGGCGTAGACCATCAACGTGCCGGTGGCCGCGTCGTAACCGATGCGGATCTGGCCCGCGGCGTTGGTCCGGCTGAAGGCGCCCTCGCCCAGGAAGGTGAAGTCGTCGATGCTGGCGGTCGCCGCGTTGGCGTCCAGCTGCGAGACGTCGATCCTGTCCTTGCCCCGCTGGAAATCGGTGATCACGTCGAAGTTGGCGCGGCTGCTGTCGGCCGCCGTCAGGAACGAGAAAAAGTCGTTGCCGGCGCCGCCGGTCAGCATGTCCTTGCCCAGCCCGCCGACCAGGCGATCGTTGCCGTCGCCGCCGTGCAGCGCGTCGTTGCCGGCCTGCCCCAGCAGCTGGTCGCCGCCTTTGCCGCCTTCCAGCACGTCGCCGCCCGTGCCACCCAGCATGACGTTGGCCAGCGCATTGCCCACGCCCTTGTACGCCCGCGCGCCCTGGAACATCAGGTTCTCCTGGTAGTCGCCCAGGGTGCGGCTGCCGGTAGCGACCACCAGGTCGACATCCGCCGAGCGCGTCTCGATGATGACGTCGTCGCTGTCCACGTAGTACGTGTCCTTGCCCAGGCCGCCGAGCAGCGTGTCCTTGCCGCCACCGCCGACCAGCGCGTTGCCGCCCGAGTTGCCGCGAATCGTGTTCGCCAGCGTGTTGCCGGCCGCGGTGAAGGCGCCGGTGCCGGTGAGCGTCAGGTTGTCCAGGAAGGCACCGAGCCCGAAGCTGGTGCTGGCGATCACCGTGTCGATGCCGCCCCCGGCCGCCTCGCCGATCGCGTCCTTGACGTTGTCCACGCGGTAGGTGTCGTTGCCTTTGCCGCCGACCAGGGTGTCGGCGCCGATGCCGCCGTCCAGGACGTTGTTGCCGTCGTTGCCGAACAGGCGGTTGGCCAGCGCGTTGCCGGTGGCGGCCAGGGCCCCCGTGCCGAGCAACACCAGGTCCTCGACGTAGTCCCCGAGCAGGTAGCTGATGCTGGCGGCCACCAGGTCCTTGCCGCCAGTGGACGAGCGGTATTCGATGACCACGTCGGTCCTGCTATCGACGTAGTAGGTGTCGTCGCCCAGGCTGCCTGACATGGTGTCGTTGCCGGTGCCGCCGTCCAGCGTGTCTTTGCCCGCCCCGCCAGCCAGGTTGTCGTTGCCCGCGCCACCGGCCATGTAGTCGGCGCCGTCGCCGCCGGAGAGCAAGTCGTTGCCGGCCCCGGCCGCCATCTTGTCGTCGCCAGCTTCGCCGTGCAGCTTGTCGATGCCGAGGTTGCCCGAGAGCTGGTCGTTGCCGGCGCCGCCGTAGAGCAGGTTGGTGGTGGCCGCCGTGTCGAGGGTGTTGCCGGTCGCGAGGCCGTCGCCGTCGGCGAACATCAAGTCGTTGCCGTCGCCGCCGTACAGCGTGTCGGCGCCGCTGCCGCCGAACAGCGCATCGTCGGCCGCCTCGCCGTACACCACGTCGTCGCCGGTGCCCCCGCCCAGGTGATCCTTGCCCGCGCCGCCCAACAGTCTGTCTTTGTCGGCGCCGCCGAAGATGGTGTCGTCGCCGGCCATGCCGTAGACCACGTCCGCGCCGGCGCGTCCGTCCAGGAAGTCGCCGAAAGCGGCGCCCTGGATCCGGTTGGCCAGTTCGTTGCCGGCGCCCTGCACCGCGGCGGTGGTGATGAACTCCAGGTTTTCGAGGTTGCTGCCCAGGCCGTAGCTGCTCGCATCCATGCGGACCGAGTCCACGCCGGAGCCGGTGCCGGCGCCTTCGAAGATCTGGTCGTTTCCGTCGGCGGTGTAGCCGTCGTTGCCGTTGCCGCCGAACAGCATGTCGCTGCCGCCACCGCCCACCAGCCGGTTGTTGCCGGCGTTGCCGAAGATTTGGTTGTTGAGGCTGTTGCCGGTGCCGTCGATGTTGGCGACGCCGGTGAGCGTCAGGCTTTCGATGAAGCCGCCGAGAACGAAGCTGACGCTGGCGTTGATGCGGTCGCTGCCGCCGTTGGTGAGGGGCGATTCCGTGACGACGTCGCCCGCATGGTCGACGGTGTAGGTGTCGTTGCCGGTGCCGCCTTCCATGGTGTCGGCGCCCGCGCCGCCGTCGATGACGTTCGCCCCGGTGTTGCCAACCATCCTGTTGTTCTGGGTGTTGCCGGTGCCGTTGATGGCGGCGCTGCCGGTCAGCGTCAGGTGTTCCAGCTCGCGGCCGAGGGTGAAGGTCGTCGCGGAGGACAACACCGTGTCAGTGCCTTCGCCGGCCTGCTCGTTGACCATGTCGCCGGTGGCGTCGACGATGTAGGTGTCGTCACCCACGCTGCCCACCAGCAGGTCCACGCCCGCGCCGCCGTCCAGGGTGTCGTTGCCGACGAGGCCCTTCAGGACGTTGGCGGCGCCGTTGCCGGTGATCGCGTTGGCCAGCTCGTTGCCGGTTCCCGCCAGCGTGTCGTTGCCGGTCAGCGCCAGGTTCTCGAGGTGCTCGCCCAGCACATGGCTGAAGGCGGCGACCACGGTGTCGTTGGAAATGACGTTGTTCGCGGGATCGGCCTGGACGACATCGGCAACCTCGCCGATGATGCGGTCGCCCGCGACGTCCAGGACATAGGTGTCGTGGCCCAAGCCGCCGTCCAGCGTGTCCACGCCGGCGCCGCCGTCGAGGGTGTCGTCGCCCCCATGCCCGATCAGCAGGTTGGCCAGCGCATTGCCCTTGATCTCGTTGGCCGCCGTGTTGCCGCTGCCGTCGACCGCCGCGGCGAAGCCGGCCGCCAGCCTCAGGTTCTCGAAGTTGGCGGCCAGCGTGTGGCTGAAGCTGGCGATCACCGTGTCCGTGCCGCCGGAGACTTCTTCCACCATCGAATCGCCATCGTCCTCGAGGTGGTAGGTGTCGTTGCCTTCGAGGCCGACCATCGTGTCGTTGCCGCCCAGGCCGCGCAGCAGATTGGCGCCGCTGTTGCCGCGCAGCACGTTGTCCACCGCGTTGCCGGTGCCGTCCGCGGCGGCCGAGCCGATCAGCGTGAGGTTCTCCAGGTGGGTGCCCAGGGTGCGCGTGACGAGCGACTGCACCGTGTCGACGCCGCCGCCGGCTGTTTCGGTGACGACGTCGCCAGCCACGTCGACGACGTAGGTGTCGTCGCCGGCGGCGCCGACCAGGGTGTCGATGCCGGCGCCGCCGTCGAGGGTGTCGTGGCCGCCGCCGCCCGACAGGGCATTGGCGCCGCCGTTGCCGGTGATCGCGTTGGCGTGGTCGTTGCCGGTGCCCGAGAACGCCCCCGCGCCGGTGAGCACCAGGTTCTCCCATGCGTCCTGCAGGATGAAGTCGAGGCCGGCCATCACGGTGTCGGTGCCGCCGTCGGCCAGCTCCACCAGGATGTCGCTTGCGGTGTCGACGACATAGGTGTCGTTGCCCGCGCCGCCGGTCATGGTGTCGGCGCCGAGGCCGCCGTCGAGGGTGTCGTTGCCGTCGTTTCCGACCAGCGTGTTGGCGCCGGCATTGCCCGTGATCGCGTTGGCCAGTTCGTTGCCGGTGCCGGCCAGCCCAGCGCCGGTGAGCTTCAGGTGTTCCTGGTGGTCTTCCAGGACATCGTCGATCGAAGACTCGATGGTGTCGATGCCGCCGCCGGCCAGCTCCGTGATGCTGTCGCCATCGGCGTCGACGATGTAGGTGTCGTCGCCCGCCCCGCCGTCCATGGCATCGGCACCCGCGCCTCCGTCCAGAGTGTCGTTGCCGCCGTCGCCCGTCAGCGCGTTGTCGTGCGCGTTGCCGGCGATCTTGTTGGCCAGCTCGTTGCCGATGCCGGCCAGCGCGCCGCCGACCAGCGTCAGGTTCTCGGTGTGGGCCAGCAAGGTGTAGCCGGCGAGGCTGGACAGCACCAGGTCCACCCCGCCGGTCGCCGCTGCGGACTCGGTCACCAGGTCACCGACATCGTCGACGTGGTAGGTGTCGTTGCCGTCGCCACCCTCCATCGTGTCGCTGCCGGCCCCGCCCCGGATCACGCTGGCAGCGCTGTTGCCGATGATCAGGTTGGCGTGTTCGTTGCCGGTCGCATCCAGCGCCGTGGTGCCGCTGAGCGTCAGGTTTTCCAGCTGGCTGCCGGCGCCCAGGTCGTAGCTCACGGTGGTCACGACAGTGTCGATGCCGCCGGCAGCCAGCTCGACGATCGTGTCGGCGCCGTCGACGAAGTACGTGTCGTTGCCCTCACCTCCGGCCAGGGTGTTGGCCAGGGCATTGCCCCTGAGCACGTTGGCCAGTGCGTTGCCGGTGCCCGCCAGCGCACCGCCCTGCAGCGTCAGGTTCTCCAGGTGCTCGCCCAAGGTATAGCTCGCCAGGCCGGACACCACGGTGTCGGCGCCGCCGTCCGCCGCTTCAACGACGACATCCAGGGCGCCGACGAAATACGTGTCGTCGCCCGCCCGGCCGGTCAGGATGTTCCTGGCCCCATTGCCCCTGAGCACGTTCGCCAGCGCGTTGCCGGTGCCGTTGCTCTCGTCGCTGCCTGTGAGCGTCAGATTCTCCAGGTTGGCGCCCAGGGCCAGGCTGACGCTCGATTCGACCGTGTCGATGCCGGCGTCGGCATCTTCGGTCACGCTGTCTCCGGCGCCGGTGATGTAGGTGTCGTCGCCCGCGCCGCCTTTGAGGGTGTCCGCGCCCGCACCGCCATCGAGCGTGTCGTTGCCGGCTTCGCCCTTGAGCAGGTTGGCCAGCGCATTGCCGACGAGCTTGTTCGCCAGGGTGTTGCCGGTGCCGATCGCCGCGCTGGCCGTGAGCGTCAGGCTCTCCATGTGGCTGCCCAGGATGTAGTTGATGGAGGACACCACCCTGTCCACGCCGCCCGAGGCCGAGTCGGTTTCGACGACCTGGTCGCCGCCCACTTCGACGTAGTAGGTGTCGTTGCCGTCCCCGCCCGTCATGGTGTCGCTGCCGGCCCCACCCTGCAGGATGTTGGAGCCGCTGTTGCCCGTCAGGACGTTGGCCAGCGAGTTGCCGGTGGCGTTCACCGCCGCCGTGCCGGTGAGCGTCAGGTTCTCCAGGGTCGCGCCCAGCCGGTAGCTGATGTTGGCCGAAACCGTGTCGGTGCCGCCATTGGCAGCCTCGACGATCACGTCGCCCGTCGCGTCGACGACATAAATGTCGTTGCCCGCTCCGCCCTCCATCGTGTCCGCGCCCGCGCCACCGTCCAGCGTGTCGTTGCCGTCCAGGCCTTTGAGCGTGTTGGCGAGTTCGCTGCCCTGGAGCGAGTTGTTGGCCGCGTTGCCGGTGCCGGCCAGCATCGTGCCGGCCAGAGTCAGGTTTTCCAGGTTGGCCGCCAGCGTGTAGCCGGTCACGCCGGTCAGGCCGGCCACGACCGTGTCCGTGCCGGCCGACGTCGCATTGGTCTCGACGATCGAATCCCCGGCCACGTCCACGTGGTAGGTGTCGTTGCCGTCGCCCCCCGTCATGGTGTCGCTGCCGATCCCACCATCGAGCAGGTTGGCGCCGCTGTTGCCGGTGAGCTGGTTGGCCAGCGCGTTGCCGGTGCCGTTGATGGACCCGGTGCCGACCAGCACCAGGTGTTCGATGTGCGCGCCCAGCACGAAGGTGGCGCTGGAAGTGACGGTGTCCGCTCCCTCGCCCTGGGCTTCGACCACGACGTCGGTCGTGGCGTCGACGATGTAGCTGTCATCGCCCAGGTCGCCCACCAGCCTGTCGCGGCCCGCGTCGCCCTGCAGCGTGTCGTTGCCGGCGCCGCCTTCCATCGTGTCGTTGCCCTGCGCGCCCACCAGCAGGTTGGCAACGCCGTTGCCCACGATGAGGTTGGCCAGGCTGTTGCCGGTTCCGTTGATCGCGGCGGCGCCGGCGAGGGTGAGGTTCTCGAGGTTGGCGCCGAGCACGAAGGTGCGGCCGGAGATGACGGTGTCCGTGCCGCCGGTGGCCGACGACTCCTCGACCGTGTCGCCATCCTCGACGGCGTGATAGCTGTCGTTGCCGTCACCACCGCGCATGATGTCGTTGCCGCCGCCACCCCGGATCACGTTGGCGGCGCTGTTGCCGGTGATCAGGTTGTCGAGCTCGTTGCCGCTCGCGTCGATGTTCGCGGCGCCCGTCAGGACCAGGTTTTCCACGTTGGCGGACAGGGTGTGGCTGACGCTGGCGCGGACGGTGTCGCCGCCGCTGGCCGACGCTTCCTCGACGAAGTCCGATTCGTCGTCGACCACGTAGCTGTCGTCACCGGCCCCGCCCACCATGGTGTCGCGGCCGAGGCCGCCGTCCAGGCTGTCGTTGCCGGCGCCGCCGTCGAGGCTGTCGTCCCCCGCATCGCCTTCCAGCGTGTCGTCGCCGTCGGCGCCCGACAGGTGGTTGGTCTCGTCGTTGCCCCCGATCATGTTGGCCAGTTCGTTGCCGGTTCCGCCAGTGGCGGTTCCGACCAGTGTGAGGCTCTCCTGGTGGGCGCCCAGCACGTAGTCGACGCCGGCGATCACCTTGTCGACGCCGCCAGTAGCCGACACTTCACGCACCAGGTCTCCCGCGTCGTCCACGTGGTAGGTGTCGTTGCCGTCGCCGCCGGTCATGACGTCGGCGCCGGCGGCGCCGGACAGGACGTTGGCGGCGCTGTTGCCGACGATGTCGTTGTCCAGGTCGTTGCCGGTCCCGTCCAGCGCCCCAGTACCGGTCAGCACGAGGTTCTCCACGTGGGCGGTCAGGGTGTGGCCGACGCTGGCGCGGACGGTGTCGCCGCCGCTGGCCTCCGCTTCCTCGACGAGGTCGGTTGTCGCGTCGACGATGTAGATGTCGTCGCCGGCGCCGCCGACCATGGAGTCGGTCCCGGCGCCGCCAAGCAGCAGGTCGGCGCCCACGCCGCCCACGCCGCTTGCGCGAACCAACATGGAGCCGTCCGAGAACACCAGCTGGTCGCCGCCCAGGTCGGCCAGGTCAATGCCGGCCAGGGTCACACTCTTGCCGGTGTGGGTCAGCGCCACGCCGGTGGCGGTCTGGGCCAGCAACAGGTGCGCCGCGGGCAGGTCTGCGGGGAAAACCAGGGTGTCGAAGTCCGGATCGAAGCCGTCGATGGTGCTGCCGGCGGTGGAGAAGTCGTGAATGGCCATGGTTGTTCTTGTTCCGTCCCCGCAACTGCTGCAAGATGTAACGGATAGCCCGCCATTCCACCACGGTCGAGCACTCCGGTCCAGCAGGCCCGTGCGTATTCCCGCTTTTGGGCGAGGGAGTGGCGCCCACGGCTCAGCCAGGGGCCGCGCCGGAACCATTCGGCACGGCGCCAGTCCCACCCCGCCGATGCCCCAAACCTACCTTCAGCAAGACGTGCCCGGCGGCGTGCCGGTCAAGATGTGGACGCGCGGCGTCCCGGTCGAAGACGCGGCCAGGCAGCAGCTGGCCAATGCGGCCCGGTTGCCCATCGTCTTCAAGCACATCGCGGCCATGCCCGACGTCCATTTCGGCATCGGCGCCGCCGTCGGCTCGGTGATCCCCACCTTCAAGGCCATCATCCCGGCGGCCGTCGGCGTCGACATCGGCTGCGGGATGATCGCCTGCAAGACCACGCTGCGGGCCGGCGACCTGCCGGACAACCTCGCTTTCCTGCGCGCCGCCATCGAGCGCGCGGTGCCGCACGGGCGGGTGGCGGGCAAGCGGGATCCCGGCGCCTGGCAGAAGACGCCGGCCGCGGTCGACAGCGCCTGGAAGCAGCTGGAACCCGAGTTCCGGCAGATCTGCCGCGACCACCCGAAGCTGGCCAGGACCAACAGCCACAACCACCTGGGCACGCTGGGCGGCGGCAATCACTTCGTCGAGGTCTGCCTGGACGAAGAGGGCGGCGTCTGGTTCATGCTGCACTCGGGCTCGCGCGGCGTCGGCAACGCGATCGGCACCATGTTCATCGCGCTGGCCAAGCAGGATGCGATGCGCCACGACGTGCACCTGCCGGACGGCGACCTGGCTTACTTCGAAGAGGGCTCGCGCCACTTCGGCGACTACGTGCGCGCCGTCGGCTGGGCCCAGAAGTTCGCCAAGGCCAACCGCGAGGTGATGATGCAGCGCGTGATCGAGGCTGCCAAGGCGGTGATCCCCAAGAACTTCCAGGTGCACACCGAGGCCGTCAACTGCCACCACAACTACGTGCAAAAGGAAACCCACTTCGGCCAGGACGTCTACGTCACCCGCAAGGGCGCCGTGAGCGCCAGGGCCGGCGAGCTGGGCATCGTCCCGGGCAGCATGGGTGCGCGCAGCTTCATCGTGCGCGGCAAGGGCAACCCCGACAGCTTCAACTCCTGCTCGCACGGCGCCGGCCGCACCATGAGCCGCGGCGACGCCAGGCGCCACTTCACCCTGGCCGACCACCGCGCCGCCACCGAGGGCGTCGAGTGCCGAAAGGACAAGGCCGTGATCGACGAGACGCCAGCGGCCTACAAGGACATCGCGGCCGTGATGGCGGCGCAGCAGGACCTGGTGGAGGTGGTGCACACCTTGAAGCAGGTGGTGTGCGTGAAGGGGTGATCCGCTGTCATCCCGCAATGACACGGGACTAGACCAGGTTGCGCAATTCCCGCAATGCCACCGACAGCATTGCCAGGTCGCCCATCGGCGTTTCCTTCAGCTCCGCCAGCAGCCGCTGCGCCCGCTCCAGCGCCTGCTTGTTGCCCTGTTCCCAGTGGTCCAGGATGGCCGGTGGGTCGCCTTGCTGGCGCGTGATGGCTTCCAGCGCAATGGAGCGCTGCAGGTCCGCCACGTCGTCCCCCAGCGCCAGCTTGGCCAGGCCATGCCAGTAGCTCTCGGCCGGCAG
The DNA here is from genome assembly GCF_028292805.1 of Ramlibacter sp. Classification (GTDB taxonomy): domain Bacteria; phylum Pseudomonadota; class Gammaproteobacteria; order Burkholderiales; family Burkholderiaceae_C; genus Ramlibacter. The sequence continues at coordinate 11,371 of NZ_JAQGLS010000014.1, read as the reverse complement.
CAGCTCGATCTGCTGGCGCATGCCCTCCAGCCCCAGCCGCTGGCCGACGCCGGCGTGCACCTGCGCCGTCTGCTCCAGCGCCAGCCTGGACGACTCGGCGATCTCGGCGATGTCCAGCGCGTTGAACAGCGCCTCGGCGCCGTCCACTTGCAGCGCCAGCGCCTGCGGCACGCCAGCCTGGATCCAGTTGGCGGCGCGCGGGCTTTCCGTGGCCTGGGCCAGCTGCCGCGCGCGCAACGCCTGCACGGCGGGCGCGAAGCGGGCGACCTGCTGCTCGGTCGGCTCGGCCAGACGCCGCGAGCGCAGGAACCAGGTGGTGGCGCGCGTCACCAGCGCGCGCAGCGCCAGCACCATCTCGGCCTGCACCGCGTCGGGCACGACGTCGTCCAGCGCCTCGATCTGCTGCCACTGCGCCACCAGCCCGAACACCTCGCGGCTGCCCAGGTAGGCACGCACGATCTGCGCCGGCAGGGTGCCGGTGATCTCGCCCAGCCGGTGCACGAAGGTCGGGCCGACCCGGTTCACCATGCTGTTCAATACGTGTGTGACGATGATCTCGCGCTTGAGCGGATGGCGCGGGATGACACCGCCGAACTTGTCCTTGAGCAGCGGCGGAAAGTAGCGCTCCAGCGCCAGCGCCACCCACGCGTCCTGCGGCAGGTCGGAGCCGATCAGTTCGTCGTTCAGCCACATCTTGCTGTACGCCAGCAGCACCGCCTGCTCGGGGCTGGTCAGGCCCAGGCCGCGCGTCCGGCGCTCGGCGATCTCCTCCTCGCTGGGCAAAAACTCGATGGCGCGGTCCAGCGCGCCCTGCTTTTCCAGGTGGCGCATGAAGCGCGCCTGCTCGTCCAGCTGGCGCGGGGCCAGCCGCCCGCCGATCGACAGCGCCTGCGTCTGGAAGTAGTTGTCGCGCAGCACCAGGGCCGCCACGTCGTCTGTCATCAGCGGCAGCATCGCGTTGCGTTGCTTGAGCGTCATCTCGCCGTCCGCCACCGCCAGGTTCAGCAGGATCTTGATGTTGACCTCGTGGTCGGAGGTGTCGACGCCGGCGGAGTTGTCGATGGCGTCGGTGTAGATGCGCACGCCGGCCAGCGCCGCTTCGATGCGCCCGCGCTGGGTGAAGCCCAGGTTGCCGCCTTCGCCCACCACCTTGCAGCGCAGCTGGGCGCCGGCTATGCGCACGGCATCGTTGGCGCGGTCGCCGACCTGGGCGTGGCTTTCGCCGGCGGCTTTCACGTAAGTGCCGATTCCGCCGTTGTACAGCAGGTCCACCGGCGCCTTCAGGATGGCGCTGACCAGCTCCGCCGGCGTCATCGCGGCGGCGTCGACGCCGAGCACGGCGCGCACCTGCGGCGACAGCGGAATCGATTTCTCCGCCCGTGACCAAACCCCGCCGCCTTCGGAGATCAGGGCCGTGTCGTAGTCGGCCCAGGACGAGCGCGGCAGCCGGAACAGCCGCTCGCGCTCGGGGTGCGAGGCAGCCGCATCGGGCGTCGGGTCGAGGAACACGTGGCGGTGGTCGAAGGCCGCCACCAGCCGGATGTGCGGCGACAGCAGCATGCCGTTGCCGAACACGTCGCCCGACATGTCGCCGATGCCGGCCACCGTGAAATCGGTGGCCTGGGTGTTGATGCCCATCTCGCGGAAATGCCGCCGCACGCTGATCCAGGCGCCGCGCGCCGTGATGCCCATGCCCTTGTGATCGTAGCCCTGGCTGCCGCCCGAGGCGAAGGCGTCGCCCAGCCAGTGGCCGTACTCGGCGCTGACCGCGTTGGCGTGGTCCGAGAAGCTGGCCGTGCCCTTGTCGGCGGCCACCACCAGGTAGCTGTCGTCGCCGTCGTGGCGCACCACCTGCGGCGGCGGCACCGGCTGGCCGGCCACCAGGTTGTCGGTCAGGTCCAGCAGGCCGCGCAGGTAGTCCTGGTAACAGGCGATGCCTTCCTTCATGAAGGCTTCGCGGTCGCTGGCCGGCGGCGCCTTTTTCAGCACGAAGCCGCCCTTGGAGCCGACCGGCACGATCACCGTGTTCTTGACCATCTGCGCCTTGACCAGCCCCAGCACCTCGGTGCGGAAGTCGTCCGGCCGGTCCGACCAGCGCAGCCCGCCGCGGGCCACCTTGCCGCCGCGCAGGTGGATGCCTTCGAAGCGCGGCGAGTAGACGAAGATCTCGTACAGCGGCACCGGTTTCGGCAGCCCCGGCACCTTCGCCGAATCGAGCTTGAAGCTCAGGAAGCCGCGGCGCGGGCCGTCGGCCCCGCTGTGGCCGACCCCGGTGCGCCAGAAGTTGGTCCGCAGCGTGGCCAGCACCAGCGCCTGCAGCTGGCGCAGCACCAGGTCTTCGGTCAGGTTGCCGACCTTGTCCAGGGCCAGCGCCAGCGCATTCACCTGCGCCGCCTCGCCCTGCCCGCCGCACAGCGCGGGATCAAAGCGCAGCCGGAACAGCCGCACCAGCATGTGCGCGATGCGCGGGTGCGCCGCCAGCGTGGCGGAGATGGTCGCCTGCGACTGCGCGAAGCCGATCTGCTTGAGGTACTTGGCATAGCCGCGCAGCACCACGATCTCGTCGGCGGCCAGGCCGGCCAGCAGCACCAGCCGGTTGAAGTCGTCGCTTTCCACCTCGCCGCGGAACACGCGCGCGAAGGCCTCCTCGAACAGGCCCGCCATGGCCTCCGGCTCGACTTGCGGCGCGGCCTGGGCGTCCAGCTCGAAGTCGTGCAGGTACACCGCGTCGGCCTCGGCTTCACTTGCACCGGCGATGCGGTGGTTGTACTCGGCCAGCACGCGCACGCCCATGTGCTCCAGCATCGGCAGGCTGTCCGACAGCACCACCGGCGCCCCGAGCCGGTAGACCTTCAGCCCCAGGCGACCGTCGGCCGCGCCCAGCGGCCAGTACAAGGCCAGTGCCAGCGGCGCCGCCGGCGCCAGCCCGTGCATCTTGCGGATGTCGTGGACGGCGGCGCGGGCCGGCACCCGTTCGCGGTACGAGGCCGGGAAGGCGTGGCCCCAGCGGCGCTCCAGCGCCAGCCCGCCGGCCTCGCCCTCGCTGTCGACCAGCGCGTCGCGCAACTCGTCCTCCCAGCGGCGCGCGGCCGCGACGAGGCGGCGCTCCAGCTCCTTGCGGTCGACGTCGGCGGGATGGTCGGGCGCCAGCCGCACCATGAAGTGGATCCGGGCCAGCTTGGTCCCGGACAGCAGCGCGTCGAAGTCGACGTGGATGCCGCCCAGCGCCTGCAGCAGGATGCGCTGGAACTTCATCCGCAGCTCGGTCGAATAGCTTTCGCGCGGCACGAACACCAGGCACGAGACGAAGCGGCTGAACGGGTCGCGCCACATGAACAGGCGCAGGCGCGCCCGCTCGCCCAGCGCCAGCACGCCCAGCGCGGTCTGGTACAGGTCCTCCTCGGGAATCTGGAACAGGTCGTCGCGCGGATAGGTTTCCAGCGTGTGCTGCAGCGCCTTGGCCAGGTGCCCGCCGGGGGCCAGCCCGGCCCGCTGCGCCACCGCCTCCACCTTGCGTCGCAGCAGCGGCGTCTCGGCGACGCGCGCGGCATAGGCGGTGGAGGTGAACAGGCCGATGAAGCGGTCCTCGCCCACCACTTCGCCCCGAGCGTCGTGGCGCTTGACGCCGATGTAGTCGGTATAACCGTCGCGATGCACCGTGGAGCGCATGTTGGCCTTGGTGATCACCAGCAACGGCAATGGGGCCCGCGCCAGCGTCCGCGCCGCCGCCGGCAGCGCCGCGAAGCTGGCCGAGGCCGGCTCGGCGCCGCTTTCGCGCAGCACACCCAGGCCGCTGCCGGCCACCAGCCGCAGGCTGGCCTCGCCGGCTTCGGTCACCAGGTCGTGGCGGCGGTAGCCGAGCAACGTGAAGTGGTCATCGGCCAGCCATTGCAGAAAGGAACGGCTCTCGGCCACCTCCTGCGGCGGCAGGGTGGCCGGCGCCTGCGCCAGGGCAGCGACCGCTTCCTGCAGCCGCGCCAGCATGGGCTTCCAGTCGGTCACCGCCGCCCGCACGTCGGCCAGCACGCGCTCGATGCCGGCGGCCAGCGCGGCCCGCTGGCCGGCATCCACCATCCGGTCGACCTCGATGGTCATCCACGATTCGCGCGGCGCCTCGGGCGCCTCGCTGCGCGGGCCGATCGCCTGCAGCCGGCCCTGGGCATCGCGTTGCACCGCGAACACCGGATGCACCAGCAGGTGCAGCGCCAGGCCCTGGCGGCCGATCTCCATCGAGATCGAATCGACCAGGAATGGCATGTCGTCGTTGACCACCTGCACCACGCTGTGGCGCGAGACCCAGCCGTCCTCGCCGGTCGAGGGGCTGAACACGCGCACCCTGGCGCTGCCGGGCGCGCGTTGGGCACCCAGTTGCCAATGCGAAAGCAAGGCGCCCAGCAGGTCTTGCGGGCTGCGTTCGATCAGGTCGTCGAGGTCGACGCGGCGCAGGTACTCGCTGGCGAAGGCCGCCAGTTCAGGCGGTTGCGGCTGGCCGCGGCGGGCGGCCAGCGCGAGGATGGCCTGGATGCGCTCGGCGCGCTGGGCTTCGGGGGTGGCTGCCATGTTGTTCGTTCTCCTGCGGCGTGCGCACTTTAGAACGCCCCGGCCGGCAGCGCCAATGCCTTTTGCTGGCGGCCACATGCGCAATGCGCATCGGCAGCCGGCGCGGTCAGCGCGGGCGCGCGCCCGGTTCGACAAGCCGGGACGGTGCGGACAGGGGCCATCAGCGCGTCCGGCTCGGACGGCTTGGTGATGTAGCCGTCGGCGCCGCCGCACAGGCCCTTGAGCACCGCCTCGCGGGTGGATTCGCCGGCCAGCATGATGATCCACAGTGCGAAAGGCGGGTGCCGGCGCGGGCTGCCCAGCACCTGGAAGCCGCCACGTGGGCAGCAGCGGGCGGCAAGGCGGCCCGCTGCTGGCCGAGGCTGAGCGCAGGACCGACCGGGTCAGCAATTCGAGTTCCGCCGCCGACAGGGCGGTGGCGCTGCTTCGCAATGCGTCCTCCCCTTCGAGGTGAGTCCGTCCATTTCTTCGTTGTACATGCTCTGCTGCTGCAGCCGTAGCAACGCCCCACTTGCGTCGGCACGGGGCCGTAAAACTGTCCGGGCCTGCGTGGCCATCGATGCAGCCGGCGTGTCCGGGCCCCCTTTCCTCGAAGACTTCCTCGCCCAGCAGCGCGCCGACCACCGCGCCTTGCTGCCCGAGCGGCTGGGCCGCCTGCAGGACGCCTGGTCGGGCGTGCTGGCCGCCGACCCTGCACCGGACGGCCTGCATGACCCGGTACGCGGCGCCCACGGGCTCGCCGGCGCGGCAGCCAGCCCGGATCTGGCCGCCAAGGTGGATCGGCTTGCCGCCTTGCGGCGCCGGGCGATCGCCGCCTGATGCGCCCTTGATCCGCATCGAAAACGCAGACTTCACCTTTGCCCTTGGCACGCAGAGATACGTACTAGGGTTTTCCCGGCGCGGCCTACAATCGCGCCCACCAAGAACAAGCGGGCGCGTTGCTGGCGTCCAGGAGACCCACTGCCCATGCCCATTCCCACCCCGGCATCCGACGACAAGCGCGCCGAACTGCGCCGCGCCGCCCTGGAGTACCACGAGCTCCCCACCCCGGGCAAGATCGCCATCGCCGCCACCAAGCAGCTGGTCAACCAGCACGACCTGGCGCTGGCCTACTCGCCCGGCGTTGCCGCCCCCTGCGAAGAAATCGTCAAAGACCCGGCGGCTGCCTTTCGCTACACCAGCCGTGGCAACCTGGTGGCGGTGGTCACCAACGGCACCGCGGTGCTGGGGCTGGGCGACATCGGCCCGCTGGCCGCCAAGCCGGTGATGGAAGGCAAGGGCGTCCTGTTCAAGAAGTTCGCCGGCATCGACGTCTTCGACCTGGAGATCAACGAAAAGCACGACCTGGACAAGCTGGTCGACATCATCGCCTCGCTGGAACCCACCTTCGGCGGCATCAACCTGGAAGACATCAAGGCGCCCGACTGCTTCTACGTCGAGCGCAAGCTGCGCGAGCGCATGAAGATCCCGGTCTTCCACGACGACCAGCACGGCACCGCCATCACGGTCGGCGCGGCCATCCTGAACGGCCTGAAGGTGGTCGGCAAGGACATGACGAAGATCAAGCTGGTCACCTCCGGCGCCGGCGCCGCCGCGCTGGCCTGCCTGGGCCTGCTGCTCAAGCTGGGCATCCCGCGCGAGAACATCTTCGTGACCGACCTGGCCGGCGTGGTCTACAAAGGCCGCACCGAACTGATGGACGAGGACAAGATCCAGTTCGCCCAGGAGACGTCCGCGCGCACGTTGACCGAGGTGATCCAGGACGCAGACGTGTTCCTGGGCCTGTCGGCCGGCGGCGTGCTCAAGCCGGACATGGTCAGGAAGATGGCGGCGAACCCGCTGATCCTGGCGCTGGCCAACCCGAACCCCGAGATCGACCCCGAGGATGCCAAGGCGGCGCGCCCGGACTGCATCATGGCCACCGGCCGCACCGACTACCCCAACCAGGTCAACAACGTCCTGTGCTTCCCGTACATCTTCCGCGGCGCGCTGGACTCCGGCGCCACCACCATCACGGCGGAGATGGAGATCGCGGCGGTGTACGCGATCGCCGAACTGGCGCAGGCGGAACAGAGCGAAGTGGTGGCCGCCGCCTATGCCGGCCAGCAGCTGTCGTTCGGCCCCGAGTACCTGATCCCCAAGCCGTTCGATCCACGGCTGATGATGAAGATCGCGCCGGCCGTGGCCCAGGCTGCCGCCGACAGCGGGGTGGCCTCGCGCCCCATCAAGGACATGGATGCCTACCGCGAGAAGCTGCAAAGCTTCGTCTACGCGTCCGGCACCACCATGAAGCCGATCTTCACCGCCGCCAAGGCGGCCACACGCAAGAAGGTGGCTTTCTGCGAGGGCGAGGAAGAGCGCGTGCTGCGCGCCGCGCAGATCGTGGTGGACGAGGGCGTGGCGCGGCCGACGCTGATCGGCCGGCCGGCGATCATCGCCCAGCGGGTGGAAAAGTTCGGGCTGCGCCTGACCGAGGGCCGCGACTACGACATCGTCAACGTCGAACAGGACGACCGCTACCGCGACTTCTGGCAGACCTACCACCGGATGACCGAGCGCAAGGGCGTGACGGCGCAGATGGCCAAGATCGAGATGCGCCGGCGCCTGACGCTGATCGGCGCGATGCTGCTGCACAAGGAGCAGGTCGACGGCATGATCTGCGGCACCTGGGGCACCACCGCGCTGCACCTGCACTACATCGACCAGGTGATCGGCAAGAAGCCGGGCGCCAACACCTACGCCTGCATGAACGGCCTGCTGCTGCCGAACCGGCAGGTGTTCCTGGTCGACACGCACGTCAACTACGACCCGACGGCCGAACAGCTGGCCGAGATCACGCTGATGGCGGCCGAGGAAATGCTGCGCTTTGGCCTCAAGCCCAAGGCCGCGCTGCTGAGCCATTCCAACTTCGGCAGCAGCAATCAGCCCAGCGCCATCAAGATGCGCCAGACCCTGGATTTGCTGCGGATCCAGGCGCCCTGGCTGGAAGTGGACGGCGAGATGCACGGCGACGTCGCCCTGGACGGCCATGCCCGCGCCATGATCATGCCGCACAGCGCCCTGTCGGGCGACGCCAACCTGCTGGTGCTGCCCAACATCGACGCTGCCAACATTTCCTACAACCTGCTGAAAACCGCGGCCGGCGGCAACATCGCCATCGGCCCGGTGCTGCTGGGCGCCGCCAAGCCGCTGCACATCCTGACGCCGAGCACCACGGTGCGCCGCCTGGTCAACATGGCCGCGCTGACGGTCGCCGACGCAAACGCAGTCCGTTAAGGAAATCCCCGACAGCTGGCGCTAACTTTAAGTGTAGGGGTGCAGGGCCGGGATGGCCCTGCTCGCTGCCCAAAAATTGGGCAGCGGCTTGCCTTTTGGGGCGACATGCTGCACACTACGCCCTTGCTTTTTCCGGGTTTACCCGGGTATCCAAAAGTCGCCGGCCGTGGGTCGGCGTGGCATCCACTTAGAAGATCTCCCAGAAGGTCCGTCCATGGCCCGTGTTGCGGCATTCAAGTTTGCGCTGACCAGCTGCCTGCTTGCGGTTGCGATCACGGGCACGCCGCTGGCGCAGGCCAGGGGCTGGCTGGACGGCTCGGGTGCTGGCGCTGCGGTTTCGGTGCGTGTCGCCGAACTGCCGCGCCAGGGCCAGGAAACCTACGGGCTGATCCGCCAGGGCGGACCATTTCCGTACGACAAGGATGGCTCGGTGTTCGGCAACCGGGAGCGGCTGCTCCCGATCGAGAGGCGCGGCTACTGGCGCGAATACACCGTGACAACGCCAGGATCACGCGACCGGGGCGCCCGGCGCATCGTGTGTGGCGGCCCAGCCCGGGCGCCGCACGCCTGTTTTTACACTGCTGACCACTACGCCAGCTTTCGAAAGATCGTGGAGTAACCATCCCATATGAAGCGGGACTTGTTTTTGACTACCGAGAAAGACGCGAAGATGGAAACATCCCTTCGCCCAGCCGTGTCCGAGACGCCCTTGAAGGGCGTGCGCAACAATATCGTGCAGTCCATCCGGGCCTTCCGGATCTCGGACCTGCAGGAAAGCGCGACCGCCCTGGGCCACCATTTCCTGTACGCCAACCTGGCGACAGCGCAAAGCAAGCAGGACGTGCTGGACATGATTGCCCAGCAGTTCACCCTCCCGTCCAATTTCGGGAAGAACTTCGACGCGCTGTACGACTGCATGACGGACCCGTTGCACAAATCGGGCCCGCAGCCCGGTTTCCTGGTTGTGCTGGAGCACATCCCGGCCAACGGCAAGTTCGACAAGGAAGCGCGCGAGCAGCTGCTCGACATCTTCCGGGACACCGCGGACTACTGGGCGGACCGCAAGGTACCGTTCAGATGCTTCTATTCTTTTCCGTAGCCCGTTCCGCACAACAAGGCCAAGTGGAACGGGCGAATGAGGCCCAAGGCGAACCCGCGCAACAGCCGGTGATCGTCGAAGGAGAAAAGATGCCGACGGACAAGCTCCTCGACGTGTCGCCCCTGGCGCTGCGCATGAGCTCTCCGTTCAATGCAGGTTACTGGCTGGCTGCCGCCTAAACCGCTGCGCCGCCAACGAAAAATCCCCGCTGTTGCGGGGATTTTTCATTCTGTCGTCGCAAGCTCGCCCCACGATCCAGGCCGGCGCCCGAACGAACGCCGCCCGGATCCCGGCTCAAGCCGGCGGTGACAGGCCCTGCACCGTCTGGCACAGCGCCAGGTATTCCGCCACCGGCACTTCCTCGGCCCGCCGCTGCAGGTCCATCTCCCCGGTGAAGCCTTTTTCCTGGAGCCACTTGCCCAGCGTGTTGCGCAGCATCTTGCGGCGCTGGCTGAAGGCGACCTGCACCAGCTCGGACAACAAGGCTTCGTCAACCTGCACCGGCGCGGCGTGGGGCAGCATCCGCACCACGGCGCTGTCCACCCGCGGCGGCGGGTTGAACGACGTCGGCGGCACGAACAGCACGTCTTGCATGGCGTAGCGCCACTGCAGCATCACCGACAGCCGCGAGTAGTCGGAGGTCGCCGGCTTGGCCACCATGCGGTCGACCACTTCCTTTTGCAGCATGAAGTGCTGGTCCTCCACCACCGCCACGTGGGCCAGCAGGTGGAACAGGATCGGGCTGGAGATGTTGTAGGGCAGGTTGCCGACCACGCGCAGTTTCGGCACGCCGCGCTCGGCGGCCAGCGCTGTGAAGTCGACCTTCAGCACGTCGGCCTCGACCACGTCCAGCTGCGCATGGGTGCGCAGGCGCGCCGCCAAGTCCCGATCCAGTTCGATCACCGTCAGCCGGCCGAGCCGCTCCACCAGGGGCTGCGTCAGCGCCGCCAGCCCGGGGCCGATCTCCACCATGGCCTGACCGGCGTGCGGATCGATCTCGCGCACGATGGTGTGGATGATCCCGGCGTCGGACAGGAAATGCTGCCCGAACCGCTTGCGCGCCTGGTGCTTCATGGTTTCGCTTGCTCGATCAGTGCGCAAAGGACCGGCAAAGCCGCATCCTCCTGGCAGAAGGGACGACCCAGCATGTTGTTGCGGGCCATCCACGGGCCGCTGCGCGGAGAAACCACCCGGAAACCGGGCTTCACTGCGGCGGCTCGCGCAACTCCACGTAGGCGCGCCCGCGCACCTCCTCGGCCCACTTCACATAGGCTTCGTCCAGCTTCTTTTCGCGCAGCATGTTGCGCGCCAGCTCGCGTTGTTCCCGTTCGGTCAGCTGGTTCTGGCGGCGCTCGACCAGCTGGATCAGGTGGACGCCGAAGCGGCTGGTCACCGGATCGGCGATCTGGCCCGGCGTCAGGTTGCCCAGCACCTCCTCGAACTCCGGCACGAACATGCCGGGGCTGGACCAGCCGAGGTCGCCGCCATTGCGGGCGCTGGCGTCCTGCGAGTGCTCGCGCGCCAACGCCGCGAAATCGGCCTGCCTGGCCTCCACCTGCCGCTTGTAGCCGGCCAGCCGGGCGCGGGCCTGGGCCTCGGTTTCGTTCGGGCCGGGCCGCACCAGGATGTGGCGCGCATGGTTTTGCGTCACGCTGATGGCGGCGCCGGGCTGGCGCTTTTCGATCAGCTTGACGATGTGGAAGCCGGCGCCCGAGCGCACCAGGTCGCTGACACCGCCGACCGGCAGGCCGCGGCTGGCTTCGACGAACAGCGGCGGGTAGCGGTCGGCCGTGCGCAGGCCGACCTGGCCGCCGTTGGCCGCCGCGCCCGGGGCGTCGGAGTTTTCGCGCGCCAGCTTGGTGAAGTCGTCGCCGGCGCGGGCCCGGGCCAGCAGCTGCTGCGCCTTGGCTTGCAGCGGCGCCACCTGGGCCGGCGTCGCGTTCTCCGGCACCGCCACCAGGATGTGGGCCAGGTTGACCTCAACCAGGGCGGGATCGGCGTTGCCTTCGCGCTGCTCGCGCAGGAAGGCGTCAATGTCCTGCTCACTGACCTTCGCCCGCGACTCCAGCTCGCGGTCGCGCAGCCGCTGCAGCATGATCTGGTTGCGCAGATCGTCACGGAACTGTGACAGCGCCAGGCCGTCGGCGGCCAGCCGGCGCCGCAGCTCGGCGACATCGACCTGGTTTTGCCGCGCCACGGTCAGCTCGGCCTGGTCGACCGTGGCCTCGTCCACTCGCAGGTTGGCTTCGCGCGCCACCTGCAGCTGGGCCCGCTCGCTGATCAGCCGCTCGACCACTTCGCGCACCAGCTGGCCGCGCGGCGGCATCGGCGAGCCTTGCTGGGCCAGCTGCTGCTCGTAGCGCAGCAGGCGCGAGCGCACCTCGTTGTTGGTGATCGGCTCGGCCTTGACCACCGCCACGATGAAATCGTCCGGGC
>NZ_JAQGLS010000317.1 GCF_028292805.1 Ramlibacter sp. | reverse complement strand
TCGGTGGCGGCGGCTTCGGCGGCCGCGACGGCGGCATGCGCGGCGACCGCTTCGAGCCACGCGAGGACCGCGGTCCCCGCCTGGGCGACGCGGCCTTCCGGGCCCAGCGCGATGCGCTGGAGCATGCCGAGGCCACGCTGCGCAAGCTGGCCGCGCAAGCCCACGGCGAGGCGCTGACCCAGTTGCTGACGGCGTGGGAGCAACGCGCCGCCGACCAGGTGCCGAGCGTGCAGGACCTGGGCCGCGTGGTGGCTCCGACGGTGCGGCAAGGCTGGACGCAGGCCCTTGGCCGGGCTCCTTCGGGCGACGCTGGCGAGGCGCTGCTGCGGCTGGAGATCGCCGCCGAAGTGCCGACTCCGGCCGAACAGATCTCGGCGCGCCGCATGCTGCAGTTGCAGCTGCTGACCAAGCGCCACGCTCCGTCGCCGCAGGAAACCTGGGGTGAAGACGTCGCCAAGGTGCTGGCGACGCCGCACGACAGCGGCGCGGCGCGCCGGCTGCAGAACGCGCTGAAGGCGCTGCTGCGCCGCTAAAGGCTTGGTCATTCACGCGCAGGCGGGAATCCGGGGCATCGAACAGAAGGGGCGCATTGCGCCCCTTTCTGCATTTCAACTTCCGGAATCCTGGCCTTCGCGTACTGCTGTCCGGAATCGATCTCCGGCCATTTCATGGGGCGCTCTGCGCGTGATCCCAGCGTCAGTGGGGCGGGCGCGGCTTGCTTTTCGCCGCGTCAGGACGGGTCAACCCGCCTTCCAATGTCCCTCGCGCGGGCCACGCCTGCGATGCGAGCCGCGGAGATGCGGCGCAAAATCGGCATTTCCGGCCTGAGGAGCTGAACCATGAGCATCACGATTGCAGACCTCCAGGCATTCGCCGACGCCTGGAACCGCCATGACATCGAAGCCTTGATGCGCTTTATGACGTCCGACTGCGTGTTCGAAGCCTCTGCGGGACCGGATGTCTGCGGAGTGAGTTACGTGGGCTGGGAGGCCGTCCAGGCCGGATTCTCCGAGGTCTGGAAGACCTTTCCCGATGCGCGCTGGAACGCACCCCGGCACTTCGTATGCGGGGACCGTGGGGTCTCGGAGTGGACATTCACCGGGACGCGCCTCGATGGTGTTCGCTTGGAAGTGAACGGATGCGACCTGTTCACTTTTCGCGACGGCAAGATCGCGATCAAGAACTCGTACCGCAAGACACGTCCGCCGCAGCGAGCGCCCTAGTGAACCTCGGCTTGCGAGCGAGCCGAGGCAGACGCTTCAATCAGATCCGTCCTGACCAGGGCCGTCCGGAGGCGAGCAACCCGCCGGCACGGCCGGGCGCCACGGCATGGCTGCCACGACACGCCTGCGCGCGCCGGCACCTCAAGTCGCGCCCGCGCCGGCGCTATTTTCATTGCCCAAGGCGTCAAGGGTTGCACTGCGGCTGTTCCGGACGACAGTGCGTGCAGGCGCAGTCCGGGGCGTTCCGCCGGAAGCACTCGATCCCGCGTTCACGGGGATGCCGGTGTTCAGCCGAAAAACCCGTCGAACAACGGCATCAGTGTCGGAAAGTGCGCGCTGAATCTTTGCCGATTGACGAAGTAGGCCTCGCAAGCCACCGCGAAGAACTCGTCGATCGAGGTGGCGCCGTACGCATCCAGCCACGGCGCGGCGCCGCCGAAGCGTTCCGCCACGATCACGCTTTCCCGGAACGCCTCGAAAGCGGGCTGCAGCACGGCCAGCCACTCGCGCCGGGCCCGTGCCGAGGCCAGCGGCGGGCAGCCGTCCGCGGCGCCGTCGCGCATGTCGATCTTGTGCACGAACTCGTGGATGACCACGTTGTAGCCGGCGGCGGCCGTGTTGCCGGCGTCGGCCACGTCGCGCCAGTTCACCATCACCGGCCCGCCGTCCATGGCTTCGCCGGCCAGTTCTTCCTGGTACTCGTGCACCACGCCGTCATCGTCGGTGACGGTGCGTTGCGCCACCACCTCAGCGGGATGCACGACGATGGTCACGAAGTCGTCGTACCAGCCCAGGCCGAGGCGCAGCACCGGCAGCACCGCCTGGGCCGCGATCGCCAGTGCCATCGCGTCGGTGATGTGCAGGCCGCCGGCGCCGTGGAATTCCTTGCGTCCCAGAAAGGCCGCGGCCAGCTCCCGCAGGCGCTGGATGTCCGGCTGCGGCCGCCCGGCCAGGAAAGGATAGGCCGCCAGCGTGGCGCGCCAGAGCGCATCCGGCACCTGCGGGGCGCGGCGGGGCCGGCGCAGCCAGCCGAACATCAGGCCAGGGCGATGCGCTGGGCCGCGCCGTCGCGGTCCAGGCGCAAGGCTTGCAGCCGCGGCGGTTGCGCGCCGCCATCCCAGTCGCTCAGCACGATGCGCCGGTGGGCGCCGTCGAGCGGATGGTCGGCCGGCTTGTGCGTGTGCCCGTGCACCAGCACCGGCGCGTCGGCCGCCCGCAGCCACTGCAGCGCGGTGCCGCTGTCGACGTCCGGGTAGTGGCGGTCGTTGCGTTTGTGCTCCTCGCTCTCGCCGCGCAGGCCGCGCGCGATCTGCTGCCGCCGCTGCAGCGGCTGCGCCAGGAAGTCGCTTTGCCATCGTGGTGAACGCACCTTGTCGCGGAACGCCAGGTACTCGGTGTCGTCCACGCACAGCGCGTCGCCATGCGAGAGCAGCCAGCGGTGCTCGCCCAGCTGCAGCACCGTGGGATCGGCCAGCAAGGTCAGGCCCGCCTGGGCCGCCAGCGCCTGCCCCAGCAGGAAGTCGCGGTTGCCGTGCATCAGGAACAGCGGCAGCCGCTGGGCAGTGCGCTGCAGCACGAGGGCGCAGTCGGCGTCGAAGCCAGGCTCGCGGGCTGCGTCGTCGCCAACCCAGGCCTCGAACAGGTCACCCAGGATGAACAGGGCGTCCGCGCCGGTGCGGTCCATGTAGGACCGCCAGGCTTCGAAGGTGGCCGGGTCCGACGGCTGCAGGTGCAGGTCGGAGATGCATTCCACGGTGCGCCACGCAGCCGGCGCAAGCAGTTCCTGCGCGCGCGGCGCGGCCACCATGGTCAGGCGACGACGACGGCCTTCTCCAGGACCACGTCTTCGTTCGGCACGTCGTCATGGAAGCCCTTGCGGCCGGTGCGCACGGCCTTGATGCGGTCGACCACGTCCTTGCCCTCGACCACCTTGCCGAACACAGCGTAACCCCAGCCGGAGGCGGTGGGCGCGGTGTGGTTCAGGAAGGCGTTGTCGGCGACGTTGATGAAGAACTGCGCCGAGGCGGAGTGCGGCGCCTGCGTGCGCGCCATCGCCACGGTGTAGTTGTCGTTCTTCAGGCCGTTGTTGGCCTCGTTCTCGACCGGCTCGTCGGTCGGCTTCTGGGTCATGCCGGGGGCGAAGCCGCCGCCCTGTACCATGAAGCCTTCGATGACGCGGTGGAACACGGTGCCGTCGTAGTGGCCCTTCCTGACGTAGTTCAGGAAGTTGGCGACCGTCTTCGGGGCCTTGGCCTCGTCGAGTTCGATGGTGACGACGCCGTGGCCGGCAATGTGGAGTTCGACCTTGGGATTCATGCGCAAACCTTTCTGTTAGGGGACGAGCGTCGCCGACCGGATGACAACCGGGGTGCGGGGGACGTCGCCGTGGGGACCGCTCCGGCCGGTGGGCACGGTGGTGATCTGGTTGACCACGTCCATTCCGCCCACGACCTTGCCGAACACGGTGTAGCCGTAGCCGCGCGCGGTCGGCGCGGTGTGGTCCAGGAACGTGTTGTCCTTGACGTTGATGAAGAACTGCGCCGACGCCGAGTGCGGGTCGCCGGTGCGCGCCATGGCCAGCGTGCCGACCTGGTTGCGCAGTCCGGCGGCGCTGGACTGCTGGCCTTCGTGCTCGATCGGCGCGCGGGCGGGCTTCTCGCCCATCTTCTCGTTGAAGCCGCCGGCCTGGACCATGAAATTGGGAATCACGCGGTGGAAGATGGTGCCGTCGTAGTGCTTGTCGCGCACGTACTGCAGGAAGTTGGCGACCGTTTTGGGCGCCTTGTCGGGGTAGACCTCGACCAGGATGTCGCCGGCGCTGGTGGCGAACTTCACGCGCGGGTCGGCCGCCCAGGCGGAGGCGCCCAGCAGGGCGGTGCCCAGCAGGACCGCGGTGGCCAGGCGGCGGGTTCTCGAATACATCAACCGATCACTCCTTCGTAGAAGATCTTCCAGTGCGGCCCTTGCCGCACCCAATACTGGCGCTTGACGGGGCCCGTGCGGGCGCCCGCGGCGACTTCGCCAAAGGTTACCACCATGGTCTCGGCGGTGCCGTCGGTCCAGCGCAGGAACGACAGGTCTTTCAGCTCGATGTCGCGGCCGCGCGCTCGGGTCAGCTCGACTTTCAGCAGCGGGGTCCAGGCGGCCAGCGTCTTGCCGTTGAAGCTGAAGTCGCTGGTGTAAAAGCCCAGCATGGCGTCGACGTCGCCGGTGGCCTTGGCATTGCGCCAGGCCTGCAGCACGTCGGCGAAGCGGCGGCTGTCAGGCTGCACCGAGGCTGGTGCCACCCATTTCAGGCTGTTGGCGATCACCACTGGCGTGGTGCGCGTCTCGACCGTCTTGACGATGCGCAGCAGGTCGGGGTTGGCCAGCACCACGCAGCCGTCGGTTGCCTTGGGCGCGCGCGAGAACTGGCCGGGCGGCGTGCCGTGCAGCCAGATGCCGCTGCCGGTCTTGCCGCGCCGCGCGTCGTACGGGTTGGGATAGTTGATCGGCAGCGCGCCGGCGCCGTAGAAGTCCTTGAGCGACTTCGGGTCGAGGTTGCTGGTGACGTAGTAAACGCCCAGCGGCGTGCGCAGGTCGCCTTCGACGGCCTTTTCGATGCCCGACTTGCCCACCGAGATGTAGTAGTCGGCCACCAGCTTGATGCCGTCGGGCTTGTTCTCGAACAGGTAGAGCCGGGCGCGCGAGGTGTCGATGGCGATCGCGTGGCGATTGCGCGGCGACAGCTGCAGAAACTGCGCCGGGATGGCGCCGGCCGGCGGCCGTTCGCGCAAGGCGCGCATGCGCAGCTGCGACTCCTCGCGCAGTCCGGCCAGCAGCTGGGCGGACGACTGGGCGGTGGCGTGCGGCACGTCGCCGAACGAGCGCACCGGGCCGACCTGCGCCGTCAACAGGTCGCCGTAGACCAGCTGGGCCAGCTGGAAACTGGGGTGGTCGCGCACCAGCGTCTCGGCCTTGGCCAGCGCCGCGCGCGTCTTGGCCTGGCCGACCAGCTTGTAGATCTCGATCAGGCGCGCCTCGGCGTCGCCGTCGCGCGCCTGGTGCTGCGCGGCCAGCGCCGGCTTGCGCGCCATCGGCTTGGCCGCGAAGGCGGGCTGCAGCAGCGCGACGGCGCAGCACAGCGCCAGCAGCGCGCGGCAGCCGCGGGGCAGGGCAAGGGACAGGTTCAACAGCACAACCTTGTTCCGGACACGACGGGTGGATCAGCCGCCCGTGCTTTCGCGCACGATGCTCCAGCGGTCGCCGGTCTTGACCAGTTCGAGCGTCTTGCGGCTGGTGACGTTCAGCGAGTCCGCGCTGTAGGCCTGGCGGAACTTGGCGATCGCCTTGCTGCCGCTGACCGACACGTTCAGGTCGCTCACGCGCACGGCGATCTTCGACTTGCCGACGATGCGGGCCCGGCGTTCGTCTTCCCACGCCTTGCGCGTCTGGTTGCCCGGCGGATCGAAGGCGTTGCCATAGGCGGCGAGGTAGCCGGACATGTCCTTGCCGGCCCAGGCCGCGGCCCAGGCGTTGACGGCGGCCTCGACCTCTTTCTCGGCGTTGGCGGACCTGGCAGGCACCGGGGCGGTGGGAGCGGGAGCGGGAGCCGGCGTCGGCGCGGCAACCGGGGCGGCGGCCACGGCCGCCGGAGCCGGCGTCGGCGCAACGTTGCGGACGGC
>NZ_JAQGLS010000305.1 GCF_028292805.1 Ramlibacter sp. | reverse complement strand
CAGCACAGCTCGATGAAGTGGGCGCCCTTCTGGGCGCTCTCGGAAAACAGGATGCCGTTGTTGGCGACGATGCCCACCGGCATGCCCTCGATGTGGGCGAAGCCGCACACCAGGGTGGCGCCAAAGCGCTGCTTGAACTCGTGGAACTCGGAACCGTCGACGATGCGGGCGATGATCTCGCGCACGTCGTAAGGCTTGCGGGTGTCGGTGGGGATCACGCCGCCGAGTTCGCTGCCGTCGTGGCGGGGCGGGCGCGGCTCGCGCAACTGCACCGGCGGCTGCTTGGGCCGGTTCAGCGTGGCCACCGCCTGCCGCGCCAGCGCCAGCGCATGCGCGTCGTTCTGCGCCAGGTGGTCGGCCACGCCGGACAGGCGCGTGTGGACGTCGCCGCCGCCCAGGTCTTCCGAAGTGACCACCTCGCCGGTGGCTGCCTTCACCAGCGGCGGGCCGCCCAGGAAGATGGTGCCCTGCTCCTTGACGATGATGGTCTCGTCGCTCATGGCCGGCACGTAGGCGCCGCCCGCCGTGCACGAGCCCATCACCACGGCGATCTGGGCGATGCCCTGCGCGCTCATGTTGGCCTGGTTGTAGAAGATGCGGCCGAAGTGGTCGCGATCGGGGAACACCTCGTCCTGGTTCGGCAGGTTGGCGCCGCCCGAGTCCACCAGGTAGATGCAGGGCAGCCGGTTCTGCGCCGCGATCTCCTGCGCCCGCAGGTGCTTCTTGACCGTGATCGGGTAGTAGGTGCCGCCCTTGACGGTGGCGTCGTTGCAGACGATCACGCAGTCGATGCCGCTGACACGGCCGATGCCGGTGATGATGCCGGCGCAAGGCGCGTCCATCACGCCGTCGCGGTTGACGTGCATGTCGTGCGCCGCCAGCGGGGCGATCTCCAGGAACGGCGTGCCGGGGTCCAGCAGCATCTGCACCCGCTCGCGCGGCGGCAGCTTGCCGCGCGCCTCGTGCTTCTTGCGGGCCGCCTCGCCGCCGCCGGCGGCGTGCAGCGCCACCTTCCTCTCCAGGTCCTTCACCAGCTCCTGCATTGCGGCGGCATTGGCCTGGAACTCGGCGGAGCGGGGATTGAGCTTGGTCTCCAGTGCGGCCATCGGTCTGTCTCTCTTTTCTTGCCCCCCACAGGGGAGGGCTGGGGTGGGGGCAGCTCGGACGATAACGCTTCGGGCGTGGTCGCAGGCGCCGGCGCGCCAACCCTGGCCGCCGTGGGGGTTGCAAATCCTGCCAAACTCTCCTGCATGCCCGTGACCATCCCCCAGCGTCGTTCCAGCACTCCCGCCGCCGTCACGCCCATGGCGTTCGCCAGAGCCATTGTGGCGACGTATCGGGGCCACCACATGGCCCCCGAAGGCGCCCTGAAGCAGGCACAGATCACGCCAGCGCAGCTGCTCGAGCCGGAAGCGCGCATGACGGCGCGGCAGATGGAGTTGCTGTCCGCCGCGGCGATGCAGGAGCTGGACGACGAAGGGCTGGGCGCCTTCGGCCGCAAGCTGCCCTGGGGCAGCTACGGCATGCTGGCCCGCGCTTCGCTGGGCGCGCCGGACCTCGGGGTGGCCCTGAAGCGCTGGTGCCGCCATCACGGCCTGCTCACCGACGACGTGGCGCTGGCCGTCACGGTGGCCGGCCCGACGGCGGTGGTGTCGGTGCAGGAGCGCCGGCCGCTGGCGCCGCAACAGCGCGAACTGGGTCTGGCCTTTTTGCTGCGCAACGTGCACGGGCTGGCTTGCTGGTACGTCGACTCGCGCATTCCGCTGCAGGGCGCCAGCTTTCCGCTGCCGGCGCCGCCGCATGCCCAGGCCTACGGCTACATGTTCCCGGGGCCGCTGCAGTTCGACGCCCGGCAAGCCGAGATCCGATTCGACGCCAGGTACCTGAAGCTGCCGCTGCGGCGCGACGAGAAGGCCCTGGCGCAGATGCTGCAGCGAGCGCTGGCCATCACCGTGCTGCAATACCGGCGCGACCGGCTGCTGGTGCCGCAGGTGCGCCAGGCCCTTGCCGCGCATCCGGAAAGCTCGCACAGCGCCGAGGCTCTGGCCCGGCTGCTGAACGTGTCGGCCCGCACGCTGCATCGGCAACTCGGCGAGGAAGGGGCCAGCCTGCAGGCGCTCAAGGACGAGGTTCGGCTGGAGCGGGCCAAGGGCTTGCTGCTGCGCACCGCCAAGCCGGTCAAACAGGTCGCCGCCGCCGTCGGCTTTCGCCACGAGAAAAGCTTCAGCCGGGCTTTCCGCCTCTGGGCCGGCGTGTCGCCCTCGCAGTTCCGAAAGGCCGATGGCTGAGCAGGGCAGCTCAGCCATAAGACGTAATGGTTCGATCACTTGCGCCGCGCCGTGACTGACTTTACATTTGACCGCAGTCCATGATGTCCTCGCACAACTTCCCCCGCCACGGCGGGACCTTTCTGGTGAACGATCGGCCGGGGCAGCGACGCGCGCCGGCGCCTCCGAAGGAAGCTTGCAAGAGCAGCGCCGAACTGCAGGTGGTGTCGCAGCGGGAGCGCGAACTGCACATGCTCAAGTCGGACCTGGCTGCCTTCCAGCGCGAGGAACTCGAGGCCATCGGCGCCTGCATGACCACGCTGCTGGCGCGCGCGCCGCGCCTCGAGTGCCTGCGCGCCTACCACGCCCACGAAGCCGCCCGCGCCCGCACGCGGGAATGCCTGCGTCGGCTGCAGGCCTGGTAGCAGGCGCATGAGTGATCCCCTCCTGCGCCTGCTGCAGGTCGAGATGCCGTATGGCAAGCACAAAGGCACGCTGATCGCGGATCTGCCGGGCAACTACCTGAACTGGTTTGCGCGCCAAGGTTTTCCACCCGGCGAAGTGGGGCGGCTGCTGGCGTTGATGCACGAGATCGACCACAACGGCCTGGGGCACCTGCTCGCGCCGCTGCGGGCGAGCAGGTGCCGGTCAACAGGCTAGCCGCGGCGGGCCGCGCTGGCGGCCGCCACGTCGGCCGGCAGCCGCTTGAGCATGAAGCGGATCGCGAACGGCACCAGCACCAGGTCGTCGACGATGCCGATGATCGGCAGCACGTCCGGGATCAGGTCGATCGGCGAGATCACGTAGAGCACGACCATGGCCGTGCCCAGCTTCAGCCACGCGGGCGAGCCGGGGTGGCGCAGGGCGGACCACAGTTGCCGCGCGTCGCCCTTGAACAAGGACCAGAGC
This sequence comes from Ramlibacter sp., assembly GCF_028292805.1. Taxonomy (GTDB): domain Bacteria; phylum Pseudomonadota; class Gammaproteobacteria; order Burkholderiales; family Burkholderiaceae_C; genus Ramlibacter. The sequence goes on along the minus strand of NZ_JAQGLS010000305.1, from coordinate 2,741 downwards.
AAGGCCAGGCGTTTCATCTCGGACTCCACGAAAGGCCCCAGCGGGGCCGTCGGCATGCATCTGGCGCCGGATCGCCCCCACGCAAGGGCGAGGGCGCGAATCTTACAAACCAAGTCAGGGCACGGGCAGCACGATCTCCACCCGGGCGCCCCCCAGCGGCGAGCGCGCCAGCGCCAGCTCGCCGCGCGCGCTGGCCACCAGGTCGTTGACCACCGCCAGCCCCACGCCGTGTCCGGGCACGCGCTCGTCGGCCCGCACGTGCAGCTTGAGCACCGACTCGGTGTCGGTGAAGCCGGGGCCGTCGTCCTCCACCACGATGACCAACCGGTCGACCTCGCGCGCCAGCCGCACCCGCACCTGCTGGCGCGCCCACTTGGCCGCGTTGTCCATCAGGTTGCCCAGCATCTCGAACAGGTCACCTTCGTCGATGCGCCACGCCAGGTCGCCCGGGCCGTCCAGCTCGAAGCGCACGCCCTTGCCGGCGTAGACCTTGCGCAAGGCTTCGACCATGCGATCGAGCACCGGCGCCAGCGGCAGCAGCGGCACGAAGCGGCCGGTGCCGCCGGCCGCGGCGCGTGCCAGCTGGTACTGCACGATGTCGTCCATGCGCCGCACCTGGCGCTCGACTTCGGCCGGCAGCTCAAGCGGCTCCGAAAGGGCGCCGCGCAACACCGCCAGCGGCGTCTTCAGGCTGTGCGCCAGGAAACTGAGCGCCTCGCGGTAGCGGGTCTGGCGCACGCGCTCCTGCTGGATCAGCGTGTTCAGGTTGCCGGTCAGGCCGGTCAGCTCCTCCGGATAGGCGCCCAGGATGGCCGCCTGCTCGCCGCTCTCGACACGGCGCACCTCCTGTGCGACCCGGCGCAGCGGTGACAGGGCGCACCGCAGCAGGAACAGCTGCGCCGCCAGCAACAGCGCCGTCGCGCTGCCCAGCCAGGTCCACAGCGTGCGCGAAAAGACGCCGAGCTCGCGGTCGAAGCCGCCTTTGTGTTCCAGCACCGACAGCACCAGTGGCGCCGCGCCGTTGGGCGTGGTCCAGCGCACGGCATAGGTCACGGCCAGGTAGGCGCCGTCCTGGCCTTCCACCGTCTGGTAACGCCATTGCCCGGGCTCGCCGCTGCGCTGCAAGGGCGGCGACTTGCCCAGCGTCGACGCCGACTGCCAGCTCTGGGCCAGCGACACGTTGTGGATGCCCGCGTACAGCCCCGACCCCGGCAGCGCCAGGCGCGGCTCGGCCAGCACCGGGGGCATCTGCAGCAAGCCGCTGTCGTCGAGCTCGGCGCCTGCCAGCAGCAGGTAGACGGTGGCTTGCAAGCGGCCGAAGTGGGCGGCCCGCGCGCTGTCCGCATGGGCGCGCTGCACCGCGAAACCGGCGCCGGTGATGAACAGCAGCAGCACCAGCGCAGCGCCCGCCAACAGGCGGGCGCGAATGGAGGAATGCCCCAGCCTCATTCGAGCTTGAAGCGGTAGCCGCGGCCGCGCACCGTCTCGATCGGGGCCAGCGAGCCATCGGGATCGAGCTTGCGGCGCAAGCGCCCGAGCAGCACTTCCACCACGTTGCTGTCGCGGTCCTCGCCATGCGGGTAGAGATAGTCCGCCAGCTCCTGCTTGGCGACCACGCGCTCGCGCTCGCGCACCAGGTATTCGAGCATGCGGTATTCGAAGGCCGTCAGCTCCAGCACCTCGCTGCGCAGCCGCACCGACTGCGCGGCCAGGTCAATGGCCACGGGGCCGAGCGTCAGCACGTCGGTGGTGGCCTTGAGCGAGCGGCGCAACAAGGCCTTGACGCGCGCGGCCAGCTCGGGATATTCGAACGGCTTGACCAGGTAGTCGTCGGCGCCGGCCTCCAGCCCCTGCACCTTGTCCTGCCAGCTGCCGCGGGCGGTGAGGATCAGGATCGGCAATGGCCGGCCCTCGGCGCGCAGGCGCTGCACGATCGCCAGCCCATTGAGCTTGGGCAGGCCCAGATCGATGATGGCCAGGTCGAACGGGTATTCGCGGGCCAGGAACAAGCCGTCCTCGCCGTCCGCCGCGGCGTCGACCCGGTAGCCTTCGGCTTGCAGCTGACGCTGCAGCGTCAACCGCAGCGGCGCCTCGTCCTCGACCAGCAGCAGCCGCATGCCCTGCTACCGTCCGGTGGTGGCGTCGAGCATGATCACGCGCACCTCGCCGGCCTTGGTGAGCACCTTGACCCGCCACACGCTGCGGCCGCCGGCATCGGAGCGTTCCACCGACAGCACCCGCCCGCCGGTCTGGCTCTGGGCGATGGCCGCCGCCTCGTCGCGGCCGACCGCGGCCCAGGCTGGCGCCACCGCCGTCATGAGCGAGGCGCAGAGCAACAAGGTAGCGAGCTTCATGGTGATCTTTTGGGTGCAGCTTACTGGACCCGGAAGCTCCAGGCCGTGCGCGTGGAGTTGCCGGCGCGGTCGCGCACCACCAGTTCGGCGTTGTGCCGACCGATGCCCAGGTTTTCGCGCCAGCGCACCTGGTCGGCCGTGATCTCCGCGTTGCGCGTCACGTCGACACCGTCCACGCTCAGGCGCACCGAGGCGGCGTCGATGCCGCTGCCCACGTCGGCCAGACTGGCCGCGATGCGGGTGCGGCGGCGCTCGGCCACGGTTTCACCGTTGGCCGGCGTCACGTTGCTGATCTGCGGCGGCTGCTGGTCGCCCGCCGGCGCTGCAGGTGGCACCGGCTGCACCGCCGGCGCCTCGGAGCGCTGCTCGCCACGCTGGCCGGCGGGA
>NZ_JAQGLS010000081.1 GCF_028292805.1 Ramlibacter sp. | reverse complement strand
TGGCCAGCCCGCGCGAGGGCGAGCCGGCGCGCCGCGCCCCGGCGGTGGTGGCTCCCACCGAGCCCGGCGTGGGGCAGGCCACCGGCGACGCCGGCGACACCAGCCAGTAGGCCTCAGTACTTCACCTGGCAGCTCTCGCAAAAGAAGCTGCGCCTTTGCGTGCGCCCCAGGTGCGCCTTGCTGAAAGGGATGTGGCAGCGCGGGCAGGTGCGTTTGGCGTGCGCCAGCCAGTGCTTCCTGAGCACGAACTGCTTTTTCCATTCGAGAAAGTCGAAGCTGTATTGCCTGGCTTGCTCCACCAGTTCGCGCAGCTTGGGCGCGGGCAGGGCGCCCACGGTGGACAGCGGGTGCACGCGGATGCGAAACAGCACCTCGTTCTTGATGATGTTGCCGACGCCGGCGAACAGGTCCTGGTCCAGCAAGGCGTCGCACACCAGCATGTCCGGCACGCGGCGCAGCCGCTTGCGGGCCAGCGCCGGGTCCCAATGCTCGGACATGACGTCGGCCCACCAGTCGTAGACCAGGTCCAGCGGTTCCTCGATGAACTTGACCGAACAGGCGTAGAAGTTGATCTCGCCCACGTCGAAGCCCAGGGTGAGGCGCGGCACCGCCCAGCTCTTGTCGGAATTGATGCGCCAGCTGCCGAACAGCATGAAGTGCACCTTGAGGCTGACGTGCGGAAACTCCAGCAGGAAGTGCTTGCCCCAGCTGCGGATGGATTCGATCCGCTGCCCCTGCAGCCTTTCCTTCTCGATGGTGGTGTTGCCCGCAACGCGCTCGACACTCCGGCCCAGGAACGGTGCCGCTTCTTCCTTGAGGATGACGATCGAAGGGCCTTCGGGCATGTCGGTAATATCGCTTGTCCGGCCCCCTCCACGTCACCGCTGTAACTTTCATGCGAACCATTCCCCTCGGCCAGAGCGACGTGCGCGTCACCCCGATCTGCCTCGGCACCATGACCTTCGGCGAGCAGGTGGCCGAGCGCGACGCGCACGCGATCATGGACCGGGCGATCGCCCTGGGCATCGACTTCCTGGACACCGCGGAGATGTACTCGGTGCCGGCGCGCAAGGAAACCTTCGGCGCCACCGAAACCATCATCGGCAATTGGCTGGCCGCGCGGCCAGGCCTGCGCCAGAAGATCGTGCTGGCCTCCAAGGTGGCCGGCCCGTCGCGCGGCATGGGCTGGGTGCGCGAAGGCGGCGGCATGACCGGCGCCGACATCCTGGCCTCTTGCGAAGCCTCGCTGCGGCGGCTGCAGACCGACGTGATCGACCTGTACCAGATCCACTGGCCCGAGCGCACCGTGCCCGCCTTCGGCGGCATGTACTACGACCCGGCCACCGAGCGCACCCAGACGTCGATTCTCGAGCAGCTGCAGGCGCTCGACCAGCTGGTGCAGCAGGGCAAAGTGCGCCACATCGGCCTGTCCAACGAAACGCCGTACGGCGTGCACGAGTTCGTCCGGCTGGCCGAGCAGCACGGGCTGGCGCGGGTGGCGACGGTGCAGAACCCGTTCACGCTGGTCAACCGCACGCTGGAAAACGGCCTGGACGAAACCATGCACCGGCTGGGCGTGTCTCTGCTGGCGTACTCGCCGCTGGCCTTCGGCCTGCTGACCGGCAAGTACGACGCCAGCGGCTTGGCGGGGCCGGATGCGCCGCACGGCCGCATCGCCCGCTTCGAGAGCGTGCGCAAGCAACGCTGGGGCCGGCCCGAATCGCTGGCCGCGGCCCGCCGCTACAACGCGCTGGCGCGCGAGCACGGCCTGACGCCCACGCGCATGGCGCTGGCCTGGTGCTACGGCAAGTGGCAGGTGGCCAGCACGATCATCGGCGTGACGTCGGTGGCGCAGCTGGAGGAAGACGTGGCCGCCTGGGGCACAAAGCTCAGCCCGCAGCTGCTGGCGCAGATCGACAAGATCCGCTGGGAATTGCGGGATCCCGCCGTCTGAAGTCCATGGCGAAGAAGGCGCACGTCAGCGAGACGCCGGCCACGGCCATGCTCAAGGCGAGCGGCGTCGCCTTCACCGAGCATTCGTACGAATACCTGGAACACGGCGGCGCGCAGCACGGCGCGCAGGTGCTCGGGCTCGACCCGTTCACGGTCGTCAAGACGCTGGTGATGGAAGACGACAAGGCGCGGCCGCTGCTGGTACTGATGCACGGCAACCGCAAGGTCTCGACCAGGAACCTGGCGCGGCAGATCGGCGCCAGGTCGGTGGCGCCGTGCAGGCCGGAGGTGGCGAGTCGCCACAGCGGCTACCTGGTGGGCGGCACCTCGCCGTTCGGAACCCGCAAGGCGATGCCGGTGTACGTCGAGCAAACCGTCCTGGAGCTGCCCCGCATCGTGCTCAATGGCGGGCGCCGCGGCTACCTGGTTGGAATAGCTCCGCGGGTGTGCGTGGAGTTGCTGGGCGCCAGGACCGTGAACTGCGCGCTCGTGGAGTAGCGCGGCACTGGCAGAATCCGGCCCATGCAATCCGTCGCTCCCCTGCTCGCCGCGCTGGCCGCCTACCTGGTCGGCTCCCTCGCTTTCGCGGTGATCGTCAGCCGGGTGATGGGTCTGTCGGACCCGCGCACCTTCGGCAGCAAGAACCCCGGCGCCACCAACGTGCTGCGCTCGGGCAACAAGCCAGCGGCAGTCGTCACGCTGCTGCTCGATGCCCTCAAAGGACTGGTGCCGGTGCTGCTGGTCAAGACCTACGGGGGCGATTACGGCATGGGCGACGGCACTGTGGCCCTGGTCGGCCTGGCCGCCTTCCTGGGGCACCTGTACCCGCTGTTCTTCCGCTTCCAGGGCGGCAAGGGTGTGGCCACCTTCATCGGCGTGGTGTTCGGCATCCACTGGCTGCTGGGCCTGGGCGCAGCGGCCACCTGGTTGATCATCGCCTTCTTCATTCGCTATTCCTCGCTGGCTTCGCTGGTGGCGAGCGTGTTCGCGCCGGTCTACTACCTGATGCTCGGCGGCGTGGCCTGGTACGCGGCCCGGCCGATCGCGCTGGCGCTCGGCGTCATGGCCGCCTTGCTGGGCTGGCGCCATCGCGAGAACATCAAGCGTCTGCTAGAAGGCAAGGAATCGCGCCTCGGGCCGAAGAAGAAGGCTTGAGCATTCCCCGGCCCGGCATCTGGGCGGGCCCTTTTTTTGAAGATGAACTCGTCCTAGGGTTTTCCCTAGTTCAAGGGTTTTCCTGCGTGGGTACAGTCGCAATGTTTCATACGTAGATCGCTGTTTCAATAGTGAAACGTTGAGCGCGCAAAGCAGGACCGACATGCAAGCCCTTTCCCAACGCGTTCCGCTGCTCGAAGGCCGCCGCATCCTGGTGACGGGCGCCGCGCGTGGCCTGGGCTACGCGTTCGCGCAGTCGCTGTGCGCCATGGGCGCGCGCGTGGTGCTGGCGGACCTGCTGCAAGACCAGCTGCAGGCCAGCGTCGCCAAGCTGCAAGGCCAGGGCTACGAAGCCGCCGGGTTCAAGGTCGACGTCGCCGATCCGGCCGCGGTCGTTCGCTGCTCCGAGCAAGCCGCGGGCTGCTTCGGCGGCCTCGACGGCTTGGTCAACAACGCGGCCATCACCAATTCGGGCGGCAAGTCGGTCGACGAGCTCGAGATCGAGATGTGGGACCGCGTGATGGACGTCAACGTCCGCGGCACCTGGCTGATGACGCGCGCTTGCCGGCCCGCGCTGCGCGACAGCGGCCGCGGCGCCATCGTCAACCTGGCCTCCGACACCGCCCTGTGGGGCGCCCCCAGGCTGCTGGCCTACGTGGCCAGCAAGGGCGCAGTGATCGCCATGACGCGCTCGCTGGCGCGCGAGCTGGGCCCCGACAACATCACCGTCAACGCCATCGCGCCCGGCCTGGTCCAGGTCGAGGCCACCAAGTACGTGCCCGAGGCACGCCACCGCCAGTACGTGGAGCAGCGCGCGCTGTCGCGCGACCAGATGCCGGAAGACGTGACGGGGGCGGTGGTCTATGCCATGTCCGATCTGGCGCGCTTCGTCACCGGCCAGCTGCTCGCCGTCAACGGCGGCTTCGTGATGCATTGAACGCAACGTCAAAGAGGACCCGACCATGAGTGAAGACAGCAGCAAGACCACCGCCCGCAGCTGGGACCAGCCCGAGGGCGCCAGCTTCGGCGAATGGATGGAGCAGCGCGTGGCCCGCTTCGAGACCCGCAAGTACGACTTCGACGCGCTGAAGTTCCAGGCCGACTTCGACCCCAAGTACCGCCGCGGCCAGATGCGCTACATCGGCACCGGCGGCACCGGCGTCGCCAAGGACGCCAACACCATCCCGGCCGGCAACTTCACCTTTTCCACCATGGTGATCCCGGCCGGCCACGAAGGCCCGTCGCACCTGCACACCGACGTGGAAGAGGTGTTCTTCATCCTGCGCGGCAAGGTCAAGCTGGTGCTGGAAAAGGACGGCGAGCGCTTCGAGACCATCCTGACCGACCGCGACGTGGTCTCGGTGCCGCCCGGCGTCTACCGCGAAGAGATCAACATCGGCGACGAAGATGCGCTGATGTGCGTGATGCTCGGCTCCCCCAAGCCGGTGACGCCCACCTATCCGGCCGACCACCCGCTGGCCAAGATCAAGCGCTGAAGCGAACCCCATGACCGCCGCCCATGGTGCGCAGCAAAGCTGCCCACCCGACCAGCCTGCCGACGCCCTGCGCGAGCAACTTGCCCTGCTGGAGCAGCGCTTTGCCCAGTGCCTGCTGGCCCTGCCGTCCGGCGGGCAGGTGGCGGTGCGCGAATGCGGCACGCCGGCCGCTCCCGGCCATGCGATCGTGCTGCTGCACGGCATCAGCTCCGGCGCGGCTTCCTGGCTGCACGTGGCGCTGCCGCTGGGCGAGCAGTTTTGGGTGCTGGCCTGGGACGCCCCCGGTTATGGCGACTCGACGCCGCTGCAGCAAGCCGCGCCCGCCGCGCAAGATTACGCGCAGCGGCTGGATGAAGTGCTGGCAGCGGCCGGCGTGTCCAGCTGCCTGCTGGTGGGCCACTCCCTGGGCTGCCTGATGGCCACCGCCTATGCGAGCCAGCCTCGCGCGGTGCGGGTGGAGCGCGTGGTACTGCTGGCACCGGCGCGCGGCTACGGCGCCGCCGGCCAGGAACAGGAACGCGAGAAGGTGGTGGCCGGTCGCCGCGATGCCTTGCATCGCGACGGCGTCGCCGGCCTGTCGGCGGGAATCGACAAGCGGCTGCTGTCGCCGCAAGCCGGTGCGGCCGAGCGCGCCTTGGTGCGCTGGAACACCTCGCGCATGCATGCGGCGGGCTACCTGCAGGCGGTGGCGATGCTGGGCAGCAGCGAGCTGGCGCTGCTGCCGGTCACGGTCCCGGTCGAAGTGCATTGCGGCGACGCCGACGTGGTCACCACGCCGGCGCAGTCCCGCGGCGCCGCCGAACGTCTGGGCGCGCCATGCCACGCCATCGCCAACTCGGGCCACGCCTGCCCGGTCGAGCAACCCGCCGCCGTCGCGCAGGTTCTGCTGGGCGCGGCCCGGTCCACGCTGGAGGTCGCATGAACGAAAGCCTGGTCGACGACGGCGCCGCCAGCGCCGACAAGTACATCGTGCCGGCGCTGGAGCGCGGGCTGCGCCTGCTGGGCGAGTTCAACCGCGAGACGCGCACCATCGGCGCGCCCGAGTTCGCGCGCCGCCTGAACCTGCCGCGCTCGACCGTGTTCCGCCTGCTGTCCACGCTGGAAAGCCTGGGCTTCGTCGAGCGCAGCGGCAACGACTACCGCCTGGGCCTGTCGGTGCTGCGCCTGGGCTTCGAGTACATCTCCTCGCTGGAGCTGACCGAGCTGGGGCAACCGGTGCTGCAGCGCCTGTGCGACGAGATCCGCTATCCCTGCAACCTGGTGGTGCGCGACGGCCGCTTCATCGTCTACGTGGCCAAGGTCACCCCGCCGACGCCGTTTTCCAGCGCCGTCCACGTCGGCACCCGGCTGCCGGCGCATGCCACGGTGCTGGGCCGCATCCTGCTGGAAGACCTGACGCTGGCCGAGCTGCGCGCGCTGTATCCCGAGGAACACCTCGAGGTGTTCTCGCACAGCACGCCCAAGACCGTGCCGGAGTTGTTCAACATGGTCGAAGTGGACCGCCAGCGCGGCTTCGTGCTGGGCGAGGGCTTCTTCGAATCCAGCATCTCCAGCATCGCGGCGCCGGTGCGCGGCGAAACCGGGCAGATCGTGGCTGCCCTGGGGGTGACCATTCCTTCGGGCCACATCGAAGACACCCGCATCGACGACCTGGTGCTGAAGGTGCGCGCCTCGGCCGACGCGCTGTCGCGCCTGCTGAACTACCAGCCCCGTGCCGGCAGCGCCAAGGCGGTGTCGCTGGCGACGGCGCGCTGAACCCCACATGAACATGCAAACCAGCAATCTCCAGGGCATGACCGCGGTGGTCACCGGCGGCTCCTCCGGCATCGGCCTGGCCACCGCCGAACTGCTGCTGGCCGCCGGCGCGGCCGTCGCCATCTGCGGCCGCGACGGCGAGCGCCTGCGCAGCGCCGAAGCCGGCCTGTGCGCGCGATTTCCGCAAGGCCGCATCCACGCGCAAACCTGCAACGTGCTGGAAGCGGCGCAGGTGCAGGCCTTCGCCGACGCCGTCCGGCGCGAACTCGGCCCGGCCTCCATCCTGGTGAACAACGCCGGCCAGGGCCGCGTCTCCACCTTCGCCGACACCACCGACGCCGCCTGGACCGAGGAGCTGCACCTGAAGTTCTTCTCGGTGATCCACCCGACCCGCGCCTTCCTGCCGCAGCTGCGCGAGCAGGCGGCGCCGGCGATCGTCTGCGTCAATTCGCTGCTGGCCGCGCAGCCCGAGCCGCACATGGTGGCGACCTCGGCCGCCCGCGCCGGCCTGAAGAACCTGGTGCGCTCCATGGCCACCGAGTTCGCGCCCCTGGGCATCCGCGTCAACGGCATCCTGATCGGCCTGATCGAGTCCGGCCAGTGGCGCCGCCGCTTCGAGGCCCGCGAAGACCGCTCGGTCGACTGGGCCGGCTGGACCGGGCAGCTGGCCGCGCGCAAGCACATTCCCTTGAAGCGCCTGGGGCTGCCGCAAGAAGCGGCCCAGGCGATCTTCTTTCTTTCCACGCCGATGTCCTCATACACAACCGGCAGCCACATCGACGTCTCCGGAGGCCTCAGCCACCATGCCTGATACCAACAACACCATCACCGTCGGCGCCGCCATCGCGGCCTTCCTCGAGGAGTGCGGCGTCAAGGCCGCCTTCGGCGTGATCTCCATCCACAACATGCCGATCCTGGATGCCATGCACCAGCGCGGCCAGGTACGCTTCGTGATGGCGCGCG
>NZ_JAQGLS010000215.1 GCF_028292805.1 Ramlibacter sp. | reverse complement strand
GAGATCATCGGCACGCTGCTGGTGGCGCCGACGCAGAAAAGCCAGGCCCGCAAGCGCTGGATGGCGGACCACCTGCAGCTGCGCGGGTCCGTGTCGGTGGACACCGGCGCGGCCGCGAAGGTGCGTTCGGAAGGCAAGAGCCTGCTGCCGATCGGCATGACGGGCGTGGAGGGCGACTTCGCCCGCGGCGACGTGATCGCCGTGCGCGATCCCTCAGGGCTGGAGATCGCGCGCGGTCTGGCGAACTACGCTTCGGGCGAGGCGCGCATCCTGTGCCGCAAGCCATCGAGTGAAATCGAGAAGTTGCTCGGGTACACCGCGGAGCCCGAGATGATCCATCGGACCAACCTCGTCGTCACCCGTTAGCGATTCACGCCGCCGCGCTCGAAGCGGTTCGCGACCGGCGCGCGCAGGTCGGAGACGATCTGGGTGGCGTTGCCGTTGACGCCGCGGCCCACGCAGACCCCGTTGCGTGCAATGTACAAGCTGTGGCGCGAATTCGGCGTGGACTGCAGCGCCTGCCACTCGACCTTGGTCGCCGGCACCCAGCCGCTGTTCGGGTTGTGCCGCGCGTAGACCTTCACGTCGCCGCCTTCGCAGCGGATGCCCTCGTACATGGCATTGACCGTGCCGCTGCTGCTGGTGGCCACGACGACGTAGCGCACCACGCGGTCGGCGCCGACCCGGATCGATGCGGGATCGACGCCGAAGCGCAGGGCGGTGCCGGGCACGTCCAGCGGGATGAGCCCTTGCGTACGCACCGCGGGTGGCGGCGGTGCTTCCACTTCCTGCCAGTCGGGGTTGCCCGTGTCGGCACCGAAGGTGACTTTCGGCGAGGAGCAGCCGACGACGACGCCGGCCAATGCCAGCGCCAGGATCCAGCGAAACATGTTTTCCCTTGGCTCAGGACGACTGCGGTCGCCCTTGTGGATTCGGTTCGAAGGTGGCGCCGGGTGGGAGTTCCATTCCCGGGCCGGGCATCGGCATCGCGTGCGCGTCGTGCGGACCGTGTTCGTTCTCGCGCGTGCGCATGCCGCTGCGCAGGTAGCGATTGCGGTGGTCGTTGCGGGGCAGGTAGCGCGCCAGCTCGCGCAGCGCCATCTCGTACACGCCGCGCTTGAACTCGACCACCACGTCGAGCGGAACCCAGTAGTCGTTCCAGCGCCAGGCGTCGAATTCGGGGTGGTTGGTAGCGCGCAGGTTCAGGTTGTGGTCCTGGCCGATCAACTGCAGCAGGAACCAGATCTGCTTCTGGCCCTTGTAGTGGCCGCGGGCGTCGCGCCGGATGTAGCGTTCGGGGACTTCATAGCGCAGCCAGTCGCGGGTGCGCGCCACGATGCGCACATGCTCCGGCATCAACCCGACTTCCTCGTGCAGTTCCCGGAACATCGCCTGTTCGGGGCTCTCGCCGCGGTCGATGCCGCCTTGCGGAAACTGCCAGCTGTGTGTCCGGATGCGCTTGCCCCAGAACACCTGGTTTTTCAGGTTGAGCAGGATGATGCCGACGTTAGGGCGGAAGCCGTCCCGGTCAAGCATAATCAGACCCCAAATCTTTGAACTGAGTTCATTATGCACGGCGCTCCTGCGCGCTGGAAGGGCTCAGCTGACTCCACCTCCCCACCCATTTTGATGAGAGCCTCGCAGTTCCTGATTTCCACGCTGAAGGAAGCGCCCGCCGATGCCGAAGTCGCCAGCCACAAGCTGATGATGCGGGCCGGCATGATCAAGAAGCTCGGTGCCGGCATCTACACGTACATGCCGATGGGGCTGCGCGTGATCCGCAAGGTGGAGGCGATCGTGCGCGAGGAGATGAACAGCGCCGGCGCCGTCGAACTGACGATGCCCGTGGTGCAGCCCGCGGAACTCTGGCAGGAGACCGGCCGCTTCGACAAGATGGGCCCCGAGCTGCTGCGCATCCGCGACCGGCACGAGCGAGACTTCGTGGTGCAGCCCACCAGCGAGGAAGTCGTCACCGACATCGCGCGCCAGGAACTCCGCAGCTACAAGCAGCTGCCGAAGAACCTGTACCAGATCCAGACCAAGTTCCGCGACGAGAGAAGGCCGCGGTTCGGCCTGATGCGCGGGCGCGAGTTCATCATGAAGGACGCGTACAGCTTCGACCGCGACCAGGACAGCGCGAAGAAAAGCTACGAGACGATGGCGCAAGCCTATCGCCGGATTTTCGATCGCTTCGGTTTGCGTTATCGCGCTGTTGCCGCGGACAGCGGCGCCATCGGCGGCGACCTCTCGGAAGAATTCCAGGTGATTGCCGCCACCGGCGAAGACGCGATCGTCTACTGCCCGGAGAGCGAGTACGCGGCCAACATGGAAAAGGCGGAAGCACTCGCGCCCGCCGGCCCGCGTCCCGCCGCGAAGCAGCCGATGCGGAAGGTGCCGACGCCGGGCAAGAGCACGTGCGAGGACGTCGCCAAGCTGCTGGACGTGCCGCTCGCCACGACGGTCAAGTCGCTCGTGCTGGCGACGGAGCAACTCGATGACAAGGGCACGCCCGTCAAGACGCAGGTGTGGCTGCTGCTGGTGCGGGGCGACCACGACATGAACGAGATCAAGGCCGGCAAGGTGCCGGGCCTGGACGTCGGCTTCCGCTTTGCGACCGTCGCCGAGATCGAGGCACACTTCGGCACCAGGCCGGGATACCTCGGACCGATCGGCCTCAAGCAGCCTGTGAAGATCGTCGCCGACCGCGAAGTGGCGCTGATGGCGGACTGGATCTGCGGCGCCAACGAGGAAGGCTTCCACGTCACCGGCGTCAACTGGGGTCGCGACCTGCCCGAGCCGGATGCGGTGGCGGACCTGCGCAACGTGGTCGAAGGCGACCGGTCGCCGGACGGCAAGGGCAAGCTGGCCATCGAGCGCGGCATCGAGGTCGGGCACATCTTCTACCTGGGCACCAAGTACAGCAAGGCGATGCAGGCGACCTTCCTCGACGAGGACGGCAAGCCGAAGGTGTTCGAGATGGGTTGCTACGGCATCGGCGTCACGCGCCTGCCGGCCGCGGCCATCGAGCAGAACCACGACGAGCGCGGAATCATCTGGCCGGACGCGATCGCGCCGTTCACCGTGGTGGTGTGCCCCATCGGCATGGACCGCAGCGCGGAAGTGAAGGCGGCCGCGGAGAAGCTGCACCAAGAACTGGCCGCGGCGCGCATCGACGTGATGCTCGACGACCGCGGTGAGCGGCCGGGCGCGATGTTCGCCGACTGGGAACTGATCGGCGTGCCGCATCGCGTGGTGATCTCCGACCGCGGCCTGAAGGAAGGCCAGGTCGAATACCAGCATCGCCGCGATGCCGCCGCGACCAGGCTGTCGGTCAACGAGATCGCCGCCTTCCTCAAGGGGCGGCTCGCGGCGTGATCAAGCGCAGGGCCCTCGGGCCGGCGCTTGCCGGTGCCGGAGTTCGGCGACATCGATACCCGCCTGAAATACCTGCGCTGGCTGGGCGCCATGAGCAACCGGCTGCAGCGGCGCAAGACCGACTGGACCGAGCGCAAGGAATTCCTGCAGACCGTCTGGTACGAGAGCAGGCGTGCGGGGCTCGACACCGGGCTGGTGCTGGGGCTGATCCAGGTGGAGAGCGCATTCCGCAAGTTCGCCGTGAGCCCGGTGGGCGCGCGCGGCTACATGCAGGTGATGCCGTTCTGGACGCGCGTCATCGGCAATGGCGATCCGTCGGCGCTGTTCCACATGCAGACCAACCTCCGCTTCGGTTGCGTGATCCTGCGTCACTACATCGACCGCGAACGCGGCGACTTGTTCATGGCGCTGGGCCGCTACAACGGCAGCCGCGGACGACCGCAGTATCCCAACGCCGTGTTCGGGGCGGCGAAGAACTGGGAGTGGAAGGAACATGGCCCGGCGGAGGTGTCGCCGGTACCGCGCATGCCGGCGGAGCGGGTGCCGGGCGGGCCGTCGTAATCGTCATTCCCGCGCAGGCGGGGAGAGGACCGTCATTCCCGCGCAGGCGGGGGATAGCACCGTCATTCCCGCGCAGGCCGGGATAGGACCGTCATTCCCGCGCAGGCGGGAATCCAAAGCTTCCGCTTTCCTGAACGCCTTGGGTCCCCGCCTCCGCGGGGATGACGCTTACTGCACGAACCCGATCTTCGTCTTGCCCGCGCTGCACTTCGGCAGGTCTTCGGCTTCGATGCACTCGCGCTGCGCAAGGCGCGCATTGCCGAAGCCCGTCATGAGCGAGCGCCGCATTTCGCGCGGCGCCAGTTCGGCCAGGCAGTCCAGCACGTCGTCGCCGGGCTCTTCGTCGAAGCGCTTGCCCCACGCGTGGTCGGCGCGGATGCTGCGATAGAGGTTGCGGGCGATCGCGCGGGCCTGTTCCAGCGACGGTGCTTCGATCTCGAACACGTTCATGCGGTTCAGGATCGGCTCCGGGATGCAGCGCTCGTCGTTGGCCGTCATGATCCAGATCACCTGGCTGGCATCGATCGCCACCTCGGCGAATTCGTCCATGAAGGACTCGGCGGTGTCGTGTTCCAGCAGGCCGTACAGCGAGCCCAGCGGGTCGTACTGCGCGTCGGCACTGGCCTTGTCGATCTCGTCGACCACCACCACCGGGTTCGCGTACTGGCCGTCCACCAGCGCTTCGAACACCTTGCCCGGCTTGGCGCCCTTCCATTGCGACGAGGCGCCGGACAGCAGCCAGCCCGCCGTCATGGAGCTCATCGGAACCAGGCTCATGCCGGTGCCCAGCAGTTCGGCCACGTGGCGCGCGAAGTGGGTCTTGCCGATGCCGGGCGGGCCGAGCAGCAGCATGGGGGTGATCTCGATGCCGTCGCCCGAGTCCTGGGCCAGCGCCACATGGCGCTTCAGGTCGTCGAGCGCCTCGCTGAAGTTGGGCAGCTGCTCGTACAGGCCGGCCATTTCGGGAATGCCGCTGGGCTTGACCTGGAAGCGCTCGGGACCGCGTTCGAGCATGCGTTCGTAGGTCGACCGCAGGTTCTCGTGCTCCCGCGCCGACAGCTTGGCGAGCTTGCGCTCCACTTCATGCGGCCGGAAGACGTTGCGCAGGTTGGCGATCGGCAACTTCAGGCTGGAGCCCTGGGGAACGAGACTTCGCGATTGCATCGACCTCTCCTTGACGACTTGTGCTTCATTCCAGCATAGGCGGCAGAGGCAGGCAACCGATTGACGCTCGTTCGTACGAGCTTGTCAGCAGGAGTCGACAGTGGACGCGGGAACGGCGGCTGTTGGCAGTCGCCGTGGGGGAGTGCTGACGCTCAGGACTGTTGCGGGGTGCCAAGCACCTGCTGCAGTTCCCCGCTCTGGTACATCTCCATCATGATGTCCGAGCCGCCGACGAATTCGCCGCGCACATAGAGCTGCGGGATGGTCGGCCAGTTGCTGTATTCCTTGATGCCCTGGCGGATGCCGTCGTCATCCAGCACGTTCACGGTCTTCAGTTGCTTGGGGTCGACGCCGCAGGCCTTGAGGATCTGGATGGCGCGGCCGGAAAAGCCGCACATCGGGAAACTGGCGTTTCCCTTCATGAACAGCACGACCTCGTTGTTCTTGACGAGTTCGTCGATGCGTTGCTGGGCGTCACTCATTGCGGTATCTCCTGGGCACTGACTATTGAGGCGGATTATCCCAGTTCAAGCCGCCGGCCGCCGGAGCAGCGGGCGATGCCCGCCAGGTCCTCGCGGCTGGCGACCTCCGTCAGCCCCGCCGTTGCCAGCAGCGCGCGTACCGCTTCGGCCTGGTCCCAGCCATGCTCCAGGAGCAGCCAGCCCCCCGGCCGCAGGTGCGCGAACGCCGCTGCCGTGATGGCGCGCAGGTCGTCCAAGCCGTCCGGGCCGGCCACCAGCGCCTCGACCGGCTCGTGGCGCAGCGCCGGCAGGTGCGGGTCGCCGGCGGCCACGTAGGGCGGGTTGCTGACGATCAGGTCATAGCGGCCGGAGCCCTGCAGCCAGTCCGCCTGGCGGAACACCACCGGCAGGCCCAACCGGGCGGCGTTGGTTCGCGCCACATCCAGCGCCGCGGCGCTGCGGTCGACGGCCTCCACCTGTGCGGCGGGCAGGGCGTGCTGGATCGCCAGCGCGATCGCGCCGCTGCCGGTGCCCAGGTCGATCACCCGGGGAGCGGCCTTGTCGCGCAGCAATTCCAGGGCCCAGTCGACCAGCGTCTCGGTGTCCGGCCGGGGCACCAGGACCCGCGGGTCCACGTGCAGGCCGAGCCCGAAGAACTCCTTGTGCCAGGTCAGGTAGGCGACCGGCTCCCCGTCCAGTCGCCGCCGGCAGAGCGCGTCGAAACGCTGCTGCGCCTCCGCTGACAGCGGCTCGTCGTCATGCGCGATGAGCCAGCCGCGCTGCGCGCCCGGGCGCCCCAACACGTGCAGCAGGAGCAACTGCGCATCCATGCGGTCCAGCCCCTGGGTCGCCGCCTGCGTCATCGCCTGGGCCAGGTTCAAGCGCGCCCGGCGCCCATGCCGACCTCGAGTTCTTCCAGCTGCTCGGCCCGCCGCGCCAGCAGCAGGGCCTGCACGACCTCGTCCAGGTCCCCTTCCATGACCGCGGCCAGCTTGTACAGCGTGAGGTTGATGCGATGGTCCGTCATGCGGCCCTGCGGGAAGTTGTAGGTGCGGATGCGGTCCGAGCGGTCGCCGCGGCCGATCAGGCCCTTGCGCGTGGCGGCTTCCCTGGCGGCGCGCTCGCTGCGCTCCTTCTCCTGGATGCGCGCGACGAGCACCTGCATCGCCTTGGCCTTGTTGCGGTGTTGCGAGCGGTCGTCCTGGCACTCGGCCACGATGCCGGTGGGCAGGTGGGTAATGCGCACCGCCGAATCGGTCTTGTTCACGTGCTGGCCACCGGCGCCGGAGGCGCGGTAAGTGTCGATGCGCAGGTCGGCCGGGCTGATCTGCACGGCCACCGCCTCGTCCGGCTCGGGCAGCGCCGCCACCGTGCAGGCGCTGGTGTGGATCCGGCCCTGGCTTTCGGTCGCCGGCACCCGCTGCACGCGATGGCCACCGGACTCGAATTTCAGCTTGCCGTAGGCGCCGTGGCCCACCACCCGGATCACCACTTCCTTGTAGCCGCCGACTTCGCCGTGGCTTTCGCTGATGATCTCGGTGCGCCAGCCTTGCTGCTCGGCGTAGCGGGTGTACAGGCGCAAGAGGTCGCCGGCGAACAGCGCCGACTCGTCGCCGCCGGTGCCGGCGCGGATTTCCAGGAAGGCATTGCGCACGTCGTCCGGGTCGCGTGGCAGCAGCAGCGCCTGCAGCTGCGCCTCCAGCCCGGGCAGTTCGGCCTCGGCGGCGGCGACTTCCTCGCGCGCCATCTCGGCCATCTCCGCGTCCTCCATCATCTCGCGCGCCTGCGCCAGGTCCTGCTCGCGCTGCAGGAAGCGGCGGTAAACGTCGGCCACTTCGCTCACCTCGGTGCGCTCGCGGCCCAGCTCGCGGTAGCGCTCCATGTCCTGCACCACCTCCGGCTGCGACAGGAAAAAGTCGAGCTCCTGCAGGCGGACCGGGAAGCGCTCGAGCTGGTGGCGTAAAAAGGGTTTCATTGCTCGGCTGTCATTGCGGGCTCGACCCGCAATCGATGCGGCGCCGGCGAGGGGATGGATGCCGGGGCTAGCCCGGCAAGACAAGTTGGGGGCGCTCGGCCCCAGCTAACGCTCTTTGCGCAGGAAGAAGTGCTCGATCGCCTGGCTGGCGCGCTGGCGCGCCTCGGCGTCGCCGCCGTGCAGTTCGGCCATGGCGCCGTGCAGCATCTTCTGGGTCAGGCCCCGGGACAAGGCCTCGAGCACCGCATCGACGTCCTCGCCCTTGGCCAGCAGCTTGCGGGCGCGGGCGATCTCGGCGCCGCGCCATTGGTCGGCCTGGGCGTTGAGCTGCTGGATCAGCGGGACGGCGCCGCGCTGGTCGACCCAGTGCAGAAAGCTCTGCACGCCGGCGTCGATGATCGCCTCGGCCTGCGCCACCGCGGCCTGCCGGTTGGCATGGCCGGTCTGCACCACGTGGGCCAGGTCGTCCACCGTGTACAGGTAGACGTCTTCCAGCTCCTTGACCTCGGGCTCGATGTCGCGCGGCACGGCCAGGTCCACCATGAACATCGGGCGGTGCTTGCGCGTCCTCAGCGCACTTTCCACGGCCCCCAGGCCGATGATGGGCAGCTGGCTGGCGGTGGAGCTGACCACGACGTCGAACTCGTGCAGGCGCGAAGGCAGGTCGGCCAGCCGCAGTACCTCGCCGCCGAAGCGGGCGGCCAGCTTCTCGCCGCGCTCCAGCGTGCGGTTGGCCACCGCGATCGACTTGGGGTTCTTCGCCGCGAAGTGGGTGGCGGCCAGCTCGATCATCTCGCCGGCGCCGACGAACAGCACCCGCACCTGGCCCAGGTCTTCGAACAGCTGGCTGGCCAGCCGGACCGCGGCTGCCGCCATGCTGATCGAGTGGGCGCCGATCTCGGTGGAGCTGCGCACTTCCTTGGCCACCGCAAAGGAGCGCTGGAACAGCTGGTTCAGCGTCGTGCCCAGGGCGCCGGCTTCCTCGGCGGCGCGCACCGCGTCCTTGAGCTGGCCCAGGATCTGGGCCTCGCCCAGCACCATGGAGTCGAGCCCGCTGGCGACCCGGAAGGCGTGGCGCGCGGCCTGGCCGTCCTGCAGCACGTAGGAATGGCTGCGCAGCAGCCCCGGGGCGACGCCGCCGGAGTGCGCCAGCCAGGCGATGGTGGGCTCCAGCTCGAGCCCGGAGCCGGCGCAATAAATCTCGGTGCGGTTGCAGGTCGACAGGATCGCGGCCTCGGCTCGGCGGCCGCGCAGGGGGGTGAAATTCTCCCGCAGCGACGCCAGCGTGGGACCGATCTGGTCCACGGCAAAGGCAAACCGGCCGCGCATGTCGAGCGGCGCGGTCGTGTGATTGATGCCCAATGCCCAGACTGCCATGACGGGGATTATAAAATTCGCCGGCGCATCCAGCACTTGGCCCACATCAAATCCCCCGCCTTTGAACACGCTCGCCCTCCTGCAACACCTGCCCGGCTTGCTGGCGCCGGCCCTTGCGGTCGCCCTGCTGGTCGCCCTGGGCGCCCGCGTCTTGCGTCCCAGCGGAGCGCCACGGCCCGGCTGGTGGGCCAGCGTTGCTATCAACTTTGCAGTGGGGGCGGCGGTCCTGGGCGCCGGGCTATGGCATTTCGGCCGCGACGGCAAGATGGCGACCTACCTGGCGCTGGTGGTCGCCGTGGCCACTTGCCAGTGGCTGCTCGGGCGCGGATGGCGGCGCTAGGATAATCCGCGACCATGCTGTTCCTGCTGTCGCCCGCCAAATCCCTGGACTACGAAACGCCGGTGGCCGAGTTGCCCCACACCCGCCCCGAGTTCGCTGAAGATTCGGCGCGCCTGATCGAGGTGTTGCGGCGCCAGTCGCCGCAGCAACTGGCCACGCTGATGGACATCAGCGACCCGCTGGCCAGCCTGAACGCGGCGCGCTTCCAGGCCTGGTCGGCCAGGTTCACCAGCCGCAACTCGCGCCAGGCGGTGCTGGCCTTCGACGGTGACGTCTACGACGGGCTGCAGGCCCGCCGGATGGCCGCGCCCGATCTGGAGTGGGCGCAGCAGCACCTGCGCATCCTGAGCGGCCTGTACGGCGTGCTGCGGCCGCTGGACCGGATGCAGCCCTACCGGCTGGAGATGGGCACGCAGTTGCCGGTGGACGGCGCGCGCAACCTGTACCAGTTCTGGGGCGGCCGCATCGCCGAGACCCTGAACCGCCAGCTGGCCGCCGACAAGACGCCGGTGGTGGTCAACCTCGCTTCCCAGGAATACTTCAAGTCGGTCGACCGCAAGGTGCTCAAGGCCAGGGTGGTCGACTGCGTGTTCGAGGAATGGAAGGGCGGCGGCTACAAGATCATCAGTTTCAACGCCAAGCGCGCGCGCGGCCTGATGGCGCACTGGGCGATCACCCGGCGGGTGGAGACGCCACGCCGGCTCGAAGCCTTCGACCTCGACGGCTATGCCTTCGATGGCGCCGCGTCGCAGGCCGACCGGCTGGTGTTCCGGCGGAGAATGCAAGCATGAGCACAACCGACGCCAGGCAGCAGGTCACGCCCGAGCTGCGCCAGTGGATCGTGGAACAGGCCGAGGCCGGCCACGGCGCCGACTCGGTGCTCAAGGCGATGCTGGCCTCCGGCTGGAAGGAAGACGTCGCGGTCGAGGCCATGGAGACGGTGTTGCGCGGCCACCTGGAAGTCCAGGCCGTGCAGCAGGGCCTACCGCCGGCCGTGCCGGTGCCGGATGCGCCCCTGGACGAATCACCGCTGTTCGTCGACGCCGGAGACCGCCGCGTGTGCGTGCTGCAGGCCATGGTCAATCCGCGGGTGGTGGTGTTCGGCGGACTGCTGTCGGACCAGGAATGCGACCAGCTGATCGCGCTGGCCAAGCCGCGGCTGGCGCGCTCGCTGACGGTCGCCACCCGCACCGGCGGCGAGGAAGTGAACGCCGACCGCACCAGCAACGGCATGTTCTTCCAGCGCGGCGAAAACGAGCTGGTGCGCCGCATCGAGCAGCGCATCGCGAAACTGGTGAATTGGCCCGAGGAAAACGGGGAAGGCCTGCAGGTGCTGCACTACACGCCGGGCACCGAGTACAAGCCACACTACGACTACTTCGACCCGGTGGAGCCCGGCACGCCCACCATCCTCAAGCGTGGCGGCCAGCGCGTGGCCACGATCATCATGTACCTGGCCGAACCGGACAAGGGCGGCGGCACGGTGTTTCCGGACGTGCACATGGAAGTGGGGCCACGGCGCGGCAACGCCGTGTTCTTCAGCTACGAGCGGCCCCATCCGGCAACCCGCACGCTGCACGGCGGCTCGCCGGTGCTGGCCGGCGAGAAGTGGATCGCCACCAAGTGGCTGCGTGAGCGGCGCTTCGAATAAGGGCATCGCCGGCGCCGCCGCAGCAGCGGGCCGTTCGGCGCGATGATTGCGACATGAATTCCCCGGAACAATCGCAGCTTGGCAAGGTGGTCCCGTTCGCGGACCGCTACGACCCGGAGCTGCTCTACCCCATGGCCCGCGCGCCCAAGCGGCAGGAGCTGGGCCTGGCCGGCGCGCTGCCGTTCTTCGGCGCCGACCTGTGGACCGCCTTCGAGCTGAGCTGGCTGAATCCGCGCGGCAAGCCGCAGCTGGCGATCGCCCACTTCACGGTGCCGTGCGAGACGCCCAACATCATCGAAAGCAAGTCGCTCAAGCTGTACCTGGGCAGCTTCAGCAACACCGTGTTCGCCTCGGCCGACGCGGTGCGCGAGCGGTTGCGCATCGACCTGGCCAAGGCGGCATGGCGCGGCTCGGGCGACGCGGGCAGCGTGGGCGTCAAGCTGGTGCTGCCGGAGCTGTTCGACCGCGAGCCGGTGCACGAACTGGACGGGCTCAACCTGGACCGGCTGGACGTCGAGTGCACCGAGTACAGCCCGAACCCGGAGCTCTTGCGCGCGGATTTCGACGAACCGCCGGTGCAGGAGGTGCTGACCAGCAACCTGCTGAAAAGCAACTGCCTGGTCACGGGCCAGCCGGACTGGGGCAGCATCCAGATCCGCTACGCCGGCCCGCAAGTGGAGCAGGGCGGCCTGCTGCAGTACCTGGTGAGCTTTCGCAACCACAACGAATTCCACGAGCAGTGCGTCGAGCGGATCTTCATGGACCTGTGGCGCCGCTGCAAGCCGACCCGGCTGGCGGTGTACGCGCGCTACACGCGGCGCGGCGGGCTGGACATCAACCCGCTGCGCACCAGCCACCCGATGGCGCTGCCGGCGAACGCGCGGACGGCGCGGCAGTAAGTCACCCTGTGACTGCGGGCCCGACCCGCACTCCGGTCCCGCGCTGCGCGAGGGCATGGATCCCGGGGCGAGCCCGGGATGACAGCCGCTCAAAGCTGGCGGAACGACCGCAGCGGCGCCAGTCCCGGGAACTCGCCGGCCCGCTTCTGCTTGATCGAGGCGATCGCCTCGCCCACGTGCGCGGTGCTCCAGATCGCGCCTTGCAGCCAGCCCATCTGCTTGAGCGCATCGTCCACCGAGTGGTCGCGCGCATAGTGCAGCGCCTGCTTGGTGCCCCAGATCGCCACCGGCGGCTTGGCGCCGATTTCGGCGGCGCATTGCAGCGCGGCGTCCAGCATCGCCGGCTGCGAGTCGAACACCTCGTTGACCAGTCCATGCGCCAGGGCCCTGGCGCCGGCACACCATGTCGACCGCGCCGCCGATGCAACCGCCCCGGATGGCGGCGATCACCTGGATGCGCAGCGTCTCCAGCCTGGTGAGGGTCGCCTGCATGTCCGTCAGCAGGTCGAAGGTCGCCGCCCGGCCTTTCGCGCTGGTGTCGTCCATGGTGATGCTGCCGCCGAACGCGTCCAGCGCCATGCCGGCGGAGAAATGCTTGCCGCTCGACGAGATCACCAGCGCCCGCGCTTCGCTGCCCCGATGCAGCGTGGTCAGCACTGCATCCGGTTCGCGCCAGAACACCGGGCTCATGGTGTTCATGGCTTCGAGCCGGTTCAGGACCAGGTGGGTCACCTGGCTGGTGACGGTGAGATCGAACGACTGCATGGTCGGACTCCTTCGCCCCTGACTGCATCGAGATCCACCGACAAATCGCGCCGGCAGCGGCCGGCCGTGAATTCAATGCAGGTTGCGCGTCAGCGAGCCTCAACCGCCAGGTTGGTCGGCAAACAGGTCGGGCGTGTGCTGCTGCACGGCATGCGCCTGCGGGTCGACCTGGCCTTTCGCGGGCGGCGCCGGCTCCTCGCCGAGCTTGGCCAGCTTGCCGACGCGAACGCCCAGCAGCCGCAGCCGCGGGCCCAGGTCCACCCGCTTCAGGCACTGCCCGGCGGCTCGCCGGATGGTGGCCGCGTCGGCGGTGTAGTGGTCCAGCGTCTGGTCGCGGGTGGCGGTGCGGAAGTCGTCGTAGCGCAGCTTGATGCCGATGGTCTTGCCGACGTAGCCCTTGCGCCGCAAGTCTTCGGCCACCCGGCCGCACAGGTCGGTGAAGATGGCGCCGAGCTCCTGCCGGTCGCGCACCGCGTGCAGGTCGCGATCGAAGGTCGTTTCGCGGCTCATGGACACCGGCTCGCTTTCCACCACCACCGGTCGGTCGTCGCGGCCCCAGGAGGCTTCGTGCATCCAGCCGCCGTAGGCCTGGCCGAAGTTGTCGACCAGCCACTCGCGCGACTGCGCCGCGATGTCGCCCAGCGTGTGCAGGTGCAGCCGGTGCAGCTTTTCCTCGGACTTGGGACCGATGCCGTTGATCTTGCGCACCGGCAGCGGCCAGATCTTCGATTGCACGTCGGCCTCGTACACGATCGAGATGCCGTTGGGCTTGTCGAACTCGCTGGCCATCTTGGCGATCAGCTTGTTCGGCGCCACGCCGATCGAGCAGGTCAGGCCGGTGGCCTCGAAGATGGATTTCTGGATCAGGCGCGCCAGCACCCGGCCGCCTTCGCGCTGGCCGCCGGGCACGTCGGTGAAGTCGATGTAGACCTCGTCCACACCGCGGTCTTCCACCAGCGGCGCGATCTCGCGGATGATTCCCTTGAAGGCGCGCGAGAAGCGCCGCACCTGGTCGAAGTCGACCGGCAGCACCAGCGCCTGCGGGCACAGCCTGGCCGCCTTCATCATGCCCATCGCGGAGCCGACGCCGAACTGGCGCGCCGGATAGGTGGCGGTGGTGATCACGCCGCGGCCGACATAGTCTTTCAGCAGCGGGAAGGCATCGATGGGGATCTTCGCCAGCGGCAATCCGGCATAGCGGTCCAGCAGCAGCTCGTCCACCTTGCGCCGGCCGCCGCCGATCACCACCGGCAGGCCCTTGAGCTGCGGATAGCGCAGCAGTTCCACGGACGCGAAGAACGCGTCCATGTCGAGGTGGGCGATGCGGCGGATCCGGGTCACCCGCCCATTGTCCTATCCCGCCACGGTGACGGTCAGTAGCTGCCGGGCAGCAGGATGCCCTTGTCGACCTGGCGGATGTCGGTGCGGCCGCAAAAAGCCATCGACAGGTCGAGCTCGTTGCGGATGATGCGCAGCGCATGGTCCACGCCTTCCTCGCCCATCGCGCCCAGCCCGTACAGCATGGCGCGGCCGATGTAGGTGCCACGCGCGCCCAGCGCCACCGCTTTCAGCACGTGCTGGCCGGAGCGGATGCCGCCGTCCATGTGCACCTCGATTTTGCTGCCCACGGCATCGGCGATGGCGGGCAGGGCCGAGATCGAGGAGGCCGCGCCATCGAGCTGGCGGCCGCCATGGTTGGAGACGATCACGGCGTCGGCGCCGGAGTCGCGCGCCAGGTACGCGTCCTCCACGTCCTGCACGCCCTTGAGGATCAGCTTGCCGCCCCAGCGCTTCTTGATCCATTCGACGTCGGCCCACGACAGGCGCGGGTCGAACTGCCTGGCGGTCCATTCGGACAGCGAGCCCATGTTTTCCACGCCCTTGACGTGGCCGACGATGTTGCCGAACTGGCGGCGTTTCGTGCCCGCCATACCCAGGCACCAGCGCGGCTTGGTCATCAGGTTCAGGATGTTGGCCAGCGTCGGCTTGGGCGGCGCCGACAAGCCGTTCTTGATGTCCTTGTGGCGCTGGCCGAGGATCTGCAGGTCCAGCGTGACCACCAGCGCGGAGCAGTTGGCCGCCCGGGCCCGTTCGATCAGCGCTTCGATGAAGTCGCGGTCGCGCATCACGTACAGCTGGAACCAGAACGGGTGGCGGTCGGTGCCTGCTGCGATGTCCTCGATCGAGCAGATGCTCATGGTGGACAGCGTGAACGGGATGCCCGCCTTCTTGGCCGCCCGCGCCGCCAGGATCTCGCCGTCGGCATGCTGCATGCCGGTCAGGCCGGTCGGCGCGATCGCCACCGGCATGGACACGTCCTGCCCGACCATCGTGGTGCGGGTGGTGCGGCCTTCCATGTTCACCGCCACGCGCTGGCGCAGCAGGATCTTGTCGAAATCCGCCTCGTTGGCGCGGTAGGTGCTCTCGGTCCAGGAGCCGGAGTCGGCATAGTCGTAGAACATGCGCGGCACCCGTTTGCGGGCCAGGACGCGCAGATCCTCGATATTGGTGATCACTGGCAACGCGGTCTCCTCGTTTTAGTCTTGCCCGGAATCGTAGCGGTCGGCGGGGGGCGTTCGCTGAAAAATCTCTCGGTCGCGGAAATCGAGGGCGGTCTGGTTTGGCCCGCTCGGGCGCGCATTGCCGGCAAATCCGCGTGCGGGTGGGCTGCGGCGCGCAATCAGACAGGAGCGCCTGCGCAGTGAGTTGCGCCGCCGGGGCCGCGAGCCCGGACGCCCTGACGCGCGCCGCAGCCCACCCGCACCCGGATTTGCGGGACAGGGCGGTGCTGCGTTTTCAGCCCAATCTTGCCCGGTGCCGCGCAATCTGCGCCCGCACCTGCGCCGGCGCGGTGCCGCCCAGCGTGTCGCGGGCGTTGAGGGAGCCGCGCAGCGACATCACGTCGTACACGTCCTTCTCGATCGCCGGGTTGAATTGCTGCAGCACCGCCAGCGGCAGCTCGGTCAGGTCGCAGTTGTGCGACACCGCCGCCTTCACCGCGTGCGCCACCGTCTCGTGGGCGTCGCGGAACGGCAGGCCCTTCTTGACCAGGTAGTCGGCCAGGTCGGTGGCGGTGGCGTAGCCGCGCAGCGCCGCCTGCTCCATCGCCTCGGGCACGACGGTGATGCCGCCGGCCATCTCGGCGAAGATGCGCAGCGTGTCCTTGAGCGTGTCGACGGTGTCGAACAGCGGCTCCTTGTCCTCCTGGTTGTCCTTGTTGTAGGCCAGCGGCTGGCCCTTCATCAGCGTGATCAGCCCCATCAGGTGGCCGACCACGCGGCCGGTCTTGCCGCGCGCCAGTTCCGGCACGTCCGGGTTTTTCTTCTGCGGCATGATCGACGAGCCGGTGGTGAAGCGGTCCGCGATCTTGATGAAGCCGAAGTTCTGGCTCATCCAGAGGATCAGCTCCTCGGACATGCGGCTCACGTGCACCATCACCAGGCTGGCGGCGGCGGCGAACTCGATGGCGAAGTCGCGGTCGCTGACCGCGTCCAGCGAGTTCTGGCAGACGCCTTCCATCCCGAGCTGCTGCGCCACAAATTCGCGGTCCAGCGGATAGCTGGTGCCGGCCAGCGCCGCGGCGCCCAGCGGCAGCCGGTTGACGCGCTTGCGCACGTCCTGCATGCGTTCGTGGTCGCGGGAAAACATCTCCACATAGGCCAGCATGTTGTGGCCGAAGCTGACCGGCTGAGCCACCTGCAGGTGGGTGAAGCCGGGCATGACCACGTCCACGTTGTTCTCGGCCAGCACCAGCAGCGCCCGCTGCAGGTCTTCCAGCAGCGCCGCGATCAGGTCGATCTCGCCGCGCAGCCACAGGCGCACGTCGGTCGCCACCTGGTCGTTGCGGCTGCGGCCGGTGTGCAGGCGCTTGCCGGCATCGCCCGCCAGTTGCGTCAGGCGCGCCTCGATGTTCAGGTGGACGTCTTCGAGGTCCAGCTTCCATTCGAAGCTGCCGGCCGTGATTTCCTGCCGGATCTGCGCCATGCCCTGCCGGATCGCTGCCAGGTCGGCCGCCACCATCACGCCCTGGCGTTCGAGCATGATGGCGTGCGCCAGCGAGCCTTCGATGTCCGCCTGCCACAGCCGCTTGTCGAAGAAGACGCTGGCGGTGTAGCGTTTGACGAGGTCGCTCATGGGTTCGCTGAACAGCGCGGACCAGGCCTCGGACTTGTGATCGAGTTGACTCATAAAGGATGCACGGATGCGGAAAGGATGGGCTTTTGCGCCGATTCACCAAATAATGCGGGCCAAGGAGGCCCCGAGCAGGCACGCGCGCCGCGCCTGACGCCCGATGAACGATTCGCAACTATTATCCGCGTTCCAGGAACTGGGCCCCCAGCCGGCCCGGCAAAAGCGCGACCCGCGCGCGCTGGTGTTCGACGCCTGCCAGCTGGGCGTCGTCATCCGCGCGGTTCTGTTCGTGGAAGCCGTGATGGCGGTCGGCGCCATGTTCGGCGCCACCGGTTTCTTCGGCTGGCTGGAGCGGCTGGCCATGCTGAGCGGCGCCGCCTTGCCCGGCACCCTGGGCTGGCTGTTGATCGCCTGCTGCTTGAAGCGCCTGCTGGCCAGGCTGCCGCCGACGGCGCAACACGCATTCGGCGTCGCCCTCGGCGCCGTCTCCGGCCTGTACGGCTGCGGGCTGCTGGCGCTGGTCGCGCGTCCGCTGCAGGTGCCCTGGACGGCGTCGGCCTTCACCGGCGGGCTGCTGTCGGCGGCCCTGGTGGCCGCGCTGGCAATGCGGGCCAAGGGCCGCACACCGGCCGAAACCACCGCGCGGCTGGCGGAGCTGCAGGCCCGCATCCGTCCGCATTTCCTGTTCAACAGCCTCAACAGCGCCATCGCGCTGGTGCGCGAGGACCCGCGCCGCGCCGAGTCGCTGCTGGAGGACCTGAGCGAGCTGTTCCGGCACGTGTTGGTGGACCAGGGCGAATCCGTTACGCTGGCCGAAGAGGTGCAGGTGGCGCGCCGCTACCTGGCGGTCGAGGAGGTGCGGTTCGGCGAACGGCTGCGGGTGGAGTGGTCCATCGACGCGCTGGCTGGCAACGCCCGGGTGCCGGCGCTGTTCCTGCAGCCGCTGGTGGAGAATGCGGTCAAGCATGGCGTCGAGCCCAGCCCCACCGGCGCCGACGTGAAAGTGACCACCCAGCGCCGCGGCGGCGTGGTGGTGATCAAGGTCACCAACACGGTGCCTTCTGGGCAGGGACGGCCCGGCCACGGGCTGGCGCAGGACAACGTCCGCAACCGGCTGCGGCTGCTGCACGACGTGGAGGCGCAATTCCAGACCGCGCTGATCGACGGGCGGTACCAGGTACGGATGGAGGTTCCGGCATGAACAGGGGCACGCAACCATGGGTCTGAAGATGCTGCTGGTGGACGACGAGGCGCTGGCGCGGTCGCGCCTGCGCACGCTGCTCGCGGACTGCGCCGCGCCGGCCGCCGAGGTCACCGGCGAAGCCGCCAATGCCGCGCAGGCGATGGAGCACCTGCGGCGCCAGACCTTCGACGCCGTGCTGCTGGACATCCACATGCCGGGCGCCGACGGCCTGGCCCTGGCCGGCGTGCTGCGCGGGCTGCCGGATGCGCCGGCCGTGGTCTTCGTCACCGCCTACGCCGAGCACGCGGTGACGGCGTTCGACCTGGAAGCGGTCGACTACCTGACCAAGCCGGTGCGGCTCGAGCGCCTGCAGCTGGCACTGAACAAGGTGGAGCGGGCGGTGCAGGCCCGGCAAGGCGGATCGGAGGCCACCGAGCAGGAGGTGCTGGTGATTCAGGACCGCGGCCGCACCGAGCGTGTCCCAGTACTCGAAGTGCTGTATTTCAAGGCGGAGCTGAAGTACGTCACGGTCCGCACGGCCACCAGAAGCTATATTCTCGATGGTTCCCTGAGCGACCTCGAAGAGCGCCACGGCGGCCAGTTCCTGCGGGTGCACCGCAATGCGCTGGTGTCGCGGCGCGCGGTGCGCGCCCTGGAAAAGCATTTCGATCCGGAGGAAGGCGAAGGCTGGGCGGTCCGCCTGAGCGGCATCGACGAACTGCTCGCCGTGTCGCGGCGCCAGCTGAGCGCGGTCCGGGAAGCCCTTGCAAACTAGGCGCGTTCGTTCGTCACCGAGGCGGCGCGCCGCTGGACTGGGAAGCGATTGAAGCCCGAACAAACTGCCGACCCGTCGGAGATCGACGACCTGCCCCGCACGCCCGTGGACCCCAAGGGCGGCGCGCACGTGCTGCTGCACATGCCGCTCGACCGGCAAGGCGTCATCGTCGCCCTCATCACGTTGCTGGCGGTGCTGGCGGTGCTGGCCGTGCTGCGCTGGGCCAGCGGCTTTTTCATCCCGCTGATGCTGGGCCTGGTCTTCAGCTATGCGCTGTCGCCGGTGGTGGACTGGCTGCATCGCCGCAAGATCCCGCGCGCCCTCAGCGCCGGCGTGCTGATCCTGGGCATCCTGGGCGCGATGGGCGGCGCCGTCTACTCGCTGTCCGACGACGCCAATTCGCTGATCGATTCGATGCCCGATGTCGCCCGCAAGCTCAGCCGCGGCATCACCAAGAAGGCCAGCACGCCCGACACGACGCTGGAGACCGTGCAGAAGGCGGCCGACGAACTGCAGCGCGCGGCCGACCAGGCCGGCGCCGCCACGGCGCCGGCACGCGGCGTGTCGCGCGTGATCGTGGAAAAGCCCCGCTTCGACCTGCGCGAGTACCTCTGGTCCGGCACGATGGGGCTGGTCAGCATGCTGGCCCAGGTGGTGCTGGTCACCTTTCTCACGTACTTCATGCTGGTGTCGGGCGACACCTTCCGCCGCAAGCTGGTGAAGATCACCGGACCGGGGCTGGCGGAAAAGAAGCTGACGGTGCAGGCGTTGGACGAGATCAACGCGCAGATGCAGCGCTACTTGCTGGTGCAGCTGGTGGCCAGCGTGGGCGTGGGGCTGTGCACCGGCATCGCGTTCGCGATGATGGGCCTGAACCACGCGGCAGTCTGGGGCGTGGCCGCGGGCATCCTGAACCTGGTGCCCTACATCGGCTCCTTCGCCGTCACCGGCGGCGCCGCGCTGGGCGCCTTCGTGCAGTTCGGCGACATGGAGATGGCGCTGCTGGTCGGCGGCGTCTCGTTGCTGATCAACACCATCGAAGGCTACCTGCTGGTGCCGTGGGTGACCAGCAAGGCCAGCCGCATGAACCCGGTTGCGGTGTTCATCGGCGTGCTGGCCTGGGGCTGGTTATGGGGCGTGTGGGGGATGCTGCTGGGCATCCCGATCCTGATGGCCGTCAAGGCGGTGTGCGATCGCGTCGACAACTTGAAGCCGATCGGGGAGCTGTTGGGGACCTAGGGGCGAGGGTCTGGGGGTTGAGGTTGAGGTTAGGGGTGTTTCCCTAGCCCCTAACCCGTATTCCGCAACCCCGCCGCGATCCCGTTGATCGACAGGTGGATGCCGGTGCGGGCGCGTTCGTCGGCGCGGCCCTCGCGCCAGCGCCGCACCAGTTCCACCTGCAGGTGGTGCAGCGGGTCGATGTAGGGAAAACGGTGCCGGATCGAGCGCGCCAGCGCGGCGTTCGACGCCAGCCGCTGCTTCTCGCCCGTCACCAGCGCCAGCGCCTCCACGGTCCGCTGCCATTCGGCTTCGATGGCGCCGAAGATGCGGCGCCGCAGCCGCGCATCGGGCACCAGGCCGGAATAGCGCGAGGCCAGCGCCAGGTCGCTTTTGGCCAGCACCATGTCCATGTTGGACAGCAGCGCCCGAAAAAATGGCCACTGGCGGTACATCTTCTGCAGCAGCGCAATGGCTTCCTTGCGCTCCAGCCCGCCGCCGCCGTCGACGAAAGCCGCCACCGCGGCGCCGAAGCCGAACCACCCGGGCAGCGTCAAGCGGCACTGGCCCCAGCTGAAGCTCCAGGGCACGGCCCGCAGGTCCTCGATGGTCTGCGACGCCTTGCGCGAGGCCGGCCGCGAGCTGATGTTCAGCTCCGCGATTTCGCCGATCGGGGTGGCGGCGAAGAAGTAGTCGACGAAGCCAGGGGTCTCGTACACCAGCCCGCGGTAGGCCGCCATGCTGGCCTGCGACAGCGTTTCGGCCGCCTGCAGGAAGGCCTTGGTCGGCGGCTTGGGCGGCTGCAGCAAGGTCGCTTCCAGCGTCGCCGCGACCAGCGTCTCCAGGTTGCGCCGACCGATCTCGGCATTGGCGTACTTGGAGGCGATCACCTCGCCCTGTTCGGTCAGGCGGATCTGGCCGCGCACGGTGCCCGGCGGCTGCGCCAGGATGGCCTGGTAGCTGGGACCGCCGCCGCGGCCGACGGTGCCACCGCGGCCATGAAAAAGCCGCAGCTGGATGTTGTGGGAGTTCGCCAGGGTGTCGAACAGCTGCACCAGCGCGATCTCGGCGCGGTACAGCTCCCAGTTGCTGGTGAAGATGCCGCCGTCCTTGTTGCTGTCGCTGTAGCCCAGCATGATGTCCTGCTCGGCGCCCGATCGCTGGACCAGCTTG
Source organism: Ramlibacter sp. (assembly GCF_028292805.1). Taxonomy (GTDB): domain Bacteria; phylum Pseudomonadota; class Gammaproteobacteria; order Burkholderiales; family Burkholderiaceae_C; genus Ramlibacter. The sequence continues at coordinate 13 of NZ_JAQGLS010000215.1, read as the reverse complement.
GCGATTCCGGGCA
>NZ_JAQGLS010000195.1 GCF_028292805.1 Ramlibacter sp. | reverse complement strand
CGGCGAACACCTCGCACGCAGCGTGCGCGGCGTCCCCGGTGCGCCTCCTGCCTGACGCACGCCCCGCGGCAGTGCGCCGCGCCCGTCCGTCTTCCTTCCTTTTTTCCGCTTCGCAGGAGTCTGCCATGGCCGATCTGTTCGACAACCCCATGGGACTGATGGGGTTCGAGTTCGTCGAATTCGCTTCCCCCACCCCCAACGTCCTGGAGCCCCTGTTCGAGAAGATGGGCTTCACGCTGGTGGCCCGGCACCGTTCCAAGGACGTGCTGCTGTACCGCCAGGGCGACATCAACTTCATCGTCAATCGCGAACCCAGGAGCCTGGCCGCCTACTTCGCCGCCGAGCACGGCCCGTCCGCCTGCGGCCTGGCGTTCCGCGTCAGGGACGCGCACAAGGCCTATGCGCGCGCGCTTGAACTCGGGGCCCAGCCGATCGAGATCCCCACCGGCCCGATGGAGCTGCGGCTGCCGGCGATCAAGGGCATCGGCGGCGCCCCGCTGTACCTGATCGACCGCTTCGAAGACGGCAAGTCGATCTACGACATCGACTTCGAGTGGCTGCCCGGCGTGCCGCGCCACCCGGAAGGCCACGGCCTGAAAGTGGTGGACCACCTGACGCACAACGTCTACCGTGGCCGCATGGCGCACTGGGCCGACTTCTACGAGCGGCTGTTCAACTTCCGCGAGGCCAAGTACTTCGACATCAAGGGCGAGTACACGGGGCTGACGTCCAAGGCGATGAGCGCGCCGGACGGCCTGATCCGCATTCCACTGAACGAGGAAGCGGGCAAGACCGCCGGCCAGATCGAGGAATTCCTGATGAAGTTCAGTGGCGAGGGCATCCAGCACGTCGCGCTGGCCTCGGACAACCTGATCGAGACGGTGGACAAGCTGCAGATGGCCGGCGTGCAGCTGATGACGGCCCCCAACGACGTCTACTACGAGATGCTGGAAGAGCGCCTGCCCGGCCACGGCCAGCCGGTGGGGGAGCTGCAGGCGCGCGGCATCCTGCTGGATGGCAGCACCGCCGGCGGGCAACCGCGCCTGCTGCTGCAGATCTTTTCGGAAACCATGCTCGGCCCGGTGTTCTTCGAGTTCATCCAGCGCTCGGGCGACGACGGCTTTGGCAACGGCAACTTCAAGGCGCTGTTCGAGTCGCTCGAGCGCGACCAGATCCGCCGCGGCGTTCTCAACATCGACCAGAAGGAAGCAGCATGAAGATCGACCGCATCCACCACGTGGCCTACCGTTGCAAGGACGCCAAGCAAACCGTGCTCTGGTACCAGCAGATGTTGAAAATGGACTTCATGCTGGCCTTCTCGGAAGACCAGGTGCCGTCGACCAAGGCGCCAGACCCGTACATGCACGTCTTCCTGGACGCCGGCAACGGCAACGTGCTGGCGTTCTTCGAGCTGCCCACGCAGCCGGAGATGGGGCGCGATCCGAACACGCCCGCCTGGGTGCAGCACATCGCCTTCAAGGTCAAGACCCGCGAGGAACTGCTCGAGTTCAAGCAGCACCTCGAAGCCAACGGTGTCGACGTGCTCGGCGTGACCGACCACGGCGCCTTCCACTCGATCTACTTCTTCGACCCGAACGGCCATCGGCTGGAGCTCGCGTGCCCGGATCCGCAGGAAGAGGCGCTGAACCAGCGGCTCGATGCCGTGAAGTGGGACATGCTGGAGGAATGGTCGGTGACCAAGCGCGCGCCCAAGCACGGCGCCTTCGTGCACCAGCGGGAGTTCAAGCAGTGAGCGCCACCATGGACTGCAACGATCCCGCGCTGCAAAGCTGGGTCGCGAGCGCCAATGACCCGGCCTGCGACTTCCCGGTCCAGAACCTGCCTTACGGTCGCTTTCGCCGCGCCGGCGATCCCGACTGGTGCATCGGCGTGGCCATCGGCGAGCAGGTGCTGGACCTGCGCCGCGCCGGCCTCATCGACAGCAGCGACATGAACCGGCTGATCCGGCTGGCCCCGCCGGCCCGCCAGGCCCTGCGCGAGACCATCTCGCAAGGCTTGCGCGAAGGCAGCGACCAGCGCGCCAAGTTCCAGGCTGCGCTGGTGCCGCAGGCCGACGTCGAACTGGGCCTGCCGTGCCAGATCGGCGACTACACCGACTTTTATGTCGGCATCCATCACGCGCTGGCCGTGGGCAAGCAGTTTCGCCCAGACGCGCCGCTGCTGCCCAACTACAAGTGGGTGCCGATCGGCTACCACGGCCGCGCCTCCACCATCAACGCCAGCGGCAGCAGCTTCCACCGCCCGCGCGGCCAGACCAAGGCTCCCGATGCGGCGGAGCCGGCCGTCACCGCCAGCGCCCGCCTGGACTTCGAGCTGGAGCTGGGCATCTTGATCGGCCGCCCGAACTCGCAAGGCGCGCCGATCGCGATCGACGACGCCGAACAGCACGTGTTCGGCATCACGCTGTTCAACGACTGGAGCGCGCGCGACCTGCAAGGCTGGGAATACCAGCCGCTCGGCCCCTTCCTGTCGAAGAACTTCGCCAGCACCGTCTCGCCCTGGATGGTGACGCTGGAGGCGCTGGAGCCGTTTCGCAAGCCATGGACCCGCCCCGAGGGTGACCCGCGGCCGCTGCCGTACCTGGACTCGCAATCCAACAGCGAGCGCGGCGCGATCGACATCGGGCTGGAAGTCTGGCTGCAGACGGCGCGGATGGCGCAGGCCGGCCACGCCGGCGACTGCATCAGCCGCTCCAACTTCGCCGATGCCGCCTACTGGACGGTGGCGCAGCTGGTGGCGCACCACACCATCAACGGCTGCGCGCTGGCCAGTGGCGACCTGTTCGGCTCCGGCACCCTGTCGGGCCCCGAGCCGCAACAGGCCGGCTCGCTGCTGGAGTTGTCCGTGGGCGGCAAGCAGTCGCTGCAGCTGTCGAACGGCGAGACGCGCACCTTCCTGCAGGACGGCGACAGCATCATCCTGCGCGGCTTCTGCCAACGCGCCGGCGCGCGCCGCATCGGCTTTGGAGAATGCCGCGGCACGGTGCTGCCGGCGCACCCGGAGGCGTGATGAAGGCGGCCGCACTGCACGGCCTGGCTGCAGGCGCACGGCCGGCCAATGCGGACTGGACCATCCCGCAACGCTGGGAGGACTACAGCGCTGAAGACCATGGCGTCTGGAAGACGCTGTTCGAGCGGCAGACCAGGCTGCTGCCCGGGCATGCCTGCGACGAGTTCGTGGCCGGCATGCAGAACCTGGCCATGGGCGCCGACCAGATCCCCGATTTTCGGCGCCTGTCGGACGTGCTGATGCAGCGCACCGGCTGGCAGGTGGTGGCGGTGCCGGGACTGGTGCCGGACGAGGTGTTCTTCGAGCACCTGGCGAGCCGGCGCTTTCCGGCGGGCCAGTTCATCCGCCAGCCGCACGAGCTGGACTACCTGCAGGAGCCGGACGTCTTTCACGACGTCTTCGGCCACGTGCCGATGCTGATGAACCCGGTGATCGCGGACTTCATCCAGGCCTATGGCCAGGGCGGCCTGCGGGCACTGCGCCTGGGCAAGCTGCCGTACCTGGCGCGGGTCTACTGGTACACGGTCGAATTCGGGCTGGTACGGCAAAAAGAAGGCATCCGCGTCTACGGCGCCGGCATTGCCTCGTCGCGCGCCGAGACGGTGTTCAGCACCGACGACGCCTCGCCCAACCGCATCGCCTTCGAGCTGGAACGCGTGATGCGCACGCTCTACCGCATCGACGACTTCCAGGAAAGCTACTTCGTGCTGGACGGGATCGAGCAATTGCTGCAGCTGGCCAGCATCGACTTTTCGGCAGCCTACGAACGCGTCGCCGCCCTGCCCGACCTGCAGCCCGGCGACGTGCTGCCCACCGACAAGGTGTCGCACCGGGGAACCGGCAGCTACCACGCCAACCGAAAGACACCCTGATGCCGCGCACGGTCATGATCACCGGCGCAGCCGGCAACCTGGGGCGCGCGGTGGCCCAGGTCTTCGCCAGCGAGGGCGACACGCTGGTGCTGGTGGACCGCTCGACCGAAGCGCTGGTGCGGGCTTTCGGCGAGGCCGGCGCGCAGCGCGTGCTGGTCGACGTCGACCTGCTGGACGGCGCGCAGGTGGACGCCGCGGTGGCCAGCGTCACCGACCGCCATGGCGGCATCGACGTGTTGTGCAACCTGGCCGGCGGCTTTTCGATGGGCGCGCCGGTGCACTCGACGCAGGAGGCCGACTGGCAGCGCATGCAGGACCTGAACGTGCGCACGGTGCTGAACACCGCGCGCGCCGTGGTGCCCGGCATGGTGCAGCGCAAGCACGGCAAGATCGTCAACGTGGGCGCCAACGCGGCGCTGCGCGGCGCCGCCGGCATGGGCGCCTATGTCGCGTCGAAGGCGCAAGTGCTGCGGCTGACCGAGACCATGGCGGCCGAACTGCGCGAGCACGGCATCAACGTCAACTGCGTGCTGCCCAGCATCATCGACACGCCGGAGAACCGCGCCAACATGCCCGACGCCGACCCCAAGCGCTGGGTGAAGCCGACGCAACTCGCGGCGGTGATCGCGTTCCTGGCTTCGGATGCGGCGGCTGCGGTGCATGGCGCTTGCCTGCCGGTGACCGGCTTGAGCTGAGCCTCGACGGGCCGGATGCGCCCGCCGCCCCCGCACGGAGTGCAAGCTCTGCTTGGGCATTGCAGCCCGGCCCACCAGAGCGTGGTGGGCCAGCAAGTTTGCACACCTGACGCGACCGCGCCCACATCGCCCACATCTCCCTTCGCGCCCGCCTCGCCCCCAATCCGCCCTTGCCCGACGCCCCGCGCGCCGCCATTCCTACAGGCCGCCCATGGCTGCGCCAGCACGATGGCCTCCATAGCGCAGCCTGCAGTCCTCACCCCGAAGCCTGCAAGCGCGCTGAACCAGGAGAACCTGATGAAAGCGTTTGCCGTCTGTGTCGCATTCGCCGCCGCCGCCGCGGCGCCCGCCTTCGGCCAGGAACTGGTCGCCCGCCAAGGCAACGATTCCGTGCGCCTGTCCGACGCCGCCTGCCAGAGCGAACTGGTGCTGGCGCGCGTGGAGCCCGGCGCGGCCGACGACTACAAGGCCGCCACCGCGCAGTTCCAGGGCCAGACCTTCGTGGCCTGCTGGCGCACCATGGGCGGCGTCGCCCACCTGGTGTACGAAGACGGCGACCAGGGCGTCATCCCGATGCAGGAACTCAAGCCCGCGCTGTCAGCCTGAGGTTCACGGCGCGTGCGCGCCCACGCGGACGCGGCATCGCCTATGCTTGCGGTTACCGGGCGAGCGGCGCCCGGCCTGCCGTACGCCCAATGACCCGAGTGCTGATCGTCGAAGATGACCCCACCACCGCCACCATGCTGGCGGGACTGCTGCGGCGGGAGCAGTGGGACTGCGAGATCCACGGGGAGCTCGGCCCAGCCTGGCAGGCGCTGCGCGCCAGGCCGTTCGATTGCCTGCTGCTCGACCTGTCGCTGCCCGATGGGGAAGGCACCGACTTGCTGCAAAAGGTTCGCCGCAGCACGCCCGGCGAGCTGCCGGACCCCAAGACGCCGGTGCTGATCGTCTCTTCGCGCTCGCAGCTGCGCACCCGCCTGAACGCGCTCGATCTGGGCGCCGACGGCTACGTGACCAAGCCGGTCCATCTGGACGAGGTGGCCGCGGTGATGCGCGCGCTGCTGCGCCGGCGCACCACCTTGTCGGCCGGGCAGATCGTGCACCGCGGCCTGGCCGTGGATCCCAACAGCCGCACCGTGCAACGCGGCGGCGCCGTGGTGGAATTGACGGAGCAGGAATTTGCCGTGCTGCTGGCGTTGCTGGAAGACCAGCCGCGGCCGCTCAGCCGCGCCGACATCCAGGCGCGCAGCGGCAACAAGGTGGGCGACGGCAACGCGGTGGAAGTGCATGTGCACCACCTGCGCCGCAAGCTGGGCGAGAACGTGATCCAGACGGTGCGCGGGGTCGGCTACCGAATGGCCCCGGAGCCTGCGCGCGGCCAGTAGCGCAAGCTGGCGCACTCGCGACGGCGACGGGTGCGCAGCAAGCCGGCGCCGCGATCTGCGGGCTGGGGCCAACCTCCAGCTGGCTTGCCGGCAGGCTGCAGAAGAAGGTCGCGCCGGTGCTGCCCTGCCGGCAGGCTGCCACCGGCTTGCGGCGATTTTTCCAGACATCCTGCGATCCCTGCAGCAAGCCGACGGTATAAAGCGCCATGTTCCTGTCGGTTTTCGCAATCGGTGCCGGCGCCTCCCTGGGCGCGTTGCTGCGCTGGGCGCTCGCAGTGCGCCTCAATCCCCTGTGGCCCAGCTTGCCGCTGGGCACGCTTGCCGCCAACCTGGTCGGCGGCTACCTGGTGGGCGTGGCGCTGGCCTTGCTGGCGCACAAGCCAGGCTGGCCGCCGGAGCTGCGCCTGTTCCTCGTGACCGGCCTGCTGGGGGGCCTGACGACTTTCTCGACCTTCTCGGCCGAAGTGGTCGGCCAACTGCAGGATGGCCAGATCGGCTGGGCACTGGCGACAGCCGGCACCCACCTCATGGGCTCACTGCTGCTCACGGCGCTCGGGCTGGCAACCGTGAGGATGCTGCAGAACTGATACCAAGGGCTTAAGAAAAGGGCTGATCTGAAATGTGACCTTTCGCCTAGCGGCCATGCTCATCAGTAACCCACACTGTGTGCATGCTCACACTGACCCTAGCCACCGTGCGCCGGTTCTTCGGCGCCGGCCGGGGAACCGACAACGACGACGACGACGCCTGGGCGCCGACTGCCTTCGAGCGCGGCGCCGCGCCGGCGGGCGACCTGATCTATCGCCTCAAGTCGTGGCCGGAGCTGCCCGAGATAGGGCGCACCGCCGACATCTACCGCATCTTTTCCGTGATGAGCCAGCGGCCCGTGAGCCGCCACTGGATCCTGGCGCGCTCGCGCATGGCGCCCGGCCAACTCGACCACCTGCTGCTGATGCTGGAGAGCGAAGGCGTGCTGGAAGTGATCGACCCAGCCCGCTTTGCCGGCCGCGAAGCGCTGCAGGCGTGAGTTTCAAGCCGGCGGCGGCAGTGGCGCCGGCTGCATGGCGGCGGTGCGCGCGGCGATGCGCTCCATCAGCGCCTGCATGCTCGACAGCGACACCAGGTGCATCGAGACCAGGTGCAGTTCGCCGGCGCGAAACAGCGTCCGCACGGCGCAGTCCGACAGCGCCGTCAGCTTCTTTTCGTCCACCACGTACACGCTGCCCACGGTGAAGCTGCGCCCGTCCAGCAGGTCGGCCGGGGCGTTCATCTCCGACAGCAGCCCGAATTGCGCGAGCCGCACCGCAGAAGGCTTCGGTGCGCTGAAACCCGTGCTGGTACTGCTTCAGGAAATCCAGCGCGTTGCACAGGAACGGTGTGTCCTGGCCCTGGGCGTCGGACCGGCTCGCCTTCCTGCTCGTTGATGCCCGCCTCGTCGCGTCTTCGCCCGCACGCCGGAGGGCCGCACCATCCAGCGTGATGCTGGGCCTGCGCAACCGGGAAAACCTGTTGGTCGACGACCAAGCCCGCTGGCTGGGCCACTACGTGCCGGCGTTTCGTGCGCGGCGCTATCCGTTCGTGCTGGCCCAGCTGCCGGGGCAGTCGCTGGAGGTCTGCCTCGGGCCCTGGCGGTGTCCTCCTCAGCCCGGTCCCGGGGTGGTCGCCGCTTCGGGCACCGGCCACGCCAGCACCTTGTCGATGCGGCGGCCGTCCAGGTCGACCACCTCGAACACCCAGTCGCCGCAGGTGATGCGCTCGCCCGTTTCCGGCAGGCTGCCCGACACCGCCATCAGCAGGCCGGCCAGCGTGTTGTAGCGGCCCTTGGCTTCCTCCGGCAGGTCGCGGATCTCCAGCCGCGTCTTCAGCTCGGACAGCGGCATCAGGCCGTCCAGCAGCCAGGAGCCGTCTTCACGCTGCACCGCCCAGGACCCCTCGTCGCCGCGCGGCTGCAACTCGCCGGTGATGGCTTCGAGCAAGTCGTGCGGCGTGATCAGGCCCTGCACCACGCCGTATTCGTCCACCACGAACATCAGCCGGGCCGACGCCACCCGGAACTGCTCCAGCAGCTCCATGCCGCTGAGCGTCTCGGGCACGAACACGGCCGGCGTGGCGTGCGGCCCCACCGGGCCTTCGTGCGACGGGCCCAGGGCCAGCAGCTTGGCCACGCTGACCAGGCCGACCACGTCGTCGAGCGAGCCGCGGCAGACCGCGTACCAGGAATGGGCGTCGCCGCGGCCGGCCCGCTCGAGCGCCTCGCGCACCGACAGCGCCGAATCGAGCCACACGATGTCGGAGCGCGGCACCATCATCGAGGTGATCGGCCGGTCGTCCAGGTGGAACACGTTGCGCACCATCTGGTGCTCGTGCTGCTCGATCACGCCGGCGTCCACACCCTCCTCCAGGCTGTGCGCGATCTCCTCCTCGGTCATGCCGCGCGGGGTGGTGGTGTCGATCGCCAGCACCTTGAGCATGGCCTGGGTGGAGGCCGACAGCAGCCAGACGAACGGCTTGGCCGCCTTGGCCACCCAGCGCATCGGTCGCGCCATCAGGCGGGCGACGTTCTCCGGGTAGAGCTGGCCGATGCGCTTGGGCACCAGTTCGCCGAACACGATGGTGACGTAGGTGATGATGATCACGACGATCGCCGTGGCTCCGTACTCCGACGGCCGCGGCGGCACGCCCTGCTCGCGCATCCACAGCGCCAGCTGCGAGCTGAAGGCAGCCTCGCCGATGATGCCGTTGAGCATGCCGATGGAGGTGATGCCCACCTGCACCGTCGACAGGAAATTGGTGGGATGGTCCATCAGCCGCAGCGCGGCCTGGGCGCCGCCGTCACCGCCCTCGGCCATCGCCGCCAGGCGGGCCTTGCGGCTCGAAGCCAGCGCCATTTCGGACATGGCAAAAGCGCCGTTGAGTAGCGTCAGCAGCGCGATCAGCAGGAAATCCATGAATCCGGACAGAATGGCAAGCATTCCAATGTACTGCAAGGCGAGCTATGCATTACCTGGTGGGAGACATCCAGGGCTGCGACGCGCCGCTGGGCAGGCTGCTGGCGAAGCTCGACTTCTCCCCCAGCCGCGACACCCTCTACCTCCTGGGCGACCTGGTGAACCGCGGGCCCGCGTCGGCGGCCGTGCTGCGGCGGCTGATGGCGTACGGCGCTGCGGCCCGGTGCCTGCTGGGCAACCACGACCTGAGCCTGCTGGCCGTGGCGCACGGCGACCGGGCGCCGCACCGCAACGACACCATGGACGACATCCTGGGCGCACCCGACCGCGAGGCGATGCTGGACTGGCTGCGGCACCGGCCCATGGCGCTGCACGCGCACGGGCTGCTGCTGGTGCACGGCGGCGTACTGCCGGCCTGGGACCTGCGGCAGACGCTGGCGCTGGCGGGCGAGGTGGAGACGGCCCTGCGGGGGCCGGCCGTGCTGGATTTTCTCGAACACATGTACGGCAACCAGCCTGCCGGGTGGAGCGACGAGCTGGCCGGCCATGACCGGCTGCGGGTGGTGGTCAACGCGCTGACCCGGCTGCGGTTCTGCACGCCGGAAGGAGTGATGGACCTGCGCGCCAACGGCGGGCTGCAGCAGGCGCCGCCCGGCTACCTGCCGTGGTTCGACGTGCCCGACCGCCGCACGGCCGGCATCCGTATCGCCTTCGGCCACTGGTCGACGCTGGGCCTGCTGGTGCGGCCGGACCTCATCTCGCTGGACACCGGCTGCGTCTGGGGCGGGTGCCTGACCGCGCTGCGGCTGGATGCCGGCGGCGCCCACGAACTGGTCCAGGAGAAATGCGAACAGGCGCAGGTGCCGGGCGAATGAATGCTGCGGCGTCCCCCGCGCAGGCGGGATCCAGGGCAGCCAAAAAGAAAAGCGCCCGGCCGGGCGCTTGCTCGAAAGCAGTGGTTCCCGCCTGGGCGGAAACGCTGCTATTCGCTCTTGACCAAGGCCTCTTCGGGCACGGGGACCGCTTCCGCCTTGAACAGCGCCGCCAGCTTGCGCTTGGGCTTGATGTTGGCCGAAATCCGGTTGGAAGGCTTGCCACTGGCTTCCCACGTGGGGGCGGCTTCGCGCTGCGGCGACTGGTACGGCTGGTCGAAGAACGGGTCGCGCGGACCCTGGCGGGGCGGCTCGCGGCGGCGCTCCGGCGGCGGTGCCGGTGCCACGGCGGCCGGGGTGCGGCGCTCGTCGTCCTCGCCCGCTTCGCGCCAGGCGCGGCGGCCGTCGTTGA
>NZ_JAQGLS010000072.1 GCF_028292805.1 Ramlibacter sp. | reverse complement strand
CGGGGCCGTCGGCCTGGCGTTCGCCTGCGCCGACGCTGGCCCGGCGATGATGATGGTGCGTCCGTTGTAGGCCGCGCTTGGCGCGGCGGCGGGCGCCGCGGCGACCGTGGGCATCCGCACGGTGGGTTCGCCGCGGCGGCGCGCCCCGGCCCAGCGATCGAAGTCGTCGGTGGCTGCGAACAGCGGCAGCTTGACCTTGGCCAACCCGCGTTCGCGGAAGGTGGCGCGCTGGCCGGCCTTGAGTTCCTGCGCCTGGCCCTGTTCGCCATATACGACGGCGGTGCCGGCCAGCACCACCACCCGGGTCGTGCCTTGACTGGCGTCGACGTCGATCCGGTAGTCGCCCGGCTGGCGAGCCCGGAACGCCAGGTTGGGCGTGCCGATCTCGAAGCTGTCGCCAGGGTTGGCCCGCGTCACCGTCGCCAGCAGGCTGCCTTGCGTCAGGCTCAGCTGGGTCGAAGTCGGGCTGGCGTTTTCCAGCGTCACCTGGGTCTGGCTGTCGACGCGCAAGGCGTGGCCGCCGGCCTGCAGTTCGGCGCGCGAGCCGCGGTCGGTCCACAGCCGGTCGCCGCGCTTGAGCACCCGGCGCGGCTGCACGTCGTGCCATTCCTGGTCGTCCCGCGGCGCATGGGCCACCGAGCCCTCGGCATGGTGCAGGTGGGCGTCAGGCACGGCCACCACCTGCGCCAGGGCGGCGGCGCTCCAGGCCAGCGCGATCACAGCAGGCGCGCCTCTGAGGAAAGCGTTCATGCCGCAATGAACGCATGAGTCAGGCCGAAAGTGCGCTAACGGCGTGTAAAGGCGCGCCGCCGCCGGCCGAATTTTTGCAAAGCGCGGGAAGTTGCTGCAGTGGTGTTGCGCGCGTGCAGCGCCCACGTCGCCTGAACGGGCAGCCCGGCTCGATAGGAGGCGGTGCCGGACGACCCGGCTCGGCGCCGTCCAGCTACCATGCGCGTTCCATGACCCGCATGACCACCGCCTACCGCTCCGTCAGTCATACCGGCCTGGCGCCGGCGCGCTGGCTGGCGGCATGGGCCCGGATCACGTTCTTCGGCGCCGTGATGCTGGTGCGGGCCTTGTCGCCGCGCAGCTACGGACCGGAGACGCGCTACAACCTGGCGCGCCACATGTACCTGGACACGGCCCCCATCCTCTGGTGGTTCACCGTGATGATCGCGCTGTTCACGATGATCATCACGCGCATCGTGATCATCACCGCCGACAACTACGGGCTGTCGCAGTACGCGCTGGAGATGGTGATCCGGGTGCTGGTGATCGAGCTGATCCCGCTGACGGCGGCGCTGTTCGTCGCCCTGCGCTGCACCATTCCGAGCGGGGCGGCGCTGGTGGAGATGCGGCGCATCGGCCACTTTCGCACCCTGCGGCGGCGCAAGCTCGACCCCATCGCGGTCGAGGTGCTGCCGCGCATGCTGGCGGGCGTGTTCTCCTGCATCACGCTGGCGGCGCTCAGCTGCCTGGTGGCCGGCGTGCTGGCCTACCTGGCGATGTACGGCTTCCACCTGGCCGGCGAACAGAACTACACGCGCATCGTGGGGCGGGTGTTCCACCCCGGCTTCATGATGATCTTCGTGCTCAAGACGGTGTTCTTCGCGCTCGCCGTTTCCATCATTCCCATGGCTTCGGGCCTGAACAACGTCGACAGCGACGGCTCCCGCGAGGCTGCCGCGCTGCAAGGCCTGGTGCGGATGTTCGGCGTGCTGCTGATGCTCGAGGCCGTCTCGCTGATGGGCAACTACTTCTGACCATGGACGACCCCAACGCCGCCCTTCCGCCCCCGCCGCCCCCGCCGGCCAGCCCGCCGCCGCCGCCGCAGACACCGGTCTCCCGCTCCGAGCCCAGCGCCCAGGCCCGACCGGTGGAGAACCTGCAGTTGAAGGCCATCGTGCTGCTGGTGTTCACCGTCGCCCTGGTGGTCGCCGCCGCGCTCTACCTGTTGCGGGCGCGCGGCTACTTCGAGCCCAAGCAAGGGCTGGTGCTGATCGCCGACAACGCCGAGGGCGTCGTGGCCGGCATGGACCTGAGCTTTTCCGGCTTTCCCATCGGCCGGGTCGAGAGCGTCGAGCTGGGCGAGGAGGGCAACGTGCGCATCAAGGTGGAGGTGCGGCAAAAGGACGCCAAGTGGCTGCGCACCTCGAGCGTGTTCACGCTGGTCAAGGGCTTGCTGGGCGGGCCGCAGCTGCGCGCCTACACCGGCATGCTGGCCGATCCGCCGCTGCCCGCGGGCGCCGAGCGGCCGGTGCTGCGCGGCGACGCCAACGAGGAGATCCAGCGCGTGATCGGGGCGGCGCGCAACGTGCTGGACAACCTCAACGAGATCACGGCCTCCAATTCCGAGCTGAACCAGGCGATGGGGAGCCTGCAGGTGTTCACCCGCAAGCTGCAAAGCGAGCGCGGCGCGCTGCACGCCATCTTCGGCAACGAGGCCGATGCGCAGAAGCTGGTCGTGACCATCGAGCGCGCCAACGCGGCGCTGGCGCGGGTCGAGCAGCTGGTGGGCAACACCGACCGCATGGTGGTCAACGCCGACCGCCAGGTGTTCGGCCCCGAGGGGCTGGCCAACGACGCCCGCGTCACGGTGCGGCAGGTGCAGGTGCTGCTGACCGACGCGCGCAGCAGCATGCAGCGCATCGACACCGTGCTCAAGGAGGCGCAAGGCGCCGCCAGCAACGTGCGCGTGGCCACCGAGGACCTGGGCACGCTGCGCGCCGAGGTGGAGACCAACCTGCGCAAGATCGAGGACATGATCAACGACCTGAACCGCAAGTGGCCGCTGGCCAGGGAACGCAAGGTGGAGCTGCCATGAGCCGCCGGGCCCGGCCCAAGGCAAATCCCGCAGCGCGTAGCGCGCAGGGTCGTCCAGTGAGCCCCGCACGGCCGCCGGAAGGGGCTCGCCCCCCGCGCTCGCGGAGGAGGGCGGAGCAGGCCGCGCAGCGGACAATCCTGGGGGAGGTTGCATGGAAGCGGTTCTTGCTGCTGGTCGGGTGCGCGGCGCTGCTGGCCGCTTGCGGCAACAAGCCGCGCCAGCCCGACTGGCTGGTCAACGCCGACGGCGCCCAGGAGCGCTACCAACGCGCTTACCTGTCGGGCCGGGATCGCGTGGCGACCGCCGAATTCACCCGCCTGCGCAGCGAGGTGGCGAGCACCGGCGAGCCGGGCCAGGTGGCCCGCGTCGAGCTGACGCGCTGCGCCATGCAGGTGGCGACGCTCGACTTCCAGCCGTGCGCCGGTTTCGAGCCGCTGCGCGTCGACGCGCCGGCGACCGAGCGCGCCTACGCCGACTTCCTGGCGGGAACGCTGCAGCCGGCGCAGGCCGAGCAGTTGGCCAAGGAGTACCGCGGCCTGGCCGGCGGTGACGCCTTGAAGAAGATGGACGATCCGGTTTCGCGCCTGATCGCGGCGGCGGTGCTGCTGCGCACCGGCCGGGCCGATCCGCAAGTGCTGCAGCTGGCCGCCGACACCGCCTCCGAGCAAGGCTGGCGCCGCGCGGTGCTGGCCTGGCTGGGCGCGCAGGCGATGCGGGCCGAGCAGGCCGGCGCAACGGAAGAAGCGCAGCGACTGCGGCGACGGATGCAGTTGGCGTCCGAGGACAAACCAGCCCTCTAGCCCCCGTAGATC
>NZ_JAQGLS010000131.1 GCF_028292805.1 Ramlibacter sp. | reverse complement strand
CACGCCCTGGTCGTTGGCATCCAGCTGCTTGTTGCTCTTGCCCAGCTCGACCAGCTGCTCGAAGCTGGCGCCGGCATTGCCGCCGCTCTTCTGGGCCGCCCGCACCGACTTGGCCAACGAGAAGAATTCGGCCGTGTAGCGGTGGATGTCCTTGGGGTTGGCGACCACCCGGCGCACGCTGCGCTTGGCCTGCCGCTCCACCTCGTCGATCCAGTCGCCCACGAAGGGCTCGGCGGTCGCCACCACCACCTCGGTCGGCGTCACCTGCACCGGCAGCACCTTGTGGCGCTCGGCATAGGCGGCGCTCATGGTGTCGGCCACTTTCGCCACGTCGACCTTGAGCGGGTCGATCCGCAGGTAGTCCATGCCGGCGCGGCCGGCCAGGTACTGCGTGAGCGTCTCGATGTCCAGCGGCTTGCCGTCGGCGGCGCGCGCCATCGCCACCGAGGCCAGCCGCACCAGCGGGTGCTGCGCGCTTTCGGCCTGGGCGCATCGGGCGATGGTGCGGCGCGCCTCCTCCGCCGAAACCACCCCGTCCTCGCTGAGCCACTCCACCAGCTGCTGCCAGTGCAGCGGGCCACGCGGCTGGGTGCGGGCGGAAATCAGGGGCTTGGCCGTGGCTTTCATGGGCGGATGGTACTCATGGTTGGCCCTGGGGTTCCCGCCCGGGGACGAGCGGGCTAATCGCCCGATCGCCTGAACACCCGCAGCCACTTGCGCGCGGGCAGGCCCCAGCGGGATTCGATCATGTCGGCGCGTTCGGCCAGCTTGCCGCGGGCCGGCGCCTGCGGCTCGCGCAAGGCCACCACCACGGTGTTGCCTTCGCGGGTCGGCTTGAAGGCCCAGACCGCATCGGCCCCGAACGTCGCGCGGATGCGCTCCAGGCTGCGCTCGTAGCTGGAGGAGCGGCCAAACAGGTTCACCGTCATGCAGCCGTCCTCGGTCAGCAACGTGCGGCAGTCGCGGTAGAACGCTTCGCTGTCCAGCACCGGGGCCGCGGCCTCGTGGTCGTACAGGTCGACCTGCAGCGCGTCGATGCGGCCGCGCCAGTGGGCGTGCGCCACCACTTCGGCAGCGTCGCCCAGCACCACCGCCAGCCGCGTATCGTCCTTGGGCAGTTTGAACCAGAGCCGGCAGGCCGCCACCACCTGCGGGTTCAGCTCGATCGCCGTGGTGGCCATGCGCAGCTTGCGGTGGCAGAACTTGGTCAGCGCCGCCGCGCCCAGCCCCAGTTGCATCGCATGCCGCTTGGACACCGATGCCGGCTCGACGAACAGCAGCCAGGCCATCATCCGCTGGACGTACTCCAGCTGGATCTCGAACGGCTGGTCCAGGTGCATCGAGCCCTGGATCCATTCGGTGCCCAGGTGCAGGTAGCGGATGTCTCCATGGTCGGAGAAATTGACTTCGGGCAGCGTGGCTTTGGGGGTCTTCATCGGCAGCCGGATTATCCGGCCGGGCATGAATGCAACAAAATGTGTTGGCGATCCGCATGTTTGTGACTTAAACCACGGCCGTGGCGCGGACCCCGCACCGCCGTGCCCTACATTGGGCCCGCTGTATGGTCCTCACCCAGAAGTCCCCTCCCGTGCGCGGCGCAGTCCATGAACTGCTGACCGCCGGCATCGCGACCCAGGTGCCCAGGCTGGAGGCGCTGATGGGCCGGCTGCGGCTGCAGGCCGGCATCGTCGAGGAAATCCAGCTTGAGGACGCGCTGCATGCGCTGCACGCCAGCGCCAGCAGTCTCGACTTCCGGCTGCTGCAAGCGCGCGGCAGCGGCAGCATCGCCCGGCGCCAGGCGCAGGCGGCCGGCGCCGAACTCAGCCTGCTGGTCAGCCGGCTGCGCACCGAAGCGCGCAACGTGTGGACCTGCCTGCAGACTGTGGCCGCCGGCAACGCTAGGCACGCTGCCAGCGTGCCGGCGCTGCTGGACAAGTTCCGTGCCGCGGCCGGCGAACTCGAAAATTCCGTCGCGCTCGCCACGCTGCTGACCCAGCGCAGCCTGGAAGCCGCACCGGCCGCCGGGCTGCACGAGCGGCTGCGCCAGCTGCAGGGCTTTTGCGCCGAGGCGCGGCGGGTCTACCGGCTGTCCCAGGAACGCAGCGCCGGTCGCGTGGCGCTGGAGGCCACCTTGCAGGAGCGGGTGGTGCGCCTGGGCAACGAACTGCAAGACAGCGTGCGGCTGCTGCTGATGGCAGACGACCAGGCGCAGGCGGTGCCGGCCTTGATCGAGGCCGGCATTGAACGACGCCAGCAGCTGCTGGCCGGCGTGGTGCAGTCGTGCGCGGAAATCGTCCGCCTCCACGAGTGGGACCATGAGCTCGGCGCCAGGCTGGCCTTGATGGCCCAGCAGGCCCGGCTGGCCGCCTGAGTTGGCGGCCCGGGCTCGACCCGGGGTGCAGGCCTGCCGGCCTGCCGCATGGACTGCGGCTCACGGCCGACAGCCACCGCGCGGTCGTCACCGGCCCAGCAACCCCGCCAGCCGCGGCAAGGCCGCCACGGCATTGCGCGCGCTCGCCTGCGCCAGCTCCTCCACCGTGATTCCGCGCAGCGCCGCCAGTTCGGCCGCGATGGCGGGCAGCTGCGCCGGTTCGTTGCGGCCTTGCGCGGCGCCGGCCTGGCGCTCTTGCGCCGTCTTGTACAGCCAGTGCGGCGGGATGTCCGGAGCGTCGGTCTCCAGCACCAGCGCCTGCAGCGGCAGTTGGGTGGCCAGGCGGCGGATCTGCAACGCCCGCTCATAGGTGACGGTGCCGCCAAAGCCCAGCTTGAAGCCCAGCCGGACGAACTCGCTGGCCTGCTGCGCGCTGCCGTTGAAGGCGTGCGCGATCCCGGTGACCCGCACCCGCCGCAATTCCTTGAGCAGGCCGTCGGCCGAGCGCCGCACGTGCAGCAGCACCGGCAGGCCGTACCAGCGCGCCAGCTCCAGCTGCCCACGGTAGAACCAGGCCTGCCGCAGCGGATCCAGACCCGGCACCAAATGATCGAGCCCGATCTCGCCCACAGCCACCAGCCTGGCGTCGCCGCGGTGCTCGGCGAGGGCCCGGTCCAGCAGTTCCAAGTCGCTCTCCTGCGCATTGGCGGTGCTCAGCGGATGGATGCCCAGCGCATAGCTGTCGCCGTGCCGGTGCGCCAGCGCGCGTACCCGCTCGAAGTTGGCGGGCGCCACCGCCGGCAGCACGCAATGCACCACGCCGGCGCGCGCCGCGCGCTCGCGCATCGCGTCGCGGTCGGCGTCGAATTCGGGCGCATCCAGGTGGCAATGGGTGTCGATCCAGACAGGCATCCGGCGATCATGCCGCAGGACGTGCAGACGCCGGAAAAGCGTGATACCGTCTGCATAACCGGGTCTGCAAATGCGCGGTTCCGGACGAGATCCCCCCCCTGGCAGTTCGCTCGAGGATTCCGGATGCGCAGGCCCGCCCTTTACAGTTCCAGCCGCCCTTCCCGGCCGGAGCCCGCTCAACCGGCCGGCCCTGCGTCCAGCGCGGCAGCCGAAGGCCCGCGCGCCGCCGCGCCGCGCCGCTGGCGCTTCTCCCCTTCCAGTCCCGCCTGGCTGTGGGCCGCCATCCTGCTGCTGGCCACGGCGCTGGTTGCCAGCATGGCGTTGCGGCCGATGCCGCGCAAGCTGACGCAAGAGGACATCAACCGCGCCGTCATGAAGACGATGGAGACGCAGGTCATGCCGTCGGAATACGCGCGGGCCTACGACAACGTGCGGCCGTCGGTGGTGCGCGTGGTCAGCTACATCAAGAAAAGCCGGCTGAAAACCGAAGAGCAGAAACTGCTGTCCAAGACCGCCAGGCCCAAGCCGCTGGGCCCGGCGCAGACCGACGTCACCGGCGACGACGACGAGATCGAAAACGGCGTCGGCACCGGCGTGGTGATCATCGACAAGGGCGTGATCCTGACCAACCTGCACGTGGTCTCGGGCGCGGACCGCATCAAGGTGATCTTTCACGACGGCCTGGAGGCAACGGCCACCGTCACCGGCGTGCAGGCCGAGAACGACCTGGCGGTGCTGCAGGCCAGCAAGATCCCCGACGACATGATCGCCGCCACCATGCGCTCGACCAACGACCTGGCGCCGGGCGACAAGGTGCTGGCCGTCGGCTTCCCGTTCGGCATCGGGCCCTCCGCCTCGGGCGGTGTGGTCTCGGGCCTGGGACGGGTGTTCCGCTCGCCCGAAGGCAAGCAGGAAATGAAGAACCTGATCCAGTTCGACGCGGCCGCCAACCCGGGCAATTCGGGCGGCCCGCTGGTCACCATGGACGGCGAGGTGGTCGGCATCGTCACCGCCATCCTCAACCCGACCTCCGCGCGCACTTTCCTTGGCATCGGCTTCGCCGTGCCGATCGAGAACGCCGCCGCGGCCGCCGGGCTGCCGCCGTTCTGAGAGCGCGCCGCCCTCTCTTTTCCTTACCCTCACCCGCAGCATCCATGGACACCACCAGCCGTACGGACACCGCCACCGCGCAATTGATGGAACAGATCCTCTACCAGGTCAAGCGCGTCGTGGTCGGCCAGGACCGCTTCCTCGAACGCGTGATGGTCGCGATGCTGGCCCAGGGCCACCTGCTGGTCGAGGGCGTGCCGGGCCTGGCCAAGACGCTGACGGTCAAGACGCTGGCCAACACCATGCGCGGCGAGTTCAAGCGCATCCAGTTCACGCCCGACCTGGTGCCGGCCGACCTGGTGGGAACACGCATCTACAACCAGAAGACCGGCGACTTTTCCACCTCCCTCGGCCCGGTGTTCGCCAACCTGCTGCTGGCCGACGAAATCAACCGCGCCCCGGCCAAGGTGCAGAGCGCGCTGCTGGAGGTGATGCAGGAGCGCCAGGTGACCATCGCCGGCCACACGCACAAGGTGCCCAGCCCGTTCCTGGTGATGGCCACGCAGAACCCGATCGAGACCGAGGGCACCTACCCGCTGCCGGAGGCGCAGGTCGACCGCTTCATGATGAAGGTGCTGGTGGACTACCCGACCGACGAGGAAGAATTCGTGATCGTGCAACGCGTCACCGGCCCGGCGGTGGACGTGACGGCGGTGGCCACCACCGAGCAGTTGGCCGAGCTGCAGCGCGCGTGCCGGCTGGTGTACGTCGATCCATCGCTGGTGCAGTACGCGGTGAAGCTGGTGTCGGCCACCCGCTGGCCAGACCGCCACGGCCTGAAGGAGCTGGCCAGGTACATCACCTACGGGGCCAGCCCGCGCGCCACCATCAACCTGGTCGAGGGCGCGCGTGCCCTGGCGATGCTGCGCGGCCGCACCTATGCACTGCCGGAGGACATGACCGACCTGGTGCCCGACGTGCTGCGCCACCGCGTGGTGCTGTCGTACGAGGCGCTGTCGGACGGCCTGACTTCGGACGCGGTGGTGCAGAAGATCATGGCCAAGATTCCCGCCCCGGCCAAGCCGCTCGAACATGAAAAACTGGTGGCCTGAAGCCCCCCTTCGAAGCGTTGCCGTCGCTGCCCCGGAACCCTCCGCGGCGACGGCCGCCGGTGCCGAACAGGTGCTGCGCCGCCTCGAGTGGAAGGTGATCAAGCGACTGGACGGCCTGCTGCAAGGCGACTACCGCACGCTGCTGCGCGGCACCGGCCTCGACCTGGCGGACCTGCGCGAATACCAGCTGCACGACGACGTGCGGCACATCGACTGGAACGTCACGGCGCGCATGCAGTCGCCGCACGTGCGCGTGTTCACCGAAGACCGCGAGATGGCGGCCTGGTTCCTGCTGGACCTGAGCCCCTCGGTCGACTTCGGCTCGGGCGAGCTGCGCAAGCGCAACATCTCGGCCGAGTTCGTGGCCGTGCTGGCACGGCTGCTCACGCGCCACGGCAACCGCGTGGGCGCCATGCTGTACGGTGCCGGCGTCGACACGGTGATTCCCACCCGCAGCGGGCGCCGGCACGTGCTGCACCTGCTGCACAGCATCCAGACCCGGCCGGCCAGCGTCGAATCCGGACAGACCCGCCTTGACGAACTGCTGGCCTCCGCCGCCAGCCTGATCAAGCGCCGCTCCACCGTGTTCGTGGTCTCCGACTTCATCAGCGACCCGGGCTGGGAACGCACGCTGGCGCAGCTGGCGCAGCGCCACGAGGTGGTGGCGGTGCGCGTGCTCGACCCGATGGAGCTGGACCTGCCGGACCTTGGCCTGCTGACCCTGCGCGACGCCGAGACCGGCGAAAACGTGGTGGTCGACACGCACGACGCCGGCTTTCGCAAGCGCTTCGCCCGCATCGCCGCCCAGCGCGAAGCCGACCTGCGCCAGGCGCTGGTGCGCGCCGGCGTCGACGCGCTGGAGTTGTCCACCGACGCCGACCTGGTCGACGCCATCGTCCGCTTTGTCGAGATGCGCAAGCGCCGCACCAAGCTTTCGGGCGGTGGTGGCCTGCCGACGCACCTGCGCCGGGCCGCTGCGTAGGAGTACCCAAAATGCATTTCCTCTGGCCCCAATTTCTCTGGCTCCTGCTGGCCCTGCCGCTGCTGGTGGGCGCCTATGTCCTGCTGCTGCGCCGCAAGAAGAAGCTCGCGCTGCGCTATGCCTCGCTGTCCATCATCAAGGAGGCCATGGGCACCGGGCCGCAGGTCCGCCGCCACATCCCGCCGGTATTGTTCCTGCTGGCCATGGCCGCCCTGCTGCTGGCCGCCGCGCGGCCGGTGGCGGTGGTGATGCTGCCCTCGAACCAGCAGACCATCATCCTGGCGATGGACGTGTCCGGCAGCATGCGCGCCACCGACGTCCAGCCCAATCGCCTGGTGGCGGCGCAGAACGCGGCCAAGGCCTTCCTGTCGGAGCTGCCGCGCCATGTGAAGGTCGGCATCGTGGCTTTCGCCGGCTCCGCGCAGGTGGCGCAGCTGCCGACCGTGAACCGCGAAGACCTGGTCACGGCCATCGACCGGTTCCAGCTGCAGCGCGCCACCGCCACCGGCAACGCGATCGTGATCTCGCTGGCCACCCTGTTCCCCGACGCCGGCATCGATCTGCAGTCGATGCAAGGCGGGCGGGATCGGCAGCGTGGGTTCTCCATCGATGCCGAGAAGAAGGAAACCAAGGAGTTCACGCCGGTGGCGCCCGGCTCCTACGCCTCGGCCGCCATCATCATGCTGACCGACGGCCAGCGCACCACAGGGGTCGACCCGCTGGAAGCGGCCAAGATCGCCGCCGACCGCGGCGTGCGCGTCTACACGGTGGGCGTGGGCACGGTGGACGGCGAAACCATCGGCTTCGAAGGCTGGTCGATGCGGGTGCGGCTGGACGAGGAAACGCTCAAGGCTATCGCCAACAAGACCTCGGCCGAATACTTCTACGCCGGCACCGCGGCCGACCTGAAAAAGGTCTACGAGACGCTCAGCTCCAAGCTGACGATGGAGAAAAAGGAAACCGAGGTGTCGGCCATGCTGGCGATGCTGGCGGGCGTGCTGGCGCTGCTCTCGGCGGGGCTGTCGATGTTCTGGTTCAACCGGATTCTTTGACGCGGCGCGGTGCGCGGCGCAGCTGCACACCGCCCGGGGAATGGCTGGGCCGGCAGCATCTGCAGCTTTGCTGCGCAGCGCCCCCGGTTCACCCCAGCCGCCCCGACGTGATCCGCACCATCCGCCCGCAGCGCGCGGCCAGCTGCTCGTCGTGCGTCACCATCACGAAAGCGGTGCCGCGGTCGCGCGCCAGTTGCAGCATCAGCTCGAACACCGTATCGGCCGTGCCGCGATCGAGGTTGCCGGTCGGCTCGTCGGCCAGCACGCAAGCCGGGTGCGAAACCAGGGCGCGGGCAATCGCCACGCGCTGGCGCTCGCCGCCGGACAGCTCCGCCGGCCGGTGTTTCATGCGGTCCTTCAGACCCACCGCGGTCAGCATCTCCGCCGCCGCCTGATGGGCGTGCTCCACCGTCTCGCGGCGGATGCGCAACGGCATGCCGACGTTGTCCAGCGCGCTGAACTCCGGCAGCAGGTGGTGGAACTGGTAGACGAAGCCCAGGTGCAGGTTGCGCAGTCGCCCTTGCTGCGCGGCGTCCAGCTTCGACAGCTCCTGCCCCATCAGCTGCACCGCGCCAGAAGTGGGAGCGTCGAGGCCGCCCAACAGGTGCAGCAGCGTGCTCTTGCCGGAACCGGAGGCGCCGACGATCGCCAGCGTCTCGCCGGCATGGACTTCCAGGGCGATGCCCTTGAGCACCTCGACGTCGAGCGGGCCTTCGGTGAAGCGCTTGGTCAGGCCCTGGCAGGCCAGCACCACGCCGGTGTGCGGTTGCTGGGCGGACAGGCCGTTACTCATAGCGCAGCGCCTCCGCCGGGTTGACGCGGCTGGCGCGCCAGCTCGGATAGAGGGTGGCCACGAACGAGAGCACCAGCGAGATGACGGCAATGGGCATGATGTCGGAGGACTGCGGCTCGCTGGGCATGCGGCTGATCAGGTAGATGTCCTTGGGCAGGAAACTGGCGTTGAGCAAGCCTTCCAGCGTGGGCACGATGACGTCGATGTTGACGGCGACGCCCAGCCCGAGCAGCAGCCCGGCCAGGGTGCCGATCACGCCCACCATGGCGCCCTGGACCACGAAGATGCCCATGATGCTGCCCGGGCTGGCGCCCAGTGTGCGCAGGATCGCGATGTCGGCGCGCTTGTCGGTCACGGTCATCACCAGCGTGCTCACCAGGTTGAAGGCGGCGACGGCGACGATCAGGGTCAGGATGATGAACATCATGCGTTTTTCCAGCTGCACGGCGGCGAACCAGGTACGGTTCTGCCGGGTCCAGTCTCGGATCAGGAACTCGCCGGTCAGGCTGCTTCCCAGCTGCGCCGCCACTTGCCGCGCCTGGTGCAGGTCCTTGAGCTTCAGGCGCACGCCGGTCGGTCCTTCCAGCCGGAACAGGCGCGCCGCGTCGTCCACATGCATCAGCACCAGGCCGCTGTCGTACTCGAAATGGCCGGAGTCGAAGGTGCCGACCACCGTCATCTGCTTCAGGCGCGGCACCACGCCAGCCGGTGTCACCTGGCCGCCGGGAGCGATCATCGTCACCGGGTCGCCGCGCTGCACGCCCAGCGCCCGCGCCAGCTCGCCGCCCAGCACCACGCCGAATTCGCCCGACACCAGCCGCCCCAGCGTGTCCGGCGCCGCCGCGGCCAGCTCCGTCACCTGCGGCTCCAGCTCGGGGTCGATGCCGCGCACGATGGTGCCGCGCATGTCCTCGCCGCGGGCCAGCAACGACTGCGCCGCCACGAACGGCGCCGCGCCGATCACCTGCGGGTTGCTGCGGACCTCGGCCAGCGTGCGATTGACGTCCGGCAGCACGCCACCGCCCGGCCCGTAGACCTCGATGTGCGACACCACGCTGAGCATGCGGTCGCGCACTTCCTTTTGGAAGCCGTTCATCACCGACAGCACGATGATCAGGGCCGCCACGCCCAGCGCGATGCCGAGCATCGAGACGCCGGAGATGAAGGAGATGAAG
>NZ_JAQGLS010000117.1 GCF_028292805.1 Ramlibacter sp. | reverse complement strand
CGCGCGCTCAAGCGGGTCAAGGACGCGATGGCCGCCGGCCGGCCGCTGCCGATGGCGCTGCGCGAGCAGCGCGTCTGGGGCGCCAAGGAAAAGCTGTTCGAGCGCGTGCTGCCCCGGCTGTCCAGCGTCACCCTGGACAACCTGCTGCACGGCGCCCACCTGGTGGACGGCATCGTCAAGGGGCTGAAGGCGCCGGGCTGGCCGGCCAACGGCTGGCAGGCGCTGCACCGGCTGGCCATGGAGCTGTGCCTGGCGGTGGCTGTTTCTCCCTCCCCGTCCGGGGCAGGGCGGAGTGGGGGCGCCCCCGGAAGGAGCTGAGCGCCCCATCCTGGCCCGCCCCAGAGGGGAAGGGAAAAGGCAGGGGAGGGATAATGCAGGCATGAATGCGCTGAACATCGCCGAACTGATGCACTCCCTGGGCCTGCAGGCCAGGGCCGCGTCGGCGCGGATGGCGGCCGCCTCGGCGGCCGAGAAAGCGGCGGCGTTGCGGCACCTGGCGGCGCTGTTGCGTGGCAGCGTGGCTTCGCTGCAGGCCGACAATGCCAAGGATCTCGCTCGCGCCACCGGCGCCGGCCTGGCCGAGCCCATGGTCGATCGCCTCGAGCTCACCCCGAAGATCATCGAGACGCTGGCCGTCGGCTGCGAGCAGCTGGCCGTGATGCCCGACATCATTGGCGAGGTGCTCGGCATGAAGCAGCAGCCCAGCGGCATCCGGGTCGGCCAGATGCGGGTGCCGATCGGTGTCTTTGGCATGATCTTCGAGAGCCGGCCCAACGTCACCATCGAGGCGGCCAGCCTGTCGATCAAGAGCGGCAACGCCGCCATCCTGCGCGGCGGCTCGGAAGCCATCGAATCCAACAAGGCGCTGGCGCGGCTGGTGCAGCAGGCGCTGGTGCAGGCCGGCCTGCCGCCCGAGGCGGTGCAGCTGGTGCCCACCACCGACCGCGAAGCCGTCGGCCGCCTGATCGCCATGCCCGAGCACGTGGACCTGATCATCCCGCGCGGCGGCAAGGGCCTGATCGAGCGCGTCTCGCGCGAGGCCAAGGTGCCGGTGATCAAGCACCTGGACGGCAACTGCCACACCTACGTCGACGACCCGTGCGACCTGGAGATGGCGCTGGCCGTCACCGACAACGCCAAGACCCAGAAGTACAGCCCTTGCAACGCCAGCGAAAGCCTGCTGGTGGCGCGCGCCGTGGCCGGCCAGTTCCTGCCGCGGATCGGCGCGCTGTTCGCGGCCAAGGGCGTGGAGATGCGTTGCGACCCTGAAGCGATGGAGCTGCTGCGCAAGGTGCCGGGCGCCCAGCTCAAGGCCGCCACCGAGCAGGACTGGGCCGAGGAATACCTGGCGCCCGTCATCAGCGTCAAGGTGGTGGCGGGGCTGGACGAGGCGATCGCCCACATCAACCGCTATTCCTCGCACCACACCGACGCCATCGTCACCCGCGACCACGTCCATGCCCAGCGCTTCCTGCGCGAGGTGGACTCGGCCAGCGTGTTGGTCAACGCGAGCACGCGCTTTGCCGACGGCTTCGAGTACGGGCTGGGCGCCGAAATCGGCATCAGCACCGACAAGTTCCATGCCCGCGGCCCGGTCGGACTCGAAGGCCTGACTTCGCTCAAGTGGATCGTGCTGGGCAACGGTGAAGTGCGCGGCTGAGCCGGCTGCACTTGCAACTCGCGCTTGCGGCCCGACCTTAGAATTCGGTCGGGTTCATCCGACCCGCACAAGAAGGCTGCATGGTTCCGCATCTCATCACGGCCCTGACCGGCCCGATCAACGAACTCGAGCAGCGCGTCCTCGAGTCCATGCCGGCGATCGAGCGCTGGTTCCGGCTCGAATGGATGGAGCACACGCCGCCGTTCTACTGCTCGGTCGACATCCGCAATGCCGGCTTCAAGCTGGCGCCGGTGGACACCAACCTGTACCCGGGCGGCTGGAACAACCTGACGCCAGAGATGCTGCCGCTGGCGGTGCAGGCGGCGATGGCGGCGATCGAGAAGATCTGCCCGGAAGCCAAGAACCTGCTGGTGATCCCGGAAAACCACGCCACCCCCAATACGTTCTACCTGAGCAACGTGGCGCAGCTGCAGCGGATCTTCGGCATGGCCGGGCTCAACGTGCGTGTGGGCTCGATCAACCCGGCCATCAAGAAGCCGACGGCGATCCAGCTGCCCACCGGCGAGACGGTGGTGCTGGAGCCGGTGATCCGCACCAAGCGACGCCTGGGCCTGAAGAACTTCGACCCCTGCAC
Source organism: Ramlibacter sp. (assembly GCF_028292805.1). Lineage (GTDB taxonomy): Bacteria > Pseudomonadota > Gammaproteobacteria > Burkholderiales > Burkholderiaceae_C > Ramlibacter. The sequence continues at coordinate 18,092 of NZ_JAQGLS010000117.1, read as the reverse complement.
CATCCTGCTGAACAACGACCTGACCGCCGGCGCGCCCGGCATTCTGGAAGACCTGCACGAGCAATACCTGCTGCCGCCGCTGCATGCCGGCTGGTCGGTGCGGCGCAAGAGCCGGCACTTCCAGAGCTACGAAGAGGTGGCCAAGCGCTTTGGCAAGATGCTGGGCATCGACCCGTGGCTGGTCAACCCCATGTTCAACAGGTGCGGCGAACTCGACCTGGCCGCCGGCTCCGGCATGGACTGCCTGCAGACCAACGTCGATGCGCTGCTGGCCAAGGTCCGCAAGAAGTACAAGGAATACGGCATCAAGGAAAAGCCGTTCGTGGTCGTCAAGGCCGACAACGGCAGCTACGGCGCCGGCATCATGACGGTGCGCGACGTCAAGGATCTGGACGAACTGGCGCGCCGCAACAAGGCCAGAAAGCAGGGCATCGGGCCGACCGACCTGATCATCCAGGAAGGCGTGCTGACGGCCGAGCGGATCAATGAGGCGGTGGCCGAGCCGGTGGTCTACATGATGGATCGCTACGTGGTGGGCGGTTTCTACCGGGTCCACCCGGAGCGCGGCAGCGACGAGAACCTGAACGCGCCGGGCGCGGGCTACGTGCCGCTGGCCTTTGCCGAAAGCACGCGGCTGCCCCAGCCGGGCCAGAAGGCGGGCGCCAGCGCCCCCAACCGGTTCTACATGTACGGCGTGATCGGCCGGCTGGCGATGCTGGCGGCCAGCTACGAACTGGAAGCGACCGACCCGGAAGCCGAGACCTACGACTGATCGGGAGTTGTTGCGGTGCAACATCGCCGCCGCAAGGGCCTTGCCGCAGGCGCACAATAGCCTCCCTCTCAAGCCAAGACCCTGCCAGTGGCGCCGCCTGCCGCGACGGGGCCGTTCGTGCAGAACTCCAAATCATCGCTAGCCGCGCTCACGCTCGGCGCCATCGGCATCGTCTACGGCGACATCGGCACCAGCGTGCTGTATGCCCTCAAGGTGCTGTTCAGTACCGGCCACCTGCCGCTGACCCCGGCCAACGTCTACGGCGTGCTGTCGATGGTGTTCTGGACCATCACGCTGGTGGTCTCGCTCAAATACGTCACCCTGATCCTGCGCGCCGACAACAACGGCGAGGGCGGCCTGATCGCCATGCTGGCGCTGGCCTCGAACGCAGTGGCCGACCGCCCCCGCCTGCGCGGCTGGCTGCTGGGCGTGGGCATCTTCGGCACCGCGATCTTCTACGGCGACGGCGTCATCACGCCGGCGATCTCGGTGCTGTCGGCGGTGGAGGGCCTGAACCTGCTGTCGCCGGAGTTCGAGCCCTACATCATCCCGGCGGCGCTGGTGATCCTGTTCGGCCTGTTCTACGTGCAGAAGAACGGCACCAGCGGCATCGGCCGCTTTTTCGGGCCCATCTGCGTGCTGTGGTTCGTCACCATCGCGGCGCTGGGCATCCCGCACATCGTCGCCCACCCCGAGGTGCTGGGGGCCATCAGCCCGCACCATGCGCTGCGCTTCGCGCTGCAGAACCCGGGCACCACCTTCGTGCTGCTGGGCGCGCTGGTGCTGTGCGTCACCGGCACCGAAGCGCTCTACGCCGACCTCGGCCACTTTGGCCGCAAGCCGATCCAGCTGGCCTGGTTCGCCCTGGTGATGCCGGCCCTGCTGATCAACTATTTCGGGCAGGGCGCGCTGCTGCTGGAGCGGCCCGAGGCACTGGCCAACCCGTTCTACCTGATGGCGCCGCCGTGGCTGGTGGCGCCGCTGGTGATCCTGGCCACGGCGGCCACGGTCATCGCCTCGCAGGCGCTGCTGTCGGCGGCGTTCTCGGTGACCAAGCAGGCGATCCAGCTGGGCTACCTGCCGCGCATGGAGATCCGCCACACCTCGGTGCGCGAGACCGGCCAGGTCTACGTGCCGGTGGTCAACTGGGCGCTGTTCGCCACCATCGTGGTGGCGGTCGGCCTGTTTCGCAATTCGACCAACCTGGCGTCGGCCTACGGCATCGCGGTCACCACCGACATGCTGATCACGACCGTGCTGACCTTCTTCGTGATCCGCTACGCCTGGAAGCTGCCGCTGGCGCTGTGCGTGGGCGCCACCGGCCTGTTTTTCCTGATCGACCTGCTGCTGTTCGCGTCCAACACGCTCAAGCTGCTCGACGGCGGCTGGTTCCCGGTGCTGATCGGCGGCTGCATGTTCACGGTGATGATGACGTGGAAGAAGGGGCGCGCGATCCTGACCGACAAGTTGCGCGCCGATGCCATCGACCTGAGCAGCTTCCTGGAAGCGGTCTTCATCAGCCCGCCCACGCGGGTGGACGGCACCGCCGTCTTTCTCACCGCCGAGCCGGGCACGGTACCCAATGCGCTGCTGCACAACCTCAAGCACAACAAGGTGCTGCACGAACACAACCTGTTCGTCACCGTCCGCAACCATGAAGTGCCGTGGATCGGCATGGACAAGCGCATCGAGATCGAGCCGCTGGGCCATGCCTGCTGGCAGGTGACGCTGCACTACGGCTTCAAGAATGACCTGGACATCCCGCGCGCGCTGGAGCGCATCCGCGGCCACGGCTGCGACCTGGACAACATGACCACCAGCTACTTCCTGTCGCGCGACGTGGTCGTGCCCACCATCGGGAACGGCATGGCGCCCTGGCGCGAAAAGCTGTTCGCCCAGATGCACCACAATGCGAGCGCCGCCGCCGACTTCCTCAACCTGCCCAGCAACTCGGTGGTGGAATTGGGCAGCAAGGTGGAGATCTAGGAGAAAGCGCGTGGCCGCTTGCGAAGAGTTCGACGTGGTGGTCGTGGGCGCCGGCTTGTCCGGCATTGCCGCCGGCCATCACCTGCAGACCGAGTGCCCGGGGCGCAGCTACGTGGTGCTGGAGTCGCGCGCCGCCATCGGCGGCACCTGGGATCTGTTTCGCTACCCGGGCGTGCGTTCGGACTCCGACATGTTCACGCTGGGCTACAGCTTCCGGCCCTGGACCAGCGACGCGGCGATCGCCCCCGGCCCCGCCATCCGCGACTACGTGCGCGAGACGGCGCGCCTGCACGGCGTCGACCGCCACATCCGCTTCGGCCACCGGGTGACGGCGGCGCAGTGGGGCTCGGCCCAGGCACGCTGGACCGTCAGCGTGCTGGCGGGTGGCGGCGAGCTGCAGTTTCGTTGCCGTTTCCTGTATTTTTGCAGCGGCTATTACGACTATGCGCAAGGGCATGTGCCCGAGCTCGCCGGTCGGGCCGGCTTCCAGGGCCGCATCGTCCATCCCCAGCAGTGGCCGGCCGACCTGGATTACACCGGACGCCGGGTGGTGGTGATCGGCAGCGGCGCCACCGCCGTCACGCTGCTGCCTGAAATGGCGGCGCGGGCGGCGCACGTGACCATGCTGCAGCGCTCGCCCGGCTACATCGTCGCGCTGCCGTCGCGCGACGCCATCGGTGCCGCGCTGCAGCGCCTGCTGCCGGCCAGGCTCGCCTACCACCTGATCCGCTGGAAGAACATCCTGCTGGCGCTGGGGCTGTACAACTATGCGCGGCTCTGGCCAGCCTCGGCCAGGCGCTTGCTGATGCGCGCGGCGCAGGCCAGGCTGGGGCCCGCGTTCGATGCGCAGCGGCACTTGCAACCGAGCTACGATCCTTGGGACCAGCGCCTGTGCATCGCGCCCGACGCCGACCTGTTTCGCGCCTTGCGTTCCGGCAAGGCGTCCATCGTCACCGACGCCATCGAGACGCTCACGCCGGACGGCATCCGGCTGGCCTCGGGCGCCGAACTGCCGGCCGACATCATCGTCACGGCCACCGGTTTGCGGCTGCAGATGCTGGGCGGCGCCGCGGTGTCGGTGGACGGGGTGCCGGTGGACTTTGGCCGCACCGTCGCCTGGCGCGGGATGATGGTCAGCGGCGTGCCGAACCTGGCGCTGGCCATGGGCTACACCAACGCCCCCTGGACGCTCAAGTGCGAGCTGACCGCGCGCCAGGTCTGCCGCCTGCTGAACCACCTGCAGGCCACCGGCATGGACATCTGCGTGCCGGTGCATGCCGATCCCGCCAGCGCCACCGAGCCCGCCATCGGCCTGACGTCCGGCTATGTGCAGCGGGCCGCCGGCAAGCTGCCGCGCCAGGGCGCACGGCCGCCGTGGCGGGTTCACCAGAACTATGTGCGCGACCTGCTGGCACTGAAGTTCTCCTCCCTGCACGACGGCGCGATGCGGTTCGCCCGCCGTGGCCACCTGCCCGGCAGCCCCGGCCCCATGCCATGAGCTTTCCTGTCTTCCTCCTGTGCTGGCTGCTGTTCCTGGCCGCCGCCCTGGTGCTGTTTGCCGTGTTCCTCGGCCGCCGGGTCGAGTCGACCTTGCGGCCCCAGGGCCAGTGGCTGGAAGTGGGCGGCGAGCGCATCCACTACCGCGAGCTCGGCGCCGGGCCGGCCATCGTGCTGCTGCACGGGCTGGGCGGCAACATGCGCAACTTCGACTACCTGCCGCTGCGGGAGCTGGCGCGGGAGCACCGGCTGATCCTGGTCGACCGGCCCGGCTCCGGCCATTCGCCGCGGCGCGACGACACGCGCGCCGGCATCGATGCCCAGGCGCGGCTGGTCGCCGGCTTCATCCGCGCGCTGGGCCTGCCGCAGCCGCCGCTGCTGGTGGGCCATTCGCTGGGCGGCGCGATCGCCCTGGGTGTCGCGCTGCACGATCCGCAGGGCATCGCCGGCCTGGCATTGCTGGCGCCCCTGACGCAGCTGGTGCCGGCGACGCCGGACGCGCTCAAGGGCCTGGCCATCCGCCGGCCCTGGCTGCGGCGGCTGTTCGCCTACACGCTGGCGCTGCCGGCGGCGATCGCCGGCAGCCGCAAGGTGCTGGCCTTCGTGTTCGCGCCCGAGCCGCCGCCGCGCGACTTCGCGCTGCGCGGTGGCGGCCTGCTGGGGCTGCGGCCGCGGGCGTTCTACGCCGCCTCGAGCGACCTGTGCGCGGTGGAACACGATCTGCCGGCGCAGCAGCAGCGTTACGCCGAGCTGCGGCTGCCGGTGCACATCCTGTACGGGGACGGCGACCTGATGCTGGACTGGCAGCTGCATGGCCAGGGCCTGGCCGACAAGTTGCCGCAGGCCAGGCTGGTGGTGCTGCCGGGCGTCGGCCACATGGTGCCGGTGACGCAGCCGGCGCAGACGGCGCAACTGCTGCGCGACGCCGCGGCTGCGGCCTTCGGGCGGCAATAGCCGCTGGCCGCGCCGCGTCTTCCGATTTGTGCAACAGTCAGGCGATAGAGTAGAGACGAGCGCCCCTTGATGAACATCCTCTTCGTAGCCGATCCCCTGGAGGCCTTCAAGCCTTACAAGGACACCACCTTCTCGATGATGCGCGAGGCCCAGCGCCGCGGCCACCGCATCGCCGCCTGCGAGCCGCGCGACCTGGGCTGGGTCTCCGGCGACGTGGTCAAGGCGCGCGTGCGCGAGATCACGCTGACTGGCGCCACCGAAGCGCCCTGGTTCGAGGAAACGCGCGTGGCGGTGCAGCCGCTGCGCGACTTCGACGCCGTGTTGATGCGCAAGGACCCGCCGTTCGACAGCGAGTTCTTCTATGCCACGCACCTGCTGGAGCAGGCCGAGCGCGAAGGCGGGCGCGTCTTCAACAAGCCGGCGGCGCTGCGCGACCACCCGGAAAAGCTGGCGATCATGGAGTTTCCGCAGTTCGTCAGCCCGACGCTGGTGACGCGGCAGCCCGACGACGTGCGGCGCTTCCACAAGCAGCACGGCGACATCATCCTCAAGCCGCTGGACGGCATGGGCGGCGCCGGCATCTTCCGGGTCGGCCCGGACGGCATGAACCTGGGCTCCATCATCGAGACGCTGAACCAGCATGGCTGCACCACGATCATGGTGCAGCGCTTCGTGCCGGAGATCGTGGCCGGCGACAAGCGGGTGCTGGTGATCGGCGGCAAGCCCGTGCCTTTCACGCTGGCGCGGATTCCGCAGGGCAGCGAAGTGCGCGGCAACCTGGCCGCCGGCGGCAAGGGCGTGGCGCAGCCGCTGGAGCAGCGCGATCGCGAAATCGCCGAGGCGATCGGCCCGAAGCTGGCGCAACGCGGCCTGCTGCTGATCGGCCTGGACGTGATCGGCTCGTGCCTGACCGAGATCAACGTCACCAGCCCGACCTGCTTTCAGGAAATCACCGAGCAGATGGGGTTCGACGTGCCGGCGATGTTCCTGGACGCGCTGGAAGCGGCGGTCGCGGCCTAAACGGCGGCGCCGTCCACGAACACCTTCAGCTCGCCTGGCGCGAACGCCTTCCACGGCTCGTTGACCGTCAGCGGCGCCGTCACCACCACCGCCACCTTGTCCTGCGGCGAGGTGTGCTGGGCGAAGTCAACGCTCAGGTCTTCGTCGGCCAGGTGCGCATGGGCGAACGGATGCTTGCGCTCCACGTACCACAGGTTGGTCGAGCAGTGCGACCACAGCGCCTCGCCGTTGGACAGCATGAAGTTGAAGCAGCCATGCCTGGCGATCTGCGCCGTCAGCTCACGCAGCGTCAGCGTCAGCTCCGCCACGCTGGGCACGCCGGCGTGCGACTTCCAAAGTTCCTGCAGCAGCCAGCAGAAGGCCCGTTCGCTGTCGGTGTTGCCCACCGGGCGGAAGCTGGCGTGCAGGCGCGGGTGGAAGTCCTTGAGGTCGCCGTTATGGGCGAACACCCAGTAGCGGCCCCACAGCTCGCGCACGAACGGGTGGCAGTTCTGCAGCGCCACCTCGCCCTGGGTCGCCTTGCGGATGTGCGCGACCACGTTCTGGCTCTTGATCGGGTAGCGCCGGATCAGCTGCGCCACCGGTGAGCTACTGGCCGGCTGGTGGTCCACGAAATGGCGCAGCCCCTGGCCCTCGAAGAAGGCGATGCCCCAGCCGTCGGCGTGGTGGTCGGTGTTGCCCCCGCGCTGGGCGAAGCCGGCGAAGCTGAAGGTCACGTCGGTCGGCGTGTTGCAGTTCATTCCCAGGAGTTGGCACATGTCCCATTATTGGGCAGGCGCCGGCGCCGGGGGCGGCTCGCGCAAATGCCATGCCGCCGCGATCGCCAGCGCGCAGATCGCCGCCAGCATCAGAAAGCTTTCGTTGAAGGCGGCCAGCCGCGCCGCGCTGCTGGGCCCGCGGGCCAGGTCGTCGCCGTGGGCCGCGATGCGCCACTCCAGCACGATGGCGCACAGGCTGACACCGGCGGCGCCGCCCAGCATGCGCAGGAAGTTGATCGCGCTGGCGCCTTGCGGGATCAGCACCTTGTCCAGCGGCCGCATCGCGCCCAGGTTGAGCGATGGCAGGATGAAGCCCAGGCCGATGCGCCCCACGATGGCCAGCACCATCAGCAGCCAGAGACCGGTCTGCAGCCGGATCAAGGGCATGAGCGCGAACGACGCCGTGATCAGGGCCAGCCCGGTGCAGACCATCACGTAGGTGGGCAGCCGGTCGGTCAGGCGCCCGGCGATGCCGATCGTGATGGCCAGCACGACGCCCGATGGCAGCAGGATGGTGCCCACGTGCGAGGCCGGCAGCATCAGCCCCAGCTGCATGTACACCGGCAGCAGGTAGGTCGAGCCGAACAGGGCGATGCCGTAGATGAAGGCCACCACGCTGCCCAGCGCGAAGTTGCGATAGCCGAACACCCGCAAGTCCAGCAGCCCGGTCTGGCCCAGGTGCTGCGCGCGCCGCAGCCAGGCCACCAGCGTGCCGAAGGCCGCCATGGCGCCCAGCAGCAGTCCGGCGGCCAGCAGCGGGTCGCCGCCGCGCACTTCAAGCAGGCCGTTGAGCAGGCACAGCGTCCCGCCAGCGCCGAGTACCAGCCCCACCCAGTCCAGGCGCGAGCCGCGCAAGGCATTGCCGCCGCCGGGCGCGGTGGTGGGCACGTAGCGGTAGGCCAGCCAGATCGACAGCAGGCAGAACGGCACCACCATGAAGAAGATCGAGCGCCAGCCGAACAGGTCGACCAGAATGCCGCCGATGCTGGGGCCGAGCGCCGGCGCCAGCACGACCCCCATGCCGAACAGGCCGCTGGCGCGCCCCTGTTCGTGCGGCGCGAAGGCGCGCAGCATGATGATGGCGGGAATCGGCTGCACGATGCCCGCCGCCAGCCCTTCGGCCACCCGGGCGGCCAGCACCACCGGGAACTGCGTCGCCAGGCCGCCGACGATACCGCCGGCCATCAGCAGCAGCATGGTGCCGACGTAGGTGCGGCGGTAGCCGAAGCGCGCCAGCAGCCAGGGCGTGGTGAGCATCGAGGCGGTCATCGCCACCATGAAGCCGGAGCTGACCCATTGGGCCCGCTCCTGGTTCAGCGTGAAGTGCTGACTGAGGTCGGGGATGGCGACGTTGACCACGGTCGACGACATGATCGAGGCCATGGTGCCGACCATCACCGCCATCAGCAGCAGCCAGCGGTAACGCGCGCCGTGGCGCGCGCTCAGCGCCGCCAGCGAGGTGCTGTCCGTCACCCGCCCGCGGCCCGCGCGCAGGCCGCGCAGATGCAGGCCTGGCGCCGCGTCGCGGCCGGCACCCGGGCCAGCAGCTGGGCGCTGAAGTCGACGTCGGCGCACCAGCAGGCGGGCTGCTTGACGCCGGTCTCGCGCTCCAGCTCCATGGCGCAGCGATTGCCGCTGCCGCACAAGGGGCAGGCGCGGGGATCGATGGTGATTTCGCAGACGGCGGGCACGCGGCCAGTGTAGCTTTCGGCGCCGACCTCGGGCCGCCAGCGCCGCTGGCCGGACGCTGCGGCGCGCGAGCTGGTCCAGCGCCGGCGGCACCACCGCGCCCCTGTCCACCGGCCGCAAGAGGCGCTCGCGCAGCAGCCGCTCCAGGCTGCGCCGGGTCATCGAATGGGGGCGGCCGCCGTTGCTGACGAACATGAGCAGCCTGGCCCGGGCGCTGACCCAGGTCAGGTTGGCGCAGCGCCACTCCGGTGCGCGCAGGGGTCGACCCAGCTGCCTTGCAACAGCGCCAGCCAGCCATCGGCGAGCTCCTGGCATTGCGTCGGGGACTGGCACACGCGTCTGGACTGCTGCAGGCTTTCGACCGCCGCAGCGATCGCCCGTTGGCCGGGCGCGGCGGCGACGGGCGCGAGTTCGAGGCACTGGCGTGCGGTGGGTGGATCGGGCATGAGCATGGCAATGCCCGGCCAGTCCGGGCAACCACCCCATGACCCCGATCCGCTGCTTTCGTCAGCCACCCAAGCGCGTCAGATCTGTTACGCCGGGCTTTGATGGCGCTGGGCCAGCGCCGTCAGGCGGCGGCCTTGACCTTCAGCCGCCACGCGTGCAGCAAGGGCTCGGTGTAGCCAGAAGGTTGTTCCTTGCCCTTGAACACCAGGTCGAGCGCGGCGCGATAGGCGAACGAGCTGGCCCGGTTGCCCGCCATCGCGCGGTACAGCGGGTCGCCCGCGTTCTGCTGGTCGACCACGGCCGCCATGCGGGCGAAGGTTTCCTCCACCTGCTCTTGGGTCACCACGCCGTGATGCAGCCAGTTGGCGATGTGCTGGCTGGAGATGCGCAGCGTGGCGCGGTCTTCCATCAGGCCGACGTCGTGGATGTCGGGCACCTTGGAGCAGCCGACGCCCTGGTCGATCCAGCGCACCACGTAGCCCAGGATGCCTTGCACGTTGTTGTCCAGTTCCTGCTGGCGCTCGGCCGCGCTCCAGTTGGCTTGCGGCGCCACCGGGATCTGCAGCAGCCCGGCCAGCAGCGTGTCGCGTTCGGCCTCGGCATTGGTCTGTTCCAGTTCCCTCTGCACGGCGGCCACGTCGACTTGCAGGTAGTGCAGCGCGTGCAGCGTGGCGGCGGTGGGCGAGGGCACCCAGGCGGTGTTGGCGCCGGCCTTCGGGTGCGCGATCTTCTGCTCCATCATCGCGGCCATCAGGTCCGGCATGGCCCACATACCCTTGCCAATCTGGGCCCGGCCCCGCAGGCCGCAGCCCAGGCCGACCAGCACGTTGCTTTTCTCGTAAGCCTGGATCCAGGGGGTGGACTTCATGTCGCCCTTGCGCAGCATCGGGCCGGCCAGCATGGCGGTGTGCATCTCGTCGCCGGTGCGATCGAGGAATCCCGTGTTGATGAAAGCCACGCGCGCCGCCGCCTCGGCGATGCAGGCTTGCAGGTTGACGCTGGTGCGGCGCTCCTCGTCCATGATGCCCAGCTTGACGGTGTTGGCCGGCAGCCCGAGCACCTGCTCGATGCGGCCGAACAGCTCGCAGGCGAAGCCCACTTCCGCCGGACCGTGCATCTTCGGCTTGACGATGTAGACCGAGCCGGTGCGCGAGTTGCGGATCGCGTTGGCAGCTTTCCCTTGCAGGTCGTGCAGCGCGATCGCGGTGGTGATCACCGCGTCCATGATCCCTTCCGGGATCTCCTTGCCGCCGCCCCACAGGATGGCCGGATTGGTCATCAGGTGGCCGACGTTGCGCACGAACAGCAGCGAGCGGCCGTGCAGCCGCAGCTGGCCGCCGTCGGCGCCGGTGTAGAGCCGGTCCGGGTTCAGGCCGCGGGTGAAGCTCCTGCCGCCCTTGGCGACCTGCTCGGTCAGCGTGCCCTTGAGGATGCCCAGCCAATTGCTGTACGCCAGCAGCTTGTCCTGCGCGTCGACGGCGGCGATCGAGTCTTCCAGGTCGAGGATGGTCGAGAGCGCGGCTTCCACCACCACGTCGCTGACGCCGGCGGCGTCGGTGCGGCCGATCGAGTGGGCGCGGTCGATCTGGATGTCCAGGTGCAGGCCGTTCCGTTTCAGCAGCACGCAGGCCGGCGCGCCCGCCTCGCCGCCGTAGCCGACGAACTGCGCCGGGTCTTTCAGGCCGCTGGCCGCGCCGCCCTTGAGCGCGACCACCAGCTTGCCGCCCTGCACCTGGTAGGCAGTGGCGTCGGCATGCGTGCCGCTGGCCAGCGGCACCGCCTGGTCCAGCACCTGGCGGGCATAGGCGATGACCTTGGCGCCGCGCAGCTCGTTGTAGCCCGGGCCCCTGTCGGCGCCGCCGCCGGCCGGAATGACGTCGGTGCCGTACAGCGCGTCGTACAGGGAGCCCCAGCGCGCATTGGCGGCATTGAGCGCATAGCGGGCATTGAGGATGGGCACCACCAGTTGCGGGCCGGCCTGGCGCGCCAGTTCGTCGTCGACGCGCTCGGTGCTGGCCTTGGTGCCCTTGGCCGGCGGCACCAGGTAACCGATCTGCTCCAGAAAGGCGCGGTAGGCCGGCATGTCGGCGATCGGACCCGGATGGGCCTGGTGCCAGCCATCGAGTTCGGCCTGCAGCCGATCGCGCTCGGCCAGCAGTGCCGCGTTCTTGGGCGCCAGGTCGCGCACGATCGCGTCGAAGCCTTGCCAGAAGACGCCAGCGTCCACGCCGGTGCCGGGCAGCACCTGCTCGTCGAGGAAGCGCTTCAAGGCGCTGTCGACGTCGAGTCCGTGGACGGTGGTGCGGCTGGTCATGATGGTTCCTTCAGGGAGCTGGGTTCGGTGCAGGTCCACGCGGCAGCCGTCGATCACGACGGGCCGGGGCGCCATGCAGCTACTGTATTCGGAACCAGGGCGTGCATTGAGGCCCTCAGTTGGGCTTTATCTTGAACCTGGATGTGCCTAATCCGCCTCCGGGTCGGCCCAGGGCGGGGCACTGTTTTCTGCGAATGCTTCCGGCCAGCAAGTCCTCCAGCTCCAGGCAGAAGGCCTGGGCAGCGGCGATCGCGGCCTGCGGCGGCTGCGGATACGCGTCTTGCAGGTACTCGAGATGGGCGGAAACACAGCAGCTGGGTGCCAGCTTGTGCGGCGCAATCATCTGCGATGTCCCTGGCATTCCCTCACTGCCATGCCCATAATCCCGGCGCGATGGACAAACTCAAGCAGCTCGAATCCTTCGTCTCGGTCGCCAGCAAAGGCAGCCTGACGGCCGCAGCGCGCGCCGAAGGCGTGGCCCCGGCCATCATGGGCCGGCGGCTCGACGCGCTGGAGGAGCGGCTGGGCGTCAAGCTGCTGGTGCGCACCACCCGCCGCATCTCGCTCACCCACGAAGGCAGCGCCTTCCTGGAAGATTGCCAGCGCCTGCTGGCCGACCTGTCCAATGCCGAGGCCAGCGTCAGCGCCGGCGGCGTCAAGGCTTCCGGCCACCTGCGCATCACCGCGCCGGCCGGCTTCGGGCGGCGCCATGTCGCCCCGCTGGTGCCGCGTTTTCGCCAGGCCCACCATGAGGTGACCATCTCGCTGAACCTGAGCGACCGGGTGGTCGACCTGGCCGCGGAAGGCTTCGACTGCGCCGTGCGCGTCGGCGATTTCCCCGATTCCTCGCTGGTGAGCGTTCGGCTGGCCGACAACCGCCGCATGTGCGTGGCGGCGCCGGCGTACCTCCAGCGCCACGGCACGCCGCAGCATCCGGGTGACCTGGCCAAGCTGGCTTGCCTGACGCTGTCCAGCGACGCCTCGCAAACGCGCGGCTGGGCCTTCCTGCTGCCGGCCGCCGAGGGTCGCGGCGAACTGGTCCACATCCGGCCGGCCGGCCCGCTCGACTGCTCGGACGGCCAGGTGCTGCACGACTGGTGCGTGCAAGGCCACGGCGTCGCCTGGCGCAGCACCTGGGAGGCGGAGCAGGACATCGCCGAGGGCCGGCTGGTCGAGATCCTGGCGCCCTTCGCCGCCCCGCCCAACGGCATCTACGCCGTCTTTCCGCAGCGCAAGCACCTGCCTTTGCGGGTGCGGCTGTGGATCGACTTTCTCAAGCACCACTACGCGCAGCCCCAGTTCTGGATGCCCGCCGGCACTCCATCATGACCACCGAAGCCCTGCTTTCCTACGCCCACATCCTGGCCGTCCTGACCCTGGTGGTGTTCATCGCCAGCCAAGCCGCCTTGTGCCGCAGCGAGTGGATGAACGCCGCGGTGGTGGAGCGCCTGGCCACGGTCGACCGGATCTACGGCATCGCCGCGATGGCGGTGCTGGCGACCGGCCTGGCGCGCATCTAGCTGGGGGCCAAGGGCCCGGACTGGTACTGGAACAACTGGCTGCTGCACCTGAAGTTCGGCGCCTTCGTGGTGGTGGCGCTGATCTCGATCATGCCGACGCTGCGCTTCATGCGTTGGCGCAAGGCGTTGCGCGCCACCGGCGCGTTGCCATCGCCGCAGGAGGCGCGGCGGGCCCGCAAGCTGGTGATGCTGCAGGCCCACATCATCGCGCTGATCCCGCTGGCCGCCGTGTTCCTGGCGCGGGGCTTGGGCGGCCGGTCCTGACGGTTCCGCTCCCACTTCCAGGCAGGGCGAAAGCGCCCCACCTTGTCGGCGTTGTCCTGCAAATACCTGATCAGTTGTCGGTCTAGCATCGGCGATGACCATCCCCACCGAACCCATCGGAAGCATCCCGCGCCCGCTGGCCTTGCTGCAGGCGATCGAACGCGCCGGCAACGACGAAGACGCCAGCCTGACGGGGATGTACGAGCAGGCGGTGCAGGACACGCTGCGCCGGTTCGAGGAAACCGGCTCGCCGGTGGTCACCGACGGCGAGCAGCGCAAGTACCACAACTTCTGGACCTATTGCGTCCACGGCCTGCGCAACACCGCGCCCGACGGCTTCGCCATCCCGTTCGCGGCCGGCCACGTGCGCCGCATGCCGCGGTTGGTGTCCGGGCCGTTTCGCTACAAGCGCTACGCCGACAGCTTCGTCGACGTGGCGATGCAGCACAGCGCGCTGCCGGTCAAGCAGGCCGTGATCTCGCCGTCCGCGCTCAGCCTGATGTACCCGGCCGACGGCCTGTCCGATTACTCGCGCGACGAGTTCATCGACGACTTGCTGCGCGAGCACGAGACCGAAGTCCGCCGCTGCCTGCAAAAGGGCGCCTACAAGGTCCAGATCGACTTCACCGAAGGCCGGCTGGCGATGAAGATCGACCCGTCGGGCCTGCTGCTTTCCAGCTTCGTCGACTTGAACAACCTGGCGCTCACGCGCTTTTCGGCGGCCGACCGCCAGCGCATCGGCGTGCACACCTGCCCAGGCGGCGACCGCGACTCCACCCACAGCGCCGACGTCGACTACGACGAGCTGCTGCCGCTGCTGTTCCAGCTCAAGGCCGGCAGCTTCTACGTGGCGCTGGCCGGCGAGAGGGATCGGGGGAAAGTGCTGCAGACGATCCGGCGCCACTTGAAGCCGGACCAGCGGGTCTTCGTCGGCGTGGTGGCGCCGATCGATCCGCGGGTGGAGACGCCCGAGCAGGTGCGCGACCGCGTGCTCGAGGCCGCCGAGTACATCCCGATCGCGCAGCTGGGCACCACCGACGACTGCGGCTTCTCGCCGTTCTGCGACGACACCTCCACCAGCCGCGACACGGCCTTTGCCAAGATCCGGGCGCGGGTGCTCGGGACCAGGCTGGCCGAACAGCAGCTGGGAGCGTGAAGGTGCAGAGCGACGACGAAGAGCAACTGCTGCGCGCCGTCGCCCTGCGCAACGCCGCCACGATCCAGCGCGTGCGGCAGCGCGCCGAAGAGGAGCTGCGGCAGACCCGCGACGAGCTGGAGCACAAGACGCAGCAGCTGGCCAACTCGCTGGCCATGCTCAAGGCCACGCTGGATTCGACCACCGACGCCATCCTGGTCACCGACGGCGACCAGCGGGTGGCCAGCTACAACCTGCGCTTGCAGCAGATGTGGCAGTTGCCGCGGGCGGCGCTGGACGGCGACCATGAGCGCGTGCTGCTGGCCATGGCCGGCAACTTCGCCGATCCCGAACGGTTGCGGGCGCAGACGCGCCGGGTGCTGCAGGAAGGCCCGCCGACCAGCTTCGATCTGCTCGAGACCACCGACGGCCGCGCGATCGAGCGCTCGTCGCGGCCGCAGGTGGTGGAAGGCCGCATCGTCGGCCGCGTCTGGAGCTTTCGCGACGTCACCGACGCCCGGCGCGCGCAGGAAGAGCGCCAGCGCCTGCTGGAGAGCGAACGCAACGCCCGCAACCTGGCCGAGCGCATGGGCGCGCTGAAAGACGAATTCCTGGCCACGCTCTCGCACGAGCTGCGCACCCCGCTGTCCGCCATCCTGGGCTGGGTCCACATCCTGGGCCGGGGTGCGCGCGATCCGGCGGACCTCGACAAAGGCGTGGCCACCATAGACCGCAATTGCCGGCTCCAGCTCAAGCTGATCGACGACCTGCTGGACATGAACCGGATCGCCTCCGGCAAGGTGCGGCTCGATCCCCAGCAGCTGGCGCTGGTCCCCTTCCTGGAAGCTGCCGTGCAGGCCGCGCAGCCGGCCGCACAGGCCAGGGGCGTGGCGCTGCACGGCCAGTTCGATCCGGCGCTGGCGCCCCTGCTGGCCGATCCGGCGCGCTTGCAGCAGGTGATGAGCAACCTGCTGTCCAACGCCATCAAGTTCACCCCGGCCGGTGGCAGGATCGCCGTCACGCTGCGGGAATGCGACGGGATGGCGGAGATCGCGGTGGCCGACACCGGCGGCGGCATCCCGGCCGAATTCCTGCCGCACGTGTTCGAGCGGTTCCGGCAGGCCGACTCCACCACCACGCGCCAGCACGGCGGCCTGGGGCTGGGCCTGTCGATCGTCAGGAACCTGGTGGAGCTGCATGGCGGCACCATCGCCGCCGCCAGCCCGGGGCCGGGCCGGGGCGCCACCTTCGTGGTGCGGCTGCCGCAGCGCAGCGGCGACGGGGCGGCCGCGCCGCAGTCCGGGCCGGAATCGGCCACCTCGGTCGACCTGGCCGGGCTGCGGGTGCTGGTGGTCGACGACGACCCCGACGGCCGCGAGCTGGCCTGCCGCATCCTGCAGGAGCACGGGGCGCAGGTGCTGGCGGCCGCCAGCGCCAGCGAAGCCCTGCAGCTGGTGCGCAGCCAGCGGCCGCAGGTGATGGTCAGCGACATCGGCATGCCCGACGTCGACGGCTTTGGCCTGCTGCGCATGGTGCGGGCGCTCGGCCCGGCCGGCGGGGGTGACCTGCGGGCCATCGCGCTGACCGCCTTCACCCGCAACGAGGACCGGCAGCACGTGCTGGAAAGCGGCTTCGGCGCCCACCTGGTCAAGCCGATGGAGCCGCAACGGTTGCTGGCCGCCGTGCAGCGCGCCGGACGGACCAGCCCCGGCCCGTAAAATCGGCGGATGCTCCTTGTCAAACGAGAATTGCTCGCCGCTTTGTCGGCCGGGCTCGACCAGCTGTCGCCCGGTGCCGGCGCGAAGGCGGCCTTCGAGTCGCCCAGGGCCGCCGCCCACGGCGACCTGGCCTGCACCGCCGCCATGCAGCTGGCCAAGCCGCTCAAGCGCAACCCGCGCCAGGTGGCCGAGGCCTTGCGCGAGGCGCTGCTGGCCACGCCGGCCTTCGGCCGCTGGGTCGAGGCGGTCGAGATCGCCGGCCCCGGCTTCCTGAACATCCGCCTGACGCCACAGGCCAAGCAGCAGGTGGTGCGCGAGGTGCTGGCCGCGCCCGAATCCTTCGGCCAGCAGCCGGCCAACGGACAGCGGGTGCTGGTGGAGTTCGTCTCGGCCAACCCCACCGGGCCGCTGCACGTGGGGCACGGCCGCCAGGCGGCGTTGGGCGATGCCATCAGCAACCTGTACGCGACCCAGGGCCTGGATGTCTGGCGCGAGTTCTATTACAACGACGCCGGCGTGCAGATCGAGACGCTGGCCCGCTCGACCCAGCTGCGCGCCACGGGCGTCAAGCCCGGCGACGCCGGCTGGCCCGAGGCGGCCTACAACGGCGACTACATCCAGGACATCGCCAACGACTTTCTGGCCGGCAAGACGGTCAAGTCGGACGACCGCGAGTTCACCGCCAGCGGCGACGTCGCCGACCTGGACGGCATCCGCAACTTCGCCGTCGCCTACCTGCGCCACGAGCAGGACCTGGATCTGCGCGCCTTCGACGTGCGCTTTGACAACTACTACCTCGAGTCCAGCCTGTACACCAGCGGCAAGGTGGCGCAAACGGTGGAGCGGCTCAAGGCCGCCGGCAAGACCTACGAGCAGGACGGCGCGCTGTGGCTGAAGTCGACCGACTACGGCGACGACAAGGACCGCGTGATGCGCAAGTCCGACGGCACCTTCACCTACTTCGTGCCGGACGTGGCGTACCACATCACCAAGTGGGAACGCGGCTTTGGCAAGGTGGTCAACATCCAGGGCACCGACCACCACGGCACCATCGCGCGGGTGCGCGCCGGCCTGCAGGCAGCCGGCGTCGGCATCCCCCAGGGCTACCCCGACTACGTGCTGCACACCATGGTGCGCGTGACCAGGGGCGGCGAGGAGGTCAAGATCTCCAAGCGCGCCGGCAGCTACGTGACGCTGCGCGACCTGATCGAGTGGACCAGCAAGGACGCGGTGCGCTTCTTCCTGCTGTCGCGCAAACCCGACACGGAATATGTTTTCGACGTGGATCTCGCGTTGGCGCAGAACAACGACAACCCGGTCTACTACGTGCAGTACGCCCATGCGCGCATCTGCTCGGTGCTGGCGGCCTGGGGCGGCGAGGTCGCCGCGCTGCTGGAGGTGGACCTGTCGCCGCTGCAAAGCCCGGCGGCGTTGAACCTGATGCTGCTGCTGGCCCGTTACCCCGAGGTGCTGACGGCAGCGGCGGACGATTTCGCGCCGCACGACATCACTTTCTACCTGCGCGAGCTGGCGGCGGCGTACCACAGCTAC
This sequence comes from Ramlibacter sp., assembly GCF_028292805.1. Taxonomy (GTDB): domain Bacteria; phylum Pseudomonadota; class Gammaproteobacteria; order Burkholderiales; family Burkholderiaceae_C; genus Ramlibacter. The sequence goes on along the minus strand of NZ_JAQGLS010000117.1, from coordinate 467 downwards.
TACGACAGCGAACGCATCCTGGTCGACGACGTGGCCGTCAGGTCGGCCCGGCTGGCCCTGGTCGCGGCCTGCGCCCAGGTGTTGCACAATGGATTGGCAGTGCTGGGCGTGTCCGCCCCGCGCAAGATGTGAGCATGAAACACAAGCAACGCGGCAACGTCATCATCGGGATCATCATCGGGATCGTGCTCGGACTGGCGGCCGCCCTGGCGGTGGCGGTCTACGTCACCAAGGTTCCGATTCCGTTCCTGAACAAGGGCCCCAGCCGGTCCGCCGAGCAGGACGCGGCCGAGAGCCGCAAGAACCAGAACTGGGACCCGAACGCGCCCCTGTACGGCAGGAACCCGGCCCGGCCGCTGCCGCCGGCGGCAGCCATCGCCCTGCCCAGCGCGCCGGCCAGCGCCGCCAAGCCCGATGGCAAGGAGCTGGCCAAGCCGCGCGACGCCGAGGCGCTGCCGCCGGCGGTG
>NZ_JAQGLS010000102.1 GCF_028292805.1 Ramlibacter sp. | reverse complement strand
GGCGCAGTTCAGCGCCGACTGCGAGGCGCTGGCCGCGCAGATGCGGCCGGAGCCGGTTGCCACGCCGCCGCATCGCCTTGAAGCATACGGGCACGCGATTGAATTTCGCCTGCCCGGCAGCGCCGATATCGCGCAGGCAGGCACTGCCGGGGGCGAACACGATTTCACGCAGCGGCTACTGGGCTGCTGCGTGCTGGCCTGCACGCATGAAGGCCACAGCGTGGCGGCCGCCCAGCTGCCCGAGCCGGTGCTCGATGCGCTGTCGCGGCGGATGGAAGCGCTCGACCCCGGTGCCAGCGTGTCGTTCGCGCTCGACTGTCCGCAATGCGCGGCGCGCTGGCAGGCGCCGCTCGATGTCGGCGAGATGCTCTGGCGCAAGGTGCGGGCGGCGGCCGAGCGCGTGCTGCTCGACATCGACACGCTGGCGCGCGCTTACGGCTGGACCGAGCGCGAGGTGCTGGGCCTGTCGCCGCTGCGCCGCGCGGCGTATTTGCAGATGGTGACGGCGGGGGGATGAGCCATGATGGACTTCCTGCGCCAACTCAATCCTGCGCGTGAAACCGATGCGGCGCGCGCGGTGGCGGTGCTGCCTTCGCGCTTTTCGGGCCTGCATCCGTTGCAGGGCATCGACGACCAGGCCCGGTCCGGGAGCATTGGCAACGACGAGACTTCGCTGTGGCGCCAGCCAGGCTTGCCGCCTGTCGCAAACCCGATGGCGGCGCAACGCCCTGCGGCTGCCGCCATTCCGCCGGCGCAAGCCACGCCCATGCCGCAGGCGGGCAAGCCGCGACAAAGCGAGAACATACAGGCCATGCCGCCAGTGGCCGTGCCAGCAAAAGCATCGGGGGCGCCTGAGGCGTCGCTTTTTAGCGCCGTTCAAGGTCGAGCTGGCGGCAACGCAGGGCGCGCCAGGTCCGCCAGTCTCCAGGCCACGCGTCCGGCGGCTGCGGTGGTGGCGGCCCTGCCAGCGCTTGAGCAGGCCGGCGCCCCGCCGGCCCCGGCGCAGGAGGCCTGGCCCCTGTCGGATGCCAGCCTGGCGCAACGCGTTCCCAGGCCGCAGGACGACGGCCCGGTGGTCCATGTCACGATCGGCCGCATCGAGGTCGTCGCCCACACCGCTGCAGCGCCGGCGCCAGCGCGCGGCCCGGCGCCGCGCCAGCCTTCGGTGACGCTGGCCGACTACCTGCGTGGCAGCCCCGGAGGCCGGCCATGAGCAATGCGCTGGCGATTGCCGGGGTGTCGGCGGTATTGAAGGACTTGCTCGACTCCGGGATGATCGACCACCGGGTCACCGACGCGCTGGGCGCGGGCGTGCTGGTCTCGTCGCTGGCGCCCGACGTGGTGCCGATCAGCGGCGACGGCGCCGTGCCCCGGCTCAACCTCTTTTTGCACCAGGTCACGCCCAACGCGGCCTGGCGCAATGCCGAGCTGCCGTCGGCCGATGCCGGCGGGCGCCGCGTGCGCAACCCGCCGCTGGCGCTGGATCTGCATTACCTGCTCACGGCCTACGGCATCGCCGAGCTGCAGGCCGAGGTGCTGCTGGGCTACGGCATGCAGCTGCTGCACGACAACGCGGTGCTCTCGCGCGCGGCGATCCGCGCCGCGCTCAACCCGTCGCCCGTCAGCGGCGCGCTGCTGCCTTCGGTGTACCAGGCGCTGCGCAGCGCCGACCTGGCCGAGCAGGTCGAGCTGCTCAAGATCACGCCCACGGCGATGAACGCCGAGGAAATGTCGCGCCTGTGGTCAGCGCTGACCGCGCATTACCGGCCGACCGCCGCGTTCCAGGTGTCGGTGGTGCTGATCGAGTCGCGGGCAGCAGCCGTCTCGCCGCTGCCGGTGCTGACGCGCGGCCGGCGCGTCGCGCCGCTCGTTCCTGGCGAGCCGGAGCGCGAAGAAGGCGTCCTCGTCACGCCCGGCCTGGTGCCGCCCTACCCGACGCTGGAGTCGGTGCGTGTGGCGGCGCACGAAACGCCCTCCACGCTGCAGGCCGGCGACGTGGCCACCGTGCGCGGCCATCACCTGGCGGGAACCGGCCGGTTCCTGGTGCTACGCAACGATGCCTTCAAGCTTGACCACGACATCGCGCTGCCCGACGGCAGCGACGACACCACACTCGATTTCACGGCCAGCCTGCCCGCCAGCCTGCCAGCAGGGCTGTACCGGCTTGAACTGCGCGTGCTGCGCCCCGGCGACGCCGCGCCGCGCACCAGCAACGCGCTGCCGGTGGCGCTGGCGCCGGCCATCACCTTGCCGCCCCTCACGATGACGCGCGGCGCGGGCAATGTGCTGAGCCTGCGCATTGGCTGCCAGCCCGACGTGCGCCCAGGCCAGAAGGTCGCGCTGCTGATGGACACGCGCGAGGCGCCGGCGAAGCCGTTTGGCGCCAGCACCGGGGTGCTGGACTTCAATTTTGCCGACGCGCCGCCCGCCGGCGCCACGCCGCTGCTGCGGCTCAAGGTCGATGGCATCGAGAGCATCGCCGTCAACCGCGGCGCACGGCCGCCGGCCTTTTTCAACCACCGCATCACGCTGCCCACATGACCACGCCAGATACCTCTTCATGGCTGGAAGCCAACCAGCGGCTGATGGCGGCCGAGCTAAGCCGCCTGCGGCAGCGGCTGGGCGCGGCCGATGACGCCGATGCGGTGGCTTCGGCGCTCGAATCGGCCCGCGCCGCCATGCCGGCCCCGGCCGCCATCGACCAGCTGGCCGACGGCTTCGGCCTGAGCGGCTTCGAGCGCGACGTGCTGCTGCTGTGCGCCGGCGTGGAAATGGATGCGCAGCTTGCCGCGCAGTGCGAAACCGCTTCAGGCGAGGCTCGCCGGCCGGGTGCCAGCTTTGGCCTGGCGCTGGCGGCGCTGGCGTCGCCGCACTGGAGCGCGCTGGCGCCCGTCGGACCGCTGCGGCGCTGGCGGCTGGTCGAGATCGATGAATCGGCCGGCCTGGCGCGCGCGCGGCTGCGCATCGACGAGCGCATCCTGCACTACCTGGCCGGCGTGAACTACCTCGACCTGCGCCTGCGCAGCCTGCTGCGCGAAGCCGCGCCAGCGGCGGCTATGGACGAGGCGCACCGCGCGGTCTGCGGCGCCATCGCGGACGTGCTGGCGCTTGAGGAGGCCGGCGATGCGCCGCTGCTGTGGCTGCTTGGCGACGATGCGCCCGGGCAGGCCGATGTGGCCGCAGAGGTCGCGGCCGCGCTGGGCCTGGGCCTGCGGGTGCTGCGCGCGGATGACGTGCCGGCCGGCCACGCCGAGATCAACGCGCTGGCCACGCTCTGGCAGCGCGAAGCCCTGCTGCTCGGCGGCGCCCTGCTGCTGCGGGGCGGCCCCGACCCGCTGCCGGACGCCGCCGTGCGGCTCATCGAATCGCTGCGCGGCCTGGTGTTCGTCAGCGCGCGCCAGCCGCAGCCGCTCGAACGCGCCAACCTGCGCTTCGCCGTGGACAAGCCCGGCGCGCTGGAGCAGAAGCGGCTGTGGCGGCAGGCGCTGGGCGCCGGCGCGCGGGACGGCAAAAGCGACGCCGCCCTTGAAGACGCGCTTGACCTGGTCGCCGGCCAATTCAAGCTGAGCGCGCGCGCTATCGCGGCCGAAGGCGCCCGCCTGGCGCCGCGGCTGGTCGCCAGCGACCGGCCCGGCAGCCTGCTGCGCGCGGCCTGCCGCACGCTGGGCCACGCCCGGCTCGATGAACTGGCCCAGCGCATCGACGCCACCGCCGGCTGGGACGACCTCGTGCTGCCCGAGGCGCAGCAGGCCACGCTGCGCGAGATCGCGGCCCACGTGCGCCATCGGCCCAGGGTGTACCTCGAATGGGGCTTTGGCGACAAAGGCATGCGCGGGCTGGGCATCAGCGCGCTGTTCGCCGGCGAGAGCGGCACCGGCAAGACGCTGGCGGCCGAGGTGCTGGCCCGCGAGCTGCAGCTTGATCTCTACCGCATCGACCTGTCGGCGGTGGTCAGCAAATACATCGGCGAGACCGAAAAGAATTTGCGCCGCGTCTTCGATGCCGCCGAGGACAGCGGCGCCATTTTGCTGTTTGACGAGGCCGACGCGCTGTTCGGCAAGCGCAGCGAAGTCAAGGACAGCCACGACCGCTACGCCAACATCGAGGTCAGCTACCTGCTGCAGCGCATGGAGTCGTACCGGGG
>NZ_JAQGLS010000088.1 GCF_028292805.1 Ramlibacter sp. | reverse complement strand
GGCGCCGCAGGTCGGGCTCGGCCAGGCCGGTCAGCGCCACCAGGCCCTTGATCTCCAGTTCGCACTGCGCCTGCTGCTGGGTGCTGCGCGCCGCGCCTTCGGCGGCGCTGGCGCGGGCCTGCGCCGCCACTGCCGGCGCGGTGAAGCCGGCGTCGGCGCTCAGGCCGGTCAGGCGCGCGGTCTCGGACCGCGAGCCTGCGTCGTTGCGCGCCACCGCCAGCTGGCGCTCGCAGGTGCGCAGGTTCAGGTAGCTGTTGGCCGTCTCGGCCGCCACCGCCACGCGGGCGTCGTGCCAGCCGGCCTCGGCGCCTTCCAGCCGCGCCTGCGCCGCGTCGGCGCCGGCGCGGTTGCCGCCGAACAGGTCGATTTCCCAGGCCGACTGCAGCCCGCTCTGCACGATGGTGCTGGTCACGGCCACGCCTTGCTGGCTGTTGCCGCGGCTGGCGGAGGCGCTGCCGTCCAGCGTGGGCAGCAGCGCCGCGTCGGCGCCGGTGCGGGCGGCGCGGGCCTGGACCATGCGCGCGCCGGCACTGGCAACGGTGGGGCTGACCGTCTGGGCGGCTTCCACCAGGTCGACCAGCACCGGGTCGTTGAACTGCTGCCACCACTGGCGCAGGTCGGCCAGCGTGCCCCCGTGCGGCAGCGGCGCATGCCACTGCGGCGGCGCGGCGGCGGCAGCGGAATCAGGCGGACGGGACACGGCGCAACCGGCCAGCCAGAGCAGGCTGGCCGCCCCCGCGAGGAGGCGTATCAGCTTCATTGGATCCTTCCCGGGTCGATGGGGCGCATCGCGGGTGCGGGCCTGGGTCTGGGTGGGGCCTGGCCGCGGCGCGAAAACGCGCAAGCCTACCATCAGGCGTGGCTGGCGCCAGCGGCAGCACCGGGCTGCCCGCAGACCGCATGCCGCGGCGCGGCGCCGGCGCCGGTGCCGTCCCGGTCCGGGGATCGGCCGGATCAGCCGAACACGTGCTGCCAGAGCGCCAGGATGGCGGCGCGCTCGGCGGGCAGCTTGTCGTGCCGCAGCTGCGTCGTCTCTTCGTTCAGCCGGGCGCAGTGCTGCAGCCGCCGCAGTTCGCGGTAGGCCGCCGCCGCCGCCTGGCCCACGCCCCCGGGCAGCAGCCCGGCGGACTCGGCCCGCTGCAGCAGCGCGATATTGCCCACGTTGGGCACCAGCTCGGGATGGTTGGCGGACTGCGACAGCACCAGGAACTGCACCGCGAACTCGGCGTCGACCATGCCGCCGGGGCTGTGCTTGAGGTCGAACAGGCCGGCCTTGACCGGGTGCGCGGCGCGCACCTTCTCGCGCATCGCCTCGATCTCCAGCTCCAGCGCAGCGATGTCGCGCGGCGCGGTGATCACGGCCTCGCGCACCGCCTCGAAGCGTGGCCGCAGCGGCTCGATGCCCAGCACGAAGCGGGCCCGCGTCATGGCCTGGTGTTCCCAGGTCCAGGCGGTGTTGCTGCCGCGGCCCTGCTGGTAGTTCTCGTAGGCCTGGAAGGTCGTGATCAGCAGGCCGGAGCTGCCGTTGGGCCGCAGCGCCGTGTCGATCTCGAACAGGTCGCCCTCCGGCGTCTTGGTCGAGAGCCAGTTGACCAGCTTGCGCACGAAGGCGGCGTAGGCTTCCGGGGCGCGCTCGTCGTCGTCCTCGTAGACGAACACGATGTCCAGGTCGCTGCCGTAGCCCAGCTCCTTGCCGCCCAGCTTGCCATAGCCGAGGATGGCGAACAGCGGCGTCTCGCGGTGCCGCTGCTTGACCCGCTGCCAGCACCAGCCGGCCGTCACGCGCAGCGTGGTGTCGGCCAGCGCGCTCAGTTCGTCGGCCACCTGTTCGACGGTGAGCACGCCCTCGACGTCACGCGCCAGGGTGCGGAACAGCTCGGCGTGGTGGGCCCGGCGCAGCAGGTTGAGCAGCGTCTCCTCGTCGTCCTCGCCGGTGATGTGCAGCGACTCACGCCGGTGTTCCAGCTCGCGCTCGAAGTCTTCGGCGCAAAAGCGCTCGGCCAGCATGCTGTCGCTGGCCAGCTCGTCGATCACGCCCGGGTGCTGGATCAGGTAGCGCGCCGGCCAGCGCGCCGCGCCCAGGATGCGCAGCAACCGCTCGTGCACGCCGGGCCGCTCCACCAGCAACGCCAGGTAGCTCTCGCGCCGCAGCAGCGGTTCGATCCAGTCGGCCATGCGCAGCGCGGCTTCCTCGCTCACGCGCTTTTGCTCCAGCCACTGGGCGGTGCGGCCCACCAGCTTGACCAGCCGTGCGCGGGCGTCGTCGCGCAGCGCGATGACGCGCGGATGCGTGCGCCACTGGTCCACCCGTTGGCGCAATTGCGTCGGCAGCTGTTCGAGCAGGGTCTCCAGATCCTGCGGCGCGGCGCGGGGCGACTTGGGCCCGTTGCAACCCTTGCACTCGATGGTGCCGCCGCCCAGCAGCTTGTCGAACTCCTCGGCCACCAGTTCGCGGTGGCTGTCCAGTTCGTGCAGGAACGGGCAGCAGTCGGAGTAGCCCATGGTGCGGGCGATCCAGGTCAAATCGCCGTCGTCGTCGTCGCGCGTGCCCATCGGCAGCACATGGGTCTGCTGGTCGTCCAGGTACTGGATGCGGTGCTCCACGCGGCGCAGGAAGACATACGCAGCGTCCAGCGCCCGCGCGGTTCCCTCCGACATCAGGCCGGCGGCGGCGAGCCGCTCCAGCGCCTGCAGCGTGGGGCGCGTGCGCAGTTC
>NZ_JAQGLS010000003.1 GCF_028292805.1 Ramlibacter sp. | reverse complement strand
AGCTGGGCATCGACCCGAAGAAGTCCGACCAGGTCGTTCGCGGCGCGGTCGTGATGCCCAACGGCACCGGCAAGACCAAGCGCGTCGCCGTGTTCGCCCAGGGCGCCAAGGCTGAAGAAGCCAAGGCTGCCGGCGCCGATATCGTCGGCATGGACGACCTGGCTGCCCGCGTCAAGGCTGGCGACATGCCCTTCGACGTGGTCATCGCCGCGCCGGACGCCATGCGCGTGGTCGGCACGCTGGGCCAGATCCTGGGTCCGCGCGGCCTGATGCCCAACCCGAAGGTCGGCACCGTGACCCCGGACGTCGCCACGGCGGTTCGCAACGCCAAGGCCGGCCAGGTCCAGTTCCGTGCTGACAAGGCCGGCATCATCCACGGCACCATCGGCCGTCGCTCGTTCGACGACGACAAGCTGCAGGGAAACCTGGTGGCGCTGATCGAGGCTCTGACCAAGGCCAAGCCGGCGTCCAGCAAGGGCGTCTACCTGCGCAAGGTGGCGGTGTCCTCGACGATGGGCCTGGGCGTCCGCGTCGACCTGCAGACGCTGAACCCGACGTAAGTCGGGCCAGGTGCCGGACCAAGAGCGCGTAGCGCATTGCTCGGGCACCTCTGATTGAGGCCGGTTTCGGAAGAAACCGGCCGGAGTGGTGGGCCGCCGGGAAACCGGTGGGCCATCCAAGACCGTTGGCGCGGGGCAACCCGCTTAATCGTCGCAAGACAGCCAACGCAGATGGCGATCCCGCTGCTGGAAGATATCGAGAGATTTCCGAAAGACAGTTGGTCGCTGAAGACAGGCCGCGCCTCGAAGCATTCGCTGAGGGGCGCATTGAAGGAGTAGACCTTGAGTTTGAATCGCAGTGAGAAGGAAACGGTCGTCGCCGATGTGACCGCCCTCGCCGCAAAGGCTCAAACGCTGGTGATGGCGGAATACCGCGGCATCACGGTCGCCGACATGACGAAACTGCGCACCACCGCGCGCAACGCTGGCGTCAGCCTGAGTGTTCTGAAGAACACCCTGGCTCGCCGCGCTGTCGCGGGCACGCAGTTCGAAGTCGTCGGTGACCAGATGACCGGTCCGCTGATCTACGGCTTCTCCGTGGACGCTGTGGCCGCCGCCAAGGTGGTGGCCGACTTCGCGAAGACCAACGACAAGATGGTCATTCGCGGGGGCGCGTTCGCGGGCAAAGCCCTGGACGTCAACGGCGTGAAGCAACTGGCAGCCATTCCCACCAAGGAAGTGCTGCTGGCCCAGCTTTGCGGTCTTCTGATGTCGCCGATCTCCCGCACCGCCGTGGTGCTGGGCGCGCTGGCGAAGCAGAAGGAAGAGCCCGTGCAACAGGAAGAGGCGGTGGCTGCCTGACCAGGCAGTCATTAACCCCTCGCCGACCAACTTATTTCAGGAACTAGATAATGGCATTCGATAAAGACAGCTTTCTGACGGCTCTGGACAGCATGACCGTCATGGAACTCAACGACCTGGTGAAAGCCATCGAAGAGAAGTTCGGCGTGAGCGCCGCTGCGATGTCGGCCCCGGCCGGCGCTGGTGGCGCTGCCGCCGCGGTGGTCGAAGAGAAGACCGAGTTCACCGTGCAGCTGATGGAAGCCGGCGCCCAAAAGGTGCAGGTCATCAAGGCCGTGCGCGAAATCACCGGCCTGGGCCTCAAGGAAGCCAAGGACCTGGTCGACGGCGCCCCCAAGGCTGTCAAGGAAGGCCTGAACAAGGCTGATGCCGACGCCGCCAAGAAGAAGCTGGAAGACGCCGGCGCCAAGGTCGAACTGAAGTAACTCGATCCCGCGCCGAGGCTGGAGTGTCCGCAAGGGCCTCCAGCCTTTGCCGCTTGTAGAGGACAGCAGCAAGCAGGCCAATTTCGGCTGCTTGCTAGTGTCTTCTGACCCGACTGCAGAAGATCGCTTGGTTCGGGCCCCGTGCAACGCGAGGCCGTCCGCCAAGGTTGGTAGTGGCCAACCCACCAAGATGCCCCCGCCCAGGGCGCGACAGTTGCGAGCTATTAGCCCGGAGATCTCATGGCCTATTCTTACACCGAACGCAAGCGCATCCGCAAGAGCTTCGGCAAGCGTGACAGCGTGCTGGAAGTGCCGTACCTGCTGCAGATGCAGAAGGACGCCTACACCGCTTTCCTGCAAGCCGACCTTGCCCCCCAGAAGCGCACCATCGAGGGCCTGCAGGCCGCGTTCGACTCCGCGTTCCCCATCGTCTCGCACAACGGGTTTGTGGAGATGAAGTTCATCGAATACAACCTGGCCAAGCCGGCGTTCGACGTGCGCGAATGCCAGACCCGCGGCCTGACGTACGCCTCGGCCGTGCGCGCCCGCGTGCAGCTGATCATCTATGACCGCGAGTCCTCCACGTCGCAGTCGAAGGTGGTCAAGGAAGTCAAGGAGCAAGAGGTCTACATGGGCGAAGTTCCGCTCATGACCGACAAGGGCTCCTTCATCATCAACGGCACCGAGCGTGTCATCGTCTCGCAGCTGCACCGCTCGCCAGGCGTGTTCTTCGAGCACGACAAGGGCAAGACCCACAGCTCGGGCAAGCTGCTGTTCTCGGCACGGATCATCCCGTACCGCGGCTCCTGGCTCGACTTCGAGTTCGACCCGAAGGACGTGCTGTACTTCCGCGTCGACCGCCGCCGCAAGATGCCCGTCACGATCCTGCTCAAGGCGATCGGCCTGACACCGGAAACCATCCTGGCGAACTTTTTCGTCAACGACAATTTCCGGCTGATGGACACCGGAGCCCAGCTGGAGTTCGTCGCCGAGCGCCTGCGCGGCGAAGTGGCCCGCTTCGACATCACGGACAAGTCCGGCACGGTCGTGATCCCGAAGGACAAGCGCGTCACGGTGCGCCACACGCGCGAGCTGGAGCAGTCGGGCACCACCCACATCTCGGTGCCGGAAGACTTCCTGGTCGGCCGCGTCGTCGCCCGCAACATCATCGACCCGGAAACGGGCGAGATCATCGCCAAGGCCAACGACGAAGTGACGGAACTGCTGCTCAAGAAGCTGCGCACCTCCGGCATCCAGGAAATCCAGTGCATCTACACCAACGAGCTGGACCAGGGCCCGTACATGTCGCAGACCCTGCGCGTGGACGAGACCGTGGACGAGTTCGCCGCCCGTGTCGCCATCTACCGCATGATGCGCCCCGGCGAGCCGCCGACCGAGGACGCGGTGCAGGCCCTGTTCCAGCGCCTGTTCTACAACCCGGACAC
>NZ_JAQGLS010000313.1 GCF_028292805.1 Ramlibacter sp. | reverse complement strand
GTGTGCAAGGCGGCGGCGGCGGCCGCTTCGGCTGGAGCGCCGACATGAACGCCTCGCCTGCCGGCCTGGCCGGACAGTTGCGCTTCGGCCCCGACGGCGCGCTGCCCTCGGTCGGCGGCCTGCAGCTGCAGCTGGCCCTCGCTCCCTTCGCGGTGTCGCTGCACTGGCACCAGAGCAGCACGCGCACGGTGATCGCGCCGCTCTGGCCCGCGCCGGACGGCCAGGCGCTCGCGCGCATGCTCGCGCAGGCTGCGCCCAGCCTGGCCGCCCACGTCTCACTCGAGCTGATGCGCCGCGCCGACGAGGAGGCGCGCCCGCTGGTCGACGCCCTGCTCGACGCGCTGGGCATGCTGTCCGGCGCGGCGGGTGACACCGAGCGCGGCTTGCGTCCGCTGGCCGGGCTGCTCGCCGACCCTGTCGCCTGGCTGGGCGGCGCCGGCTCGGTGGGCGGCAACCCGGTCCGGATCCAGGCGCTGTTCGACGCCCTGCGGCCACTGATGGGCCTGACGGGCGCCCCCGGTTCGCCCTTGCCGATCGCCAGCGGCGTGAGCCTCGCAGTGAGCGGCGACGGCAGCGGTGCCCGACTGGCGTTGACGGTGGACCCGAGCGTGTGGACTGCACCGGGCAGCGGCGGTGCGCGCATGGCGGGCGGCATCGAGGCGAGCCTCACGGTCGGCACCGTCGGCGCGCCACGGGTCGCGCTCCAGGCCCACCTGGGCCTGGCAGGTGCGGCGCCCGGCCGGCAGGCGGTGCACACGCGCATCGGCAGCACAGGCATCGCGCTGTTCCTGCGCCCGGCCAGCGGCGCCGACATTCCGCTGGTGCCGTTCGCGGGCCTGGGCGCGCTCTCGGCCGCGGCCGAAGCCGCCCTGCCGTTCCTGCTCGACAAGCTGGCCGAGCTGCCGGGCACACCGGGCGAGCTGGTGCGCACTGTGGGCGACGCGCTGGCGCTGCGCAGCGGCGCCCCCAAATCATTCAGTGCCGACGCGCTGCACGCCTGGGCGGCCAACCCGGTGGGCGCGCTGACGGCGGCCGTGCCGTCGATCACCGCCACCGGGCTGAACCTGATCGCCCCGCTGCTGGACGATTTCCTGCCTGCCGGCATCATCGCCAGCGGCACGATCAACGAACTGAGCGTGACGGCCGCCGGCGTCACCGTGTCGTGGCAACCGGCTGCCGGACGGGTGGCCATCGCCGCGCCCAACATCGCCGTGCCGGGGATCCAAACCCTGGGTTTGACGCTTGCGATCAGCGCTGCCGGGCTCGATGAACTGGGCCTGGCCCTTGGCCCGGCCCGCATCGATGCCGGGGGCGTGTTGCTGCGGCCCTTCGCCAGCGTCAGCGCCGGCCTCGCGCCGGCGGGCGGGCGGCGGGTGATGGTCGGGCTGTCCGCCGACGACACGCACCACTTCGCCGCGCGCTGGACGCTGGACACCTCCACCTTCGACATCGTCGCCAGCGACGGCGCGCTGGCCAGCGCCATCGCCACCGCCGACCCGGCCCAGGTGGCACTGCGCATCGTCGACGTGGTGGCCGACCTGGTGGCCGCGGTGGCGATGGCGCAGCAGCCGGTGCAGGACCTGCTCGACACCGAAGTGGGCGCGCAAGACCTGCGTTTCCTGCTGCAGGGCGTGGTGCTCGAGGCGGCGGACACGACGCAGCTGATCGACGGGCTGTTCGATCCTGCCACGCTGCTTGCGCGGATCCACCGGCTGTTCACCAACATCGCAGCGGCCGGCATCTCGATCACGATCGAAGGCTTCGAGCTGGCCTTCCTGACCCATCCGGCCACCAACACCATCGGGCTGCAGGTCGGCGTGGTCGATCGCTTCGCGCTGGTCGAAGGCGACGTCTCGCTCTGGCTGGAGAACGACGATCGCTGGATCAATCCCAACCCGCCCGGTGAAGGCGGCCTGTTCGTGGGCTTCCTGCCGCGCGCGCTGCCATTGCGGTTCGCGCCCAGCCTGGTGGTCAACGGCCTGGGATTGCGCGTCGGCAAGAGCTCGGGGCCGCTGCTGGACGCGGGCATCACGCTGGAGTCGGTGGCGCTGCACGTGTTCGCCGCGATCACCGGGGCTGGCGTCGTCGGCGGCGGCGTGCAACTGCAGTTTTCCAAGCTCGCCGTCTCCGCCTCCGGCGCGCAGGGCGACAACGGCATCGCGCAAGGCGTCATGCGCGACACCGGGCCCACGCCGCCCAAGCCGGCGTTCTCGCCGGCGCTGGCGATCCAGGCCCACGACGGCGGCGCGGTGCAGGTTTCGCTCACGGCCGGGGAGGGCACGGGGCCGTGGTGGATCGCCATCCAGAAAGGCTTCGGGCCGTTGTACCTGGAGCAGATCGGCTTCGGCACCACCATGCCGCAAGGCCGGCTGGAGCGCATCTCGCTGCTGCTGGACGGCTCGGTTTCGATGTTCGGGCTGACCTGCGCGGTCGACGACCTGCAGATCACCTACGTCGTCGGCAACAACGACTTCTTCAACCCGGCCAGCTGGGCGATCGACCTCGCGGGCCTTGCCGTCTCGGCCGACATGGCCGGCGTTTCCATTGCCGGCGGCCTGCTCAAGCAGGCCACGCCGCAGGGCACCGAGTACCTTGGCATGCTGCTCGGCCGCTTCGCCGTGTACGGCCTCACGGTGTACGGCGGCTACGGCGAGGGCGAGGTCAACGGCCAGAAGTTCACCGCCTTCTTCGCGATCGGCGCGGTGAACGGACCGATCGGCGGGCCGCCGGCCTTCTTCCTGACCGGCATCGGCGGGGGCTTTGGCATCAACCGCAAGCTGGTGGTGCCGACGGAACTGTCCAACTTCGGCGACTACCCGCTGATCCAGGCCCTGGACATCGCCGCCACGCCCAGCGACCCGATGGCGCAGCTGCGCGCATTGGGTGCCTATTTCCCGATGCACAAGGGCAGCTTCTGGTTCGCGGCAGGCCTGTCGTTCAACAGCTTCGCGCTGGTCGACGGCATCGCGGTGGTGGGCGTGCAGGTCGGTGACGGGCTGGACATCAACCTGCTGGGCCTGGCGCGCATGGCGCTGCCGCGGCCGCAGGTGGCGCTGGTCTCGATCGAGCTCGCCCTGCTGGTGCGCTTTTCCAGCAGCGAGGGCGTGCTGTGGGTCCAGGGCCAGCTGACCGACAACTCCTGGCTGCTGTACCCCGACATCAAGCTCACCGGCGGCTTCGCCTACGTGATCTGGTTCAAGGGCGAGAAGTCCGGCGAGTTCGTGCTCACGCTGGGCGGCTACCACCCGGACTTCCACCGCGACGGCTACCCGGTGGTGCCGCGCCTGGGGCTGCGCTGGAGCATCGGCGACAGCATCGTCATCAAGGCCGGCAGCTACTTCGCGCTGACCTCCGAGGCACTGATGACAGGCGGCGACTTCGAGGCCTCGGCCCACTTCGGCCCGGCCTGGGCCGAGGTGAAGTTCGGCGCCCACGGCATCGTCTACTTCGACCCGTTCCACTACGACGTGATGGCCTACGCCCGCATTGCCGCCGGCGTGACCATCGACACCTGGCTGTTCGGCGAGATCACCATCTCGATCCACCTGGGCGCGCGCATCCACGTGCTGGGCCCCGACTTCCGCGGCAGCGTGACCTTCGAGATCGGCCCGATCGAGCTGACCTTCGAGTTCGGCGGCTCGGGTCAGGAGCAGAAGCAGCCGATCGCCGCGGATGCCTTCATCGTCAAGTACCTGGAGGCGGCCGACAGCGGCAAGGCGCGGCCGCACGCGCTGATGACAAACGCCGGCACGCTGCCGGCCAAGGGCGAGCAGGCCACGCCCGACGGTTCCGCGGCCCGGCCGTTCGTGGTGGTGGCCGAATTCTCGATGACCTTCACCAGCACCGTGCCGGCCACGCAGGTGACGCGCACGCTCGCCGCTGCGGCGCGGGCCGCCAGCTCGCATGCGCCGAGCCGCGCGCTGGGCGTGGCGCCGATGGATGTGGCCGACGTGACGCCGACCATCGTCATCAGCTGGCGGCGCGGCGGTGTCGACCAGCCCTATCCCTTCGTCGACGCGGCGCGGGCGTTTGCCCGCTTTCCGGTCGGCGTGTGGGGCCTGCCCCAGGATCCGAACGCGCGCAAGGTGCCCAAGGCCGAGATGATCGAGGCACTGTCCGAACTCGATCTCGTCTGCGGCGCCAACCCTTCTCCCGGCGGCCCGGAGATCCCGTACCACCAGGTGGAAATCGGCAAGCGCAAGCCGCTGCCCTTCACCCGCCGCACCGTCGAGATCAACAGCCAGCGCAACACCGCGAAGTCGGTGAGCGAGTTGCTCACGGCGGCGCCGGTCACGGTCGATTCGGCCTTCTCGGCCGCAGCGGGCTTCCTGGCCGGCCGCGCGTCGCCCACGGCGATGGCCGCCCTGCGCGGCGAACGCCAGGCGCCGCCGCGGCTGGGCACGCTGACCGAAGGCCTGGAGGCGCCGACGGCGACCACGGTGCCCGAGGTGGCCGATCGCCCCGCGCCCAAGGTCTACGACCATTTCATCGACGCGCCGGTGGTCGTCGGACTGATGGCCGGCGCGACGATCGGCCTGGCGGTCGCGCCCAAGGTGCGCACCACCGTCGAAGGCTCCGAACGCGCCTGGCGCATCGCGCCGCCGACGCTGGCCGCGGTGGAGGCCCAGCGCAGCCGCTCCGTGGCCGCCCGGCTGGTGGTGACCGACACGCCGGCGATGAGCACCCGCCAAGGCGGCCGTGGCAGCGAAACGCTGATCGCGGCGCGGACCGTGCCACCCACCGCGATGGCGCATGGCGCCACCGCGCTGGTGGCGCGCCGCGGCACGCCGCTGGCCACGCCGCTGGCCGACTTCAACGCCGCCCTTGCCGTGGGCACCAGCCTGCGGCCGGCGAACAGCGCCG
>NZ_JAQGLS010000306.1 GCF_028292805.1 Ramlibacter sp. | reverse complement strand
GGTGCCGGTGCCGACCGCGCCCAAGGCGGCGCTGCAGCACGTGGCCTCGCCGCTCGGTGCGCCCGACCTGGGCGAGCGTCCGGAGCAGCGCGTGCCGATGACGCGCCTGCGCGCCCGCATCGCCGAGCGCCTGCTGCAGTCGCAGTCCACCGCCGCCATCCTGACCACCTTCAACGAGGTGAACATGGCGCCGGTGATGGAGATGCGCAAGCGCTTCCAGGAGAAGTTCGAAAAAGAGCACGGCGTCAAGATCGGCTTCATGTCGTTCTTCGTGAAGGCGGCCGTCCATTCCCTGAAAAAGTACCCGGTGCTGAACGCCTCGGTCGACGGCAACGACATCGTCTACCACGGCTACTTCGACATCGGCATCGCGGTGGGTTCGCCGCGCGGGCTGGTGGTGCCGATCCTGCGCAACGCCGACCAGATGTCGTTCGCCGAGATCGAAAAGAAGATCGCCGAATACGGCGCCAAGGCGCGCGACGGCAAGCTGGGCATCGACGAGATGAGCGGCGGCACGTTCTCGATCTCCAACGGCGGCGTGTTCGGCTCCATGATGTCGACCCCCATCATCAACCCGCCGCAGGCGGCCATCCTGGGCGTGCACGCGACCAAGGACCGGGCGGTGGTGGAGAACGGGCAAATCGTCGTTCGCCCGATGAACTACCTGGCCATGTCGTACGACCACCGCATCATCGACGGCCGCGAAGCCGTGCTGGGCCTGGTCGCGATGAAGGAAGCGCTGGAAGACCCGGCGCGGTTGCTGTTCGATATCTGAGACCCGGAAGGGCCCAGGGTCGAGGGGCCATGGAGCAGGGAAGCAGCCGGACCGCGGCTTTCCACCTTGCCACTGCCCCCTTAGTCCCTGGACCCTAGCCCCAAGACCCTAGCTCCTAGCTCCTAGCTCCTAGCTCCTAGCCCCTCTCAACATGACCAAACAATTCGACGTCATCGTCATCGGCGGCGGACCCGGCGGCTACATCGCCGCCATCCGCGCGGCGCAGCTGGGCTTCACCGTCGCCTGCATCGACGAGTGGAAGAACGGCAAGGGCGGCCCCGCGCCCGGCGGCACCTGCACCAACGTGGGCTGCATCCCGTCCAAGGCGCTGCTGCAGTCGTCCGAGCACTACGAGCACGCCGGCAAGCACTTCGCCGAGCACGGCATCAACGTGAGCGGCCTGGGCCTCGACCTGGGCAAGATGGTGGGCCGCAAGGACGCCGTCGTGAAGCAGAACAACGACGGCATCCTGTACCTGTTCAAGAAGAACAAAGTCGCCTTCTTCCATGGCCGCGGCTCGTTCGCGAAGGCGTCCGACGCCGGCTACGAGATCAAGGTCAGCGGCGCCGCCGAGGAAACCATCACTGCCAAGCACGTGATCCTGGCCACCGGCTCCAACGCCCGCGCGCTGCCCGGCGTGCCGTTCGACGAAGAGACCGTGCTGTCCAACGACGGCGCGCTGCGCATCGCCAGCGTGCCGAAGAAGCTGGCGCTGATCGGCTCCGGCGTGATCGGCCTGGAGATGGGTTCGGTCTGGCGCCGCCTGGGCGCCGAAGTGACCATCCTGGAAGCGCTGCCCACCTTCCTGGGCGCGGTCGACGAGCAGATCGCCAGGGAAGCCAAGAAGGCCTTCGACAAGCAGGGCCTGAAGATCGAGCTGGGCGTGAAGGTCGGCGCGGTGGACAAGACTGCCAGGGGCGTTTCCATCGCCTGGACCAACGCCAGGGGCGAGGCGCAGCAGCTGGACGCCGACAAGCTGATCGTCTCGATCGGCCGGCTGCCCAACACCACCGGCCTGAACCACGACGGCGTGGGCCTCAAGCTTGACGAGCGCGGCGCGATCCTGGTGGACGACGAATGCCGCACCAACCTGCCCAACGTGTGGGCGGTCGGCGACGTGGTGCGCGGCCCGATGCTGGCGCACAAGGCGGAGGAAGAGGGCGTCGCGGTGGCCGAGCGCATCGCCGGCCAGCACGGGCACGTCAACTTCAACACCATTCCCTGGGTGATCTACACCAGCCCCGAGATCGCGTGGGTGGGCCAGACCGAGCAGCAGCTCAAGGCCGCCGGCGTGCAGTACAAGGCCGGCAGCTTCCCGTTCCTGGCCAACGGCCGGGCGCGGGCGCTGGGCGACACCACCGGCATGGTCAAGATGCTGGCGGACGCCAAGACCGACGAAATCCTGGGCGTGCACATCGTCGGCCCGATGGCCAGCGAGTTGATCGCCGAGTGCGTGGTGGCGATGGAATTCCGCGCTTCCTCGGAAGACCTGGCCCGCATCTGCCACGCCCACCCGTCGCTGTCCGAGGCGACCAAGGAAGCGGCCCTGGCCGTCGACAAGCGCACCTTGAACTTCTAGGATGTCTGCCCCCACGCTCGCCCATTGCGTGTGGGTCGCTGCCCCCCCAGGGGGCGCCGCCGCCTTGGGGCGGCCCGGCGCCGGCTGATGTCGGTCCGCGCCGTCTACGATGCGGAACTGAAGGCGCGCGGCTACCAGAGCGACCCCGCGCAGCTGCGCGCCATCGACCAGCTGGAGCGCTGCGCGAGCGAGTGGGGCGCCTACAAGGAGCAGCGGTCCAACGCCTTCAAGAAGCTGATCAACCGGCCGGCGATCCCGCGCGGGGTCTACATGTTCGGCGGGGTGGGGCGTGGCAAGAGCTTCCTGATGGACTGCTTCTACCAGGCAGTGCCGATCGTGCGCAAGACGCGGCTGCACTTTCACGAGTTCATGCGCGAGGTGCACCGCGAGCTGGCCGAGATGCAGGGCACGGTCAACCCGCTGGACGAGCTCGGCGAACGGATGGCCAGGCGCTACCGCCTGATCTGCTTTGACGAGTTCCACGTGGCCGACATCACCGACGCGATGATCCTGCACCGGCTGCTGGACGCGCTGTTCGCCAACGGCGTGGGCTTCGTCACCACCTCCAACTTCAAGCCCGACGATCTCTACCCGAACGGCCTGCACCGCGACCGCGTCCTGCCGGCCATCGCGCTGCTCAACGACAAGCTGGCGGTGATCAACGTGGACAACGGCACCGACTACCGGCGCCGCACCATGGAGCAGGTCAGGCTTTATCACGCGCCGCTGGGACCGCGGGCCGACGCCGAGATGAACGACGCCTTCACCCGGCTGGCCGAATCGCACGACGAAGACCCGGTGCTGCACATCGAACACCGGGAAATCCGCTCGCGTCGCAAGGCCGGCGGCGTGGTCTGGTTCGACTTCAGTGCCTTGTGCGGCGGGCCCCGCTCGCAGAACGACTACCTGGAGATCGCGACCCAGTTCCACACCGTGCTGCTGAGCGACGTGCCCCGGATGTCGGTGCGGCTGGCCTCGGAAGCACGAAGATTTACCTGGCTGGTAGACGTCCTTTACGATCGGCGTGTCAAATTGATCATGTCGGCGCAGGTCGAAGCCGAGGAGCTGTACACCGAAGGCCCCCTGGCCCATGAATTCCCTCGCACGGTCTCGCGCCTGAACGAGATGCAGTCGACCGAATTCCTGGGGCTGGAGCACCGCACCGTCGACACCCGCATCACATGAAGACCTTCACCACCCTCCTGCTCGCCCTGTTCGCCGCCTGGCCGGTGCAGGCGCAGGCGCAGGACGTCGATGTCCAGGTCGAACGCCAGCGGATCGGCGCCGAGCGCGCGGCCGCGGATGCGGCGTTCGAGGCGCGGGAGAAGGCCTGCTACGGCAAGTTCGGCGTCAACGACTGTCTCGATGCCGCGCGCAGGCGCCGCAATGAAGCGGTGGCCGACCTGCGTCGGCAGGAAGTCGCGCTCAACGACGCCGAGCGCAAGCGGCGCGCCGCCGAGCGGCTGCAGGACATCGACGCGCGGGCCGCGGCGCAACGCCAGCAGCAAGCCGCCGAGCGGCGCCAGCGGGCCTTGGTGGCGCAGCAAGAGCGTGAGGCGCGCGCGGTGCAGAAGGCCGGCAAGCGGCCT
>NZ_JAQGLS010000301.1 GCF_028292805.1 Ramlibacter sp. | reverse complement strand
TCGGTCTCCGACATCCACGACGTGATCCTGGTCGGCGGCATGAGCCGCATGCCCAAGGTGCAGGAGAAGGTCAAGGAATTCTTCGGCAAGGAGCCCCGCAAGGACGTCAACCCCGATGAGGCCGTGGCCGTCGGTGCGGCGATCCAGGGCCAGGTGCTGGGCGGCGACCGCAAGGACGTGCTGCTGCTGGACGTCACCCCCCTGTCGCTCGGCATCGAGACGCTGGGTGGCGTGATGACCAAGATGATCACCAAGAACACGACCATCCCGACCAAGTTCGCGCAGACCTTCTCCACCGCCGACGACAACCAGCCGGCAGTCACGATCAAGGTCTACCAGGGAGAGCGCGAGATCGCCACCGGCAACAAGCTGCTCGGCGAATTCAACCTCGAAGGCATCCCGCCGTCGCCGCGCGGCCTGCCGCAGATCGAGGTGAGCTTCGACATCGACGCGAACGGCATCCTGCACGTCGGCGCCAAGGACAAGGGCACGGGCAAGGAAAACAAGATCACCATCAAGGCGAACTCGGGCCTGTCGGAAGCCGAGATCGAGAAGATGGTCAAGGACGCGGAAATGAACGCGGCCGACGACAAGAAGAAGCTCGAGCTGGTGCAGGCCCGCAACCAGGGCGAAGCCCTGGTCCATAGCGTGCGCAAGAGCCTGACCGAGTACGGCGACAAGATCGACGCTGCCGAAAAGGAGAAGATCGAGGCCGCCGCCAAGGACCTGGAACAGACGCTGCAGTCGGACGACAAGGAAGCGATCGAAGCCAAGACCAGCGCGCTGATGGCCACCAGCCAGAAGCTGGGCGAGAAGATGTACGAAGGCATGCAGGGCCAGCAGGGTGCCGACGGCGGCGCCGAGGCGGCCGCTGACTCTTCCTCGGGCCCCGCGGCCGACGACAACGTCGTCGACGCGGAAGTCAAGGAAGTCAAGAAGGGCTAAGAACAGCCGCAGGGACTAGGGGCTAGGGCCTAGGGATTAAGGAAGACCGGCCCCGGCCGCTTCCCAGTCCCTAGCCCCTAGCCCCTAGCCCCTTGCGGAGCGCAGTGCAGCGAAAAGAATACATGGCCACCAAACGCGACTACTACGACGTCCTGGGCGTTCCCAAGAACGCCACCGACGAAGAAATCAAGAAGGCTTATCGCAAGCTGGCGATGAAGCACCACCCCGACCGCAACCAGGGTGAGGCGAGCGTTTCCAAGGATGCCGAGGCCCGCTTCAAGGAGGCCAAGGAAGCGTACGAGATGCTCTCCGACGCCGACAAGCGCAGCGCGTACGACCAGTTCGGCCACGCCGGCGTCGACCCCAACATGCGCGGCCCCGGCGGCGCGGCGGGTGGCGGTTTCGCCGAGGCCTTCGGCGACATCTTCGGCGACATCTTCGGCCAGCAGCAGCAACGCGGCGGCGCGCGCGGGGGCCGCCAGGTCTATCGCGGCAGCGACCTGTCGTACGCGATGGAGATCACGCTGGAGGAAGCGGCCAGGGGCAAGGACGCCCAGATCCGCATTCCCTCGTGGGAGGAGTGCGAGATCTGCAAGGGCGTCGGCGCCAAGCCGGGGACCCAGGCCAAGACCTGCACCACTTGCCAGGGGCAGGGCGTGGTGCAGATGCGCCAGGGCTTCTTCAGCGTGCAGCAGACCTGCCCCACCTGCCGCGGCTCAGGCAAGATCATTCCCGAGCCCTGCACCGCCTGCCACGGCCAGGGCAAGGTCAAGAAGCAGAAGACGCTGGAAGTGCGCATCCCGGCCGGCATCGACGACGGCATGCGCATCCGCAGCGCCGGCAACGGCGAGCCCGGCACCAACGGCGGACCGGCCGGCGACCTGTTCATCGAGATCCGCCTGAAGAAGCACGCGATCTTCGAGCGCGACGGCGACGACCTGCACTGCGTGGTGCCGGTGAGCATCGCCCGCGCGGCGCTGGGCGGCGAGATCGACGTGCCGACGCTGGATGGCAAGGCGGCGATCGACATTCCCGAAGGCACCCAGCCTGGCAAGCAGTTCCGCCTGCGCGGCAAGGGCATCAAGGGCGTGCGTTCCAGCTATCCCGGCGACCTGTACTGCCACATCGCGGTGGAGACGCCGGTCAAGCTGACCGAGCACCAGCGCAAGCTGCTCAAGGAACTGGAAGAGTCGCTCAAGAAGGGCGGCGCCAAGCACTCGCCCAACGAGGAGTCGTGGGCCGACAAGCTGAGAGGCTTCTTCAGCGCCTGACGGCCTGTGGTCCGCGGGGCACACATGCCCCCGTGACCACTCGCACGGATGAGCCAGGGCCGGCCGCTCCGGCGACAATGGGCCATGGCACTCAGGCTGTTCCGCACCACCGGCTATTCCACCCTGTTGATGCCGGGTGAAGCGCGGCTGGCGCTGCACCCGGCCTGGATGGCGTTCGCCATCAGCGCCTGGCTCGCACTGCCGGCCAACGTGGCCGTCTGGCGGCTGGCCGGGGGTGCCGGATGGCAGGAGTGGCGGCAGGCCGCCGGCAGCATCCTGGCGCTCGGTGGCGGCAGTTTCGCCTTGCTCAGCCTGCTGGGGTGGCGCCGCACCTTCAAGCTCGCAGCCACCGTCCTGCTGCTGGCCGGCGCCCTCGCCGCCTGCGGCCTGTGGGTGCAGGAGCTGCCGCTGGAGACCCTGTGGCAGCAGCGCCCGCGCGCCGTCTTGCCCGGCTGGGCCAGTTTCATGCGCTGGCAGGTTCCCGCCATGATGCTGCTGCTGGCCGTGGTGCCGGTGGTGTGGGTGTGGCACGTGCCGGTGCGGCGCCTGCCGGGGCCGGCGCAGTTGCGGGCCAACCTGGCCGGTACCGTTGCCGGCGCGGTCGTCTCGGCCGCCGGCCTGCTGCTGCTGCGCCAGCAACCTTAAAACAGCGTGCCTTGCCCCGCCGCCGCCGGCGGGCGGAAGCCCTCGGTGGGAAAGGCAACCTTCTTGGCGTTGAATCCCAGCCGCCCCGCCGTCTTGCGAAAGCGCTGGCCGATCAGGTCGGCCCAGGGGCCGGAGCCTTTCATCCTGGTTGCGAAGTCGGCCTCGTAGTCCTTGCCCCCGCGCATGTCCTGGATGCGATGCATCACCCTCTCGGCGCGCTGCGGGTAATGCGTCTGCAGCCATTGCCGAAACAACGGCGCCACTTCCCAGGGCAGCCGCAGCACGTGGTAGAAGGCTTCGCGCGCGCCGGCGTCCCAGGCCGCTTCCAGCACCTGCTCCATGTCGTCGTTCAGGAAAGGGATCTGCGGCGCCAGGCTCACGCCGCACGGAATGCCGTTTTCCGCCAGGGTGCGCAAGGTGCGCAGCCGCCGGTGCGGAGCGGCGGCGCGCGGCTCCAGCCGGCGCGCCAGTTCGGCGTCGAGCGTGGTGATCGTGAGGTAGACCGCCGCCAGCCCCTTGGCCGCCATGGGCGCGATCAGGTCGATGTCGCGCTCCACGCCGCTGCCCTTGGTGACCAGCGCGAACGGATGGTTGGTCTCGTGCAGCACCTCGATCACGCCGCGGGTGAGCCTGAGCTCGCGCTCCACCGGCTGGTAGCAATCGGTGGCCGTGCCGATCGCGATCAGCTGCGGCCGGTAGCCTTTGCGTCCCAGCTCGTGCCGCAGCAGTTCCACGGTGTTGCGCTTGGCGATGATCTTGGTCTCGAAGTCCAGTCCCGGCGACAAATTCAGGTAGCTGTGGGTCGGCCGCGCATAGCAGTAGATGCAGCCGTGCTCGCAACCGCGGTACGGGTTGATCGAGCGGTCGAAGTGGATGTCGGGCGAATCGTTGGACGCGATGATGCTGCGCGCGTTTTCCCAGATCACCTCGGTGCGGGGGGCGGCGCCGTCGGCCGCGATCAGGTCCCAGCCGTCGTCGAATGCCGCGCGCGTGTCGCGCTCGAAGCGGTGCGCCAGCCGCGTGGCCGCGCCCCGGCCCTTGATCGCATGGAGCGGCACGTGCACTGGGGCCACTTCGTTGCTGGTACTGCGGTCGATGCTGTTCATTCATACAGTATGGCCGATGCAAGGCCCCGCCGGCGGCGCAATCCACACTGTTCCTGTGTACTGTTATTTCGGTACTTACTGAAATTGCGGGAACCTGAGGCAGAATACCGCCCATGTCGATGCAGGACCACCTCCCTGCCCTGAGCCGCCAGTTCGTCGCCCATTTCGGCGAGATGGGCAGCCGCTGGGGCATCAACCGCACCGTCGGCCAGATCTATGCGCTGCTGTTCATTTCGCAGCGTGCGCTCAATGCCGACGAGATCGCCGAGACCCTGGAGTTCTCCCGCTCCAACGTCAGCATGGGATTGAAGGAGCTGCAGTCGTGGCGGCTGGTGCGCATGAAGCACCAGCAAGGCGACCGGCGCGAATACTTCCAGGCGCCGGCCGATGTCTGGGAAATCTTCCGGGTGCTGGCCGAGGAGCGGCGCCGCCGCGAGATCGAGCCCACGTTGTCGATGTTGCGCATGGCCCTGCTGGAAAAGCCGGGCACCGAAGCCGAGCGCCACGCCCAGCAGCGCATGCGCGAAATGTACGAGCTGATCGATCGCCTGATGACGTGGTTCGACGACGTGCAGAAGCTGGCGCCCGAGACCGCCATGCAGCTGATGGGAATGGGCAGCGCGGTCACGCGCGTGCTGGAACTGAAAGACCGCGTCACCGGCAAGTCGCCGCGCGCCAGGGAGACCTGACCGGTGGACACCCTGATGCTTTCGCGGATCCAGTTCGCGGCCAACATCTCCTTCCACATCCTGTTCCCGGCGATCAACATCGCGCTGTGCTGGTTCCTGGTGTACTTCCGGCTGCGCCACACGGCGGCGCGCGGCACGCCGGCGGCGCAGTCCTGGGAAGAGGCCTATTACCTGTGGACCAAGGTGTTCGCGCTCAGCTTCGCGCTGGGGGTCGTCACCGGCATCACCATGAGCTTCCAGTTCGGCACCAACTGGCCGGGCTACATGGAGCGCGCGGGCAACATCGCCGGGCCGCTGCTCGGCTACGAGGTGCTGACCGCGTTCTTCCTCGAAGCGACCTTTTTGGGCATCATGCTGTTCGGCCGCGGCCGGGTCTCCGACCGGGTGCACCTGGTGGCCACGCTGATGGTGGCGATCGGCACCACGCTGTCGGCGTTCTGGATCCTGAGCCTGAACTCCTGGATGCAGACGCCGGCGGGCTACCAGATCATCGACGGCGAGTTCCACGCGGTGGACTGGCTGGCGATCGTGTTCAACCCGTCGTTCCCCTACCGGCTGGCGCACATGCTGCTGGCCTCGACGCTGACGTCGGCCTTCCTGATCGCCGGCCTGTCGGCCTGGCAGCTGCTGCGGCGCACCGCCAACCACGGCACCCACCTGGCGCTGCGTACCGGGGTGCTGGCGGCGGCCATCGCGATCCCGCTGCAGATCCTGGCCGGCGACATGCATGGCCTCAACACGCTGGAGCACCAGCCCGCCAAGATCGCCGCCATGGAGGGCATCTGGCACACCGAAAAACGCGCGCCGCTGACCCTGTTCGGGTGGCCCAACGAAAAGGAAAGGCGCACCGATTACGCGATCCAGGTGCCGGGCCTGGCCAGCCTGATCCTGGCGCACGACATCGACGCCGAGATCAAGGGCCTGAACGAGTTTCCCGACGCCCATCCGCCGGTGGCGCCGGTCTTCTGGAGCTTCCGCGTCATGGTGGGGACGGGCATGCTGATGCTGGTCGTCTCCTGGTGGGCGGCGTTCACCTGGTGGCGCCGGCGGCGCACCGTCGCGCCGGGCGAGAGCCCGTACTCGCGCTGGCAGTTGCGCCTGCTGGCAGCCATGACGTTTTCCGGCTGGCTGGCCACGCTGGCCGGCTGGTACGTCACCGAGATCGGCCGCCAGCCGTTCCTGGTCTACGGGGTGTTGCGGACCGCCGACCTGGTGGCCGACCATGCGCCGGCCATGGTGCTGTCGACGCTCATCGCCTACCTCACGCTCTATGCCTTGCTGCTGAGCGCCTACGTGCTGGTGCTCATGTACATGGCAAAGCACCCGGCCATGCCCACCCCCGAGACACCGCAAAGCCCGAAGGCGGCCACGCCCATCGGCGGTCCGGCCTGACAGGAGAACAGCGATGATCTACAACTGGCCGACGGTGCTGCCCCTCATTTTCATGGCCGTGATGGGCCTGGCCCTGCTGGCCTACGTGATTCTGGACGGCTACGACCTTGGCGTCGGCCTGCTGCTGCCGTTCGCGCAGGAAGACGAGAAGGACCTGATGGTGGCCAGCATCGGCCCGTTCTGGGACGCCAACGAAACCTGGCTGGTGCTGGGCATCGGCGTGCTGCTGGTGGCCTTTCCGAAGGCGCACGGCCTGGTGCTCTCGGCCCTGTACCTGCCGGTGGCCGTGATGCTGATCGGGCTGATCCTGCGCGGCGTGTCGTTCGACTTTCGCGTCAAGGCGCGAGCCGCGCGCAAAGGCATGTGGAACGCGCTGTTCGCCATCGGCTCGGCGATGGCCGCCGGCGCCCAGGGCTGGATGCTGGGCAGCTACCTGACTGCGTTCGACACCGGTCTCTGGTCGCGCCTGTTCGCCCTGGGCATCGCCCTGACCCTGCCCACCGCCTACGCCATGCTGGGGGCCGGCTGGCTGATCATGAAGACCGACGGCGCGCTGCGCGCCAAGGCGGTGCGCTGGGGCGGCAAGGTGCTGTGGCCGATGGGCGCGGCGCTGATCGCGATCTCGCTGGCCACGCCGATGGTGAGCCCGCCCGTGTTCGACAAGTGGTTCGCCATGCCGCAGTTGATCGGGCTGTTGCCGATCCCGGTGGCCTGCGCGGTGGCCTTCTTCACCGCCTTCCACGTGACCACCCATCCGAAGGTGGTGGATGCCGGCTACGGCTGGCTGGTGTTCGCCAGCACCGTGCTGATCTTCATGCTGTCGTTCCTGGGCCTGGCCTACAGCATCTACCCGTACATCGTGATCGACCGCATGACGGTGTGGCAGGCCGCCAGCGCGCATGAGTCACTGGTGGTGATCTTCATCGGCGTGGCGATCACGTTGCCGGTGATCATCGTCTACACGGTGTTCATGTACCGGGTGTTCTGGGGCAAGGCGGTGGCCCTGAGCTACGCCGCGCCGGCGGGGCCTTTGACGGATTGATGAAACGGCGGGTGTGCAGCTTGCTGCGCACCATGCAGCGCCGCGTGGTGCGCAGCAAAGCTGCCCACCCTACAGTTTCAATTGCAGACTCGGGACCGCGCTTGCGCGTACTCGCGCTTCAGCCGCGCCACGAAGTCCGCCGTGGCCATGATTTCGCTGACGGCGCCGATGCCCTGGCCGCAGCCCCAGATGTCCTTCCACGCTTTCTTGGCGCTGTCGCCGTCGCCAAAGCTCATCTTGCTGGGGTCGCTTTCCGGCAGCTTGTCCGGGTCCAGGCCGGCGTTGCGGATGCTGGGCTTGAGGTAGTTGCCGTGCACGCCGGTGAACAGGTTCGAATAGACGATGTCGTCGGAGTCGCACTGCACGATCGCCTGCTTGTAGGCGTCGCTGGCGCGCGCTTCGTGGGTGGCGATGAAGGCCGAGCCGATGTAGCCGAAATCGGCGCCCATCGCCTGCGCCGCCAGCACCGCGCCGCCGCTGGCGATGGCGCCCGACAGCGCGAGCGGGCCGTGGAACCACTGGCGGATTTCCTGCACCAGTGCGAACGGGCTCTTGACGCCCGCATGTCCGCCGGCGCCGGCCGCCACGGCGACCAGGCCGTCGGCACCCTTTTCCACCGCCTTGCGGGCGAAGAAGTTGTTGATGATGTCGTGCAGCACCACGCCCCCGTAGCTGTGGATGGCGTCGTTGACATCGGTGCGCGCGCCCAGCGAGGTGATCACGATCGGCACCTTGCGTCTGACCACGGCCGCCATGTCTTCGTCCAGCCGCGTGTTGCTCTTGTGCACGATCTGGTTGATGGCATAGGGCGCGGCCGGGCTGTCCGGATGGTCGCGGTCGTGCGCCGCCAGCGCCTCCTCGATTTCGTGCAGCCACTCGTCCAGCTGCGCGGCCGGCCGCGCATTGAGCGCCGGCATCGAGCCGACGATGCCCGCCTTGCACTGCGCGATCACCAGCTTGGGGGTGCTGACGATGAACATCGGCGAGGCGATCACCGGCAGCGACAGGTTCTGCAGGACGCGGGGCAGCTTGGACATGGGTTCCTTCGGTAGCGGGATCAGAAAGCTTCGAGCGCCAGCGCGGTGACGCTGTCGGCGCCTTCCACGATGCTGTCGCGCAGGCCCGGGGCGCGGGCCAGAAGGTGGTCGGCGTAGAAGCGCGCGGTGGCGATCTTCGCAGTCATGAAGGCGGTATCCCGTCCCTGTTGCAACAGGTCTTGCGCAACCAGCAGCGCGCGCGCCATCTGCCAGCCCGCCACCAGGTTGCCGGCCAGCATCAGGTAAGGCACCGAGCCGGCGAACACCGCGTTGGGAGAGGCCTTGCCCTCCCGCGCGACGAAGGCGACGACGTCCAGGAAGGCCAGGCGGGCTGCCGCCAGCCGCTTGCGCACCGCGCGCGCCGCGACGCTGTCGCGCGCCGCCAGTTCGCCTTCGGTCTGCTCGACCTGCGCCGCGATCGCGCGAGCGGTCGCGCCGCCGTCACGCATGGTCTTGCGGCCCACCAGGTCGTTGGCCTGGATCGCCGTCGTGCCTTCGTAGATGGTCAGGATCTTGGCGTCGCGGTAGTACTGCGCCGCGCCGGTTTCCTCGATGAAGCCCATGCCGCCGTGCACCTGCACGCCCAGCGAGGTGACCTCCAGGCTCATCTCGGTGCTGTAGCCCTTGACCAGCGGCACCAGGAATTCGTAGAAGGCGTGGTTCTGCTTGCGCGCCGCGGCGTCCGGGTGGTGGTGGGCCGCGTCGTAGGCGGCGGCCGCCACGCTGGCCATGGCGCGGCAGCCTTCGGTGGACGCGCGCATCGTCATCAGCATGCGGCGCACGTCCGGGTGGTGGATGATGGTCGCGGGACCGGCCACGGAGCCGTCGACCGGGCGCGACTGCACGCGGTCGCGCGCGTACTGCACCGCGTGCTGGTAGGCCCGCTCGGCCACCGCGATGCCCTGCACGCCCACGGCGTAGCGGGCCGCGTTCATCATGATGAACATGTACTCCAGGCCGCGGTCTTTCTCGCCGACGATGTAGCCGACGGCACCGGGTCCGGTGCCGTTCGGATTCTTCGCCGCCGTGCCGTCGCCGTACTGGAGGACGGCGGTGGGCGAAGCCTTGATGCCCAGCTTGTGCTCGATGCTGACGCAGTGCACGTCGTTGCGCTCGCCCAGGGAGCCGTCCTGGTTCACCATGAACTTGGGCACGACGAACAGGCTGATGCCCTTGACGCCTTCGGGCGCGCCGGGGATGCGGGCCAGCACCAGGTGGACGATGTTGTCCGCCATGTCGTGCTCGCCGTAGGTGATGAAGATCTTGGTGCCGAACACCTTGTAGCTGCCATCGGGCTGCGGCTCGGCGCGGCTGCGCACCTGGGCCAGATCGCTGCCGGCCTGCGGCTCGGTCAGGTTCATGGTGCCGGTCCAGGCACCGGTCACCAACTTTTCCAGGTACACGGATTTCAGGTCGTCGGAGCCGGCCGTCAGCAGCGCCTCGATCGCGCCGTCGGTCAGCAGCGGGCACAGCGCGAAGCTCAGGTTGGCGGAGTTGAGCATCTCGCCACAGGCGGCGCCGATCGCCTTGGGCAGGCCCTGGCCGCCGAAGGCCGGCGGATGCTGCAGCCCTTGCCAGCCACCTTCGGCGTATTGCTTGTAGGCTTGCGCAAAGCCCGGTGTGGTGGTGACCTTGCCGTCTTTCCAGCTGGACGGATTGCGGTCGCCCTCGACGTTGAGCGGCGCCACCACCTCCTGGTTGAAGCGCGCGCATTCCTCGAGCACGGCCCGCGCCGTCTCCAGCCCCGCCTCCTCGAAACCGGGCAGCTGGGCGATGCGCTGGAGACCGGCAAGATGCTCGATGTCGAACAGCATGTCCTTGAGGGGGGCGGTGTAGCTCATTGCTTGGACTCCGGAGGGGCTAGAGCCCAGGGGCTAGGGGAAGACAGGAAAGCGGGGACAGGGCCGAGGCTGTGCGCAGGCTGTTTCCCCTAGCCCCTCGCCCCTTTCTTCAAAGCGCCTTGATCAGCTCAGGCACCGCGACGAACAGGTCGGCTTCCAGGCCGTAGTCCGCCACGCTGAAGATCGGCGCTTCCGGGTCCTTGTTGATCGCCACGATCACCTTGGAGTCCTTCATGCCGGCCAGGTGCTGGATCGCGCCGGAGATGCCAGCGGCGATGTACAGCTGGGGCGCGACGATCTTGCCGGTCTGGCCGACCTGCCAGTCGTTGGGCGCGTAGCCCGCGTCCACCGCCGCCCGCGAGGCACCGAGCGCGGCCCCGAGCTTGTCGGCCAGCGGCGTGAGCACTTCGTTGAACTTCTCGCTGGAGCCCATGGCCCGGCCGCCCGAGACGATGATCTTGGCGGCGGTCAGTTCCGGCCGGTCGCTCCTGGCGATCTCCGAGCCCATGAAGGTGCTCTTGCCGCTGTCGGCCACGGCCGATGCTGTCTCCACCTGCGCGCTGCCGCCCGTCGCTGCCGCCGGATCGAAGGCGGTGGTGCGCACCGTCAGCACCTTGACCGAGTCAGTGCTCTGCACGGTGGCAATCGCGTTGCCGGCATAGATCGGGCGCTCGAAGGTGTCGGGGCTGTCGACCTTGGTCACGTCCGAGACCTGGCCCACGTCCAGCCTGGCGGCCACGCGCGGGGCGATGTTCTTGCCGCTGGCGGTGGCCGGGAACAGGATGTGGCTGTAGTTCGAGGCGACGGCCAGCACCTGGGCCGCCATGTTCTCGGCCAGGCCGTGTTCGAAGTGCGCGCCGTCGGCGTGGATCACCTTGGCCACGCCGGCGATCTGGGCGGCAGCCCTGGCCGCTTCACCGGCGTTGGCGCCTGCCACCAGCACGTGGACGTCGCCGCCGCACTGGGCAGCGGCCGTCACCGTGTTCAGGGTGGCGGGCTTGATGTGGGCGTTGTCGTGTTCTGCGATTACAAGTGCGGTCACTTAGATCACCTTCGCTTCGTTCTTCAGTTTCGCAACCAGCGTCGCGACGTCGGGCACCTTGACACCGGCCGAGCGTTTGGGCGGCTCGCTGACCTTCAAGGTCTTGATGCGCGGCTTGACATCGACGCCCAGGTCCTCGGGCTTGAGGATGTCCATTTGCTTTTTCTTGGCCTTCATGATGTTGGGCAGCGTCACGTAGCGCGGCTCGTTCAGGCGCAAGTCGGTGGTGATCACCGCCGGCAGCGACACCGACAGCGTCTCCAGGCCGCCGTCCACTTCCCGCGTGACGCTGGCCTTGCCGTCGGCCACTTCGATCTTGGAGGCGAAGGTGGCCTGCGGCAGGTCGGCCAGCGCCGCCAGCATCTGGCCGGTCTGGTTGCAGTCGTCGTCGATCGCCTGCTTGCCCAGGATGATCAGGCCGGGCTGCTCCTTGTCGAACAGTGCCTTGAGCAGCTTGGCCACCGCCAGCGGCTGCAACTCCTCGTCGGTCTGCACCAGGATCGCGCGGTCGGCGCCGATCGCCATCGCCGTGCGCAGGGTTTCCTGGCATTGCGCCACGCCGCAGGACACGGCGATGACTTCGGTCACCACGCCCTTTTCCTTCAGGCGGACGGCCTCCTCGACGGCAATCTCGTCAAAGGGGTTCATGCTCATCTTCACGTTGGCGATGTCCACACCCGTGTTGTCCGATTTGACCCGGACCTTCACGTTGTAGTCCACCACCCGCTTGACCGGGACCAGGACCTTCATCAGGAGCGCTCCTAAGAGTTTGGGGAAATTGACGTTGACGTTAACTGCGGATTTTATGCGGGGCTCGCAGGCCCATTGTCCGCCCGGTGCCGGCGAAAAACGAACGGTCGTTCTTTTTCGAATTATAGACATCTCGCCCAGCGCCCCGGCGCTTGCTACTCCCCGGCAGGCGCCTGCGAACCCAGCTGGCCTTGCGGCCCAGGCTGGCCTTGCCCCCGCATCACAACCGGCCCTTCCACCCGCACCACCCGCTGCGGATAAGGGATGTCGATGCCGGCGGCGCGCAACCGCTGGAGGATGCCCAGGCTGACGTCCGACCTGGCCTTGCCCTGCGCCGCCGGCTCACCGACCCAGAACGACAGCTGGAACTCCAGGGCGTCGGGGCCGAAGCGCTGCATGCGGCACACCGGCGCCGGCTCCTTGAGAACCGTCGCTTCCGCCAGCGCGGCCTCCAGCAGCAATGCCTGGGCCACGTCGACATCGCTGTCGTAGCCGATGCCGATGTCGACGGTGACCAGCAGGCGCGGGTCGTCCAGCGAAAGGTTCTCGATGCGCTCGGTGATCAGCTTCTCGTTCGGCACGATCGATTCGCGGCCGTTGCCGGCGCGGATCAGCGTGTAGCGGGTCTTGATGTCCGCCACCACGCCTTCGAAGCCGTCCACGCGGACGGTGTCGCCGATGCGCAGGCTGCGCTCGAACAGGATGACGAAGCCGCTGACGTAGTTGGAGGCGAGCTTTTGCAGGCCAAAGCCCAGGCCGACGCCGATCGCGCCTCCCAGCACCGACAACGCCGTCAGGTCAACCCCCACCGCCGACAGGGCGAACAGGAAGCCCACCAGCAGCAGCACGGCCCGCATGATGTTCGACGCCACCTTGCGCAGCGACAGGTCGTGGATGTTCTGGCGCAGCAGCTTGCGCTCCACCGTCGCCGAGATCCACAGCGCCACCACCAGCACCACCCCCAGCGACAACACGCCCTGCACCACGTCCAGCAGGTTGATGGTCGACTTGCCGAAGGCGAACTGGATGCCCTGCATCTCGGCCTTCACGGCTGGCAGCAGGCCCAGGATCCACAGCACCGCGGCCAGCCAGGCCACCCAGGAAAAAAGGCGTTCGGCCGCGCGCGCCAGCCCGGAGGCCGGGAACACGACGGTCAGCACGCGCGCCAGCAAGCGGATGCCGGCCAGTGACAGCAGGATCGGCGTGGCGATGCGCAGCAGCGGCACGCGATGGAAGTCGTCCAGCACGATGCGCGCGATGTAGGTGAGCGCCAGCGCCAGCAGCGGGAACAGCACGCCGTCCACCAGCGCGCGGCCAAACCAGACCGAATCCTTGGGCCGGTGCCGCCCCAGCAGCCAGCAGACCGCGTACGCGATCACCAGGGAGCCCAGCAGCGCGCCGATGTCCCAGCCCAGGTCGCCGGCCGAGAAGTCGGCCATCAATCGCTCCAGGGGCGTCATGCGGCCGACGCGCGCCAGTCGGGCAGGCGCTTCTCGGTGAAGGCGCGCACGCCTTCCTGCGCGCAGTCCTCCATCATGTTGGCCGCCATGGTCTGGGCGGCCAACTGGTAGGCCGCTTCCGGCCCCAGCTCGCGTTGGCGATAGAACAACTCCTTGCCCATCGCCAGCGCCAGGCGCGGCTTGGCCAGGATGCTGTCGACCAGGCGGGCGAGTTCGGCATCCAGGCCCTCGGCAGTGGCCACGCGATTGACCAGGCCGCGCTCGCGGGCCTGCCGGGCCGTGATGAAATCACCCGTCAGCAGCATTTCCATGGCCTGCTTGGCCGGCACGTTGCGCAGCAACGGCACGCTGGGGGTGGAGCAGAACAAGCCGAAGTTGACTCCGCTGACGGCGAAGCTGGCATCCTCGGCCGCCACCGCCAGGTCGCACTGCGCCACCAGCTGGCAGCCGGCCGCGGTGGCCAGGCCTTGCACGCGCGCGATCACGGGCACCGGCAGCTGCTGCAGCGACAGCATCATGCGGCTGCACCGGGCGAACAGCTGCTGGTAGTAGGCCAGTTCCGGCTGGCCGATCATTTCCCTGAGGTTGTGGCCGGCGCAAAAAGCCTTGCCGCGCGCGGCCAGCACCACCACGCGCGCGCCTTCATCGGCGGCCACGCGGCCGATCGCGGCTTGCAGCGCGGCCAGCATGTCCTCGGACAGCGCGTTGAAGCTGGCGGCCCGGTTCATGGTGAGCGTCACCACGCCGCGGGCGTCCCGCTCTTCGATGACCGGTCCATCGCTCATGCCAGGTCCGCCAGCACCCGCACGTGCGCTTCCACGCTGCGGCCCAGGGCGTCCAGGTTGTAGCCGCCTTCCAGGCAGGAGACGATGCGGCCCTTGGCATGCCGGCTGGCGACGTCGCGCAGCTGCCGGGTGATCCAGGCGTAGTCGGCCTCCACCAGACCGAGCTGGCCGAGGTCGTCGTCGCGGTGGGCGTCGAAGCCGGCGCTGATGAAGATCATCTCGGGGCGGAAGGCCTCCAGCCGCGGCAGCCAGGCCTGCTCGACGATCTGGCGGATTGCCGGGCCGCGCGTGTACGCGGGCACCGGCACGTTGACCATGTTGGCGGCGCGTGGCGCATCGCCGCTGTACGGATAGAACGGATGCTGGAAGATGCCGACCATCAGCACGCGCTCGTCGCCCGAGAGGATATCTTCGGTGCCGTTGCCGTGGTGCACGTCGAAGTCGACCACCGCCACCCGCTGCAGGCCATGGCGCTCCAGCGCGTAGCGGGCCGCAACGGCAACGGCGTTGAGAAAGCAAAAGCCCATCGCGCGGTCGCGGGTGGCGTGGTGCCCCGGCGGGCGGATGGCGCAGAAGGCATTTTCCAGCTCGCCCGCGATCACCGCGTCGGTGGCGGCCAGAGCGGCGCCGGTGGCGCGCAGCACGGCGTTCCAGGTGTGGCCGTTCATGGCGGTGTCGGGGTCGATGTGCAGCAGCTCGGAGCCGCCGGCCTGCTCCTGCTCGGCCAGTTCATCGGCCAGCCCGCGCAAGGCGGCGACATGCATGCGGCCGTGCGCGAGTTCGAGGTCGAAGGTGCTGGCCAGTGGCGCTTCGCGCCGCTCCAGCGTGTCGCCCAGGCCGGAGGCCAGCAGGCGGTCCTCGATGGCATCGAGGCGCGCGGGGCATTCGGGGTGCCCGCGGCCCATGTCGTGCCGCCGGCAGTCGGGATGAGTGAAATATCCGGTCTTGTTCACCGCTGGCTCGGCCTGGTTCGAATTTCGGATAACGTCGCGCCTCATGGAAGCACAAGAAAAACTCAAGGCGCTGCTCGATCAGCTTAACACGGTGATCGTCGGCAAGCCGTCCCAGGTGCGCGACTGCGTGGCTTGCCTGCTGGCGGGTGGCCACCTGCTGATCGAGGACGTGCCGGGGGTGGGCAAGACCACCCTGGCCCATGCGCTGGCGCGCGCCTTCGGACTGCATTTCTCCCGCGTCCAGTTCACGGCCGACCTGATGCCCAGCGACCTGTCGGGCGTGTCGATCTACGACCGCGGCAAGGAAAGCTTCGTGTTCCACCCGGGCCCGGTGTTCGCCCAGGTGCTGCTGGCCGACGAGATCAACCGCGCCAGCCCGAAAACGCAGAGCGCGCTGCTGGAAGCCATGGAGGAAAAGCAGGTGACGGTGGAAGGCGAGACCCGCGCCCTGCCCTCGCCGTTCTTCGTGATCGCCACCCAGAACCCGCACGACCAGCTGGGCACCTTCGCCTTGCCCGAGTCGCAGCTCGATCGCTTCCTCATGCGCATCTCGCTGGGTTACCCGGACCGCGCCGCCGAGCGCGCGCTGCTGGTCGGCGCCGACCGCCGCGACATGGTGGAACACCTGGGCAACACGCTGTCGCCCGCCGACCTGCGGGTGCTGCAGCAGCAGGTGATGGCGGTGCACGCGGCCGATCCGCTGCTCGATTACGTGCAGGACCTGGTGCACGCCACCCGCTCCGGGCGCTGGTTCCTGCAGGGCCTGAGCCCGCGCGCGGCCATCGCGATCATCCGCGCCGCCAAGGCGCAGGCGCTGCTGTCCGGCCGCGACTACGTGGCGCCCGACGACGTGCAGGCGATCTTCCCGCAGACGGTGGCGCACCGCCTGATCCCGGTGGGCGATGCGGGGCGGGGTCCGGTGGAGCAGGTGCGGGCGATGCTGGAGGCGGTGGCGCTGCCATGAGCGAGGTTCAGCCTTCGGCGTTCGGGCTCGAGCGTGGAAGCGGGAACACGCTCAACCCCGCCGGCCTGGTTCGGCGCAGGTTTCGCCAGTGGTTGCAGGCGCGACTGCCGCTGGCCGACACCGTCACGCTGACGCAGCGCACCGTCTACATCCTGCCGACGCGGCCGGGCTTCATGCTGGGGCTGACGCTGCTGGTGCTGCTGGTCGGCTCCATCAACTACCAGCTGAACCTGGGCTACCTGCTCACCTTCCTGCTGGCCGGCAGCGCGGTGGTCGGCATGCACGTGTGCCACGCCACCTTGCGCGGCCTGACCCTGAACCTGTTGCCGCCGGCGCCCCAGTTCGCCGGCGCCAGCGCCACCTTGTCGGTGGTGCTGTCCAATGCCCGCGACAAGGTGCGCCACGGCATCGGCCTGGCGGTGCTGGACGTCACCCATGAAGACCGCTGGGCCTGGACCGACGTGCCGGCGCAAGGCACCTGCACCGTGCAGGTCGCGTTCCGGCCGCAGCGGCGCGGCCTGCACCGGATCCCGCCGCTGACGGCGGAGACGCGCTTTCCGCTGGGCACTTTCCGGGTCTGGACGGTGTGGCGGCCGGCGGCGCAGGTGCTGGTCTACCCGGCGCCCGAACCGTTTGCACCGCCGTTGCCGCCGGGCCAGCCGCGCGCCGGCGGCGGTGGCGCCGCCCGGGCCCAGAGCACCGGCGAGTTCGAGGGCGTGCGGGCCTACCGGCGCGGCGACCCGCTCAAGCTGGTGGTGTGGAAGAAGGCCGCCAAGTCCGACGAACTGGTCAGCCGCGACACCATGCAGTCGCAGCGCTACGAGCTGTGGCTGGACGCGGCGCAGACCGGCACCAGCGACCCCGAAGGGCGATTGTCGCGGCTGGCGGCGTGGGTGCTGCAGGCCGACAAGCTGGGGCAGGACTTTGGCCTGCGGCTGCCTGGCCTGGAGGTCGAGCCGGCCAGCGGCGAAGGCCACAAGCGGCGCTGCCTGGAGGCGCTGGCGCTGTGCTGAGCCTGTCCGCTTTCTCCCCGGCCCGTCTGGGCGCGCTGCCGCGCGACGCCCGCGACACGCTGTTCCTGCTGCTGGTGATCGGCTGGGTGATGCTGCCGCACGTGGGCAACCTGCCTTGGTGGTGCTCGCTGCTGGCGGCCGCCGTGCTGGCCTGGCGCGGCACGCTGGCCGTGCGCGGCCGGCCGCTGCCGGGCCGCTGGTGGTTGCTGGGGCTGCTGGCCTTCACGCTGGTGGCGACCTGGATGACGCACCGCACGCTGCTCGGGCGCGATGCCGGCGTGACGCTGATCGTGGTGCTGCTGGCGCTCAAGACGCTGGAGCTGCGGGCGCGGCGCGACGCCTTCGTCATCTTCTTCCTGAGCTTCTTCACGATGCTCACCAACTTCTTCTTCTCGCAATCGCTCACCGTCGCCGCCGCCATGCTGGTGGCGTTGCTGGGGCTGCTGACGGCGCTGGTCAACGCCCACATGCCGGTGGGCCGGCCGGCGCTGGCGGAGGCGGCGCGCACGGCCGGCTGGATGGCCTTGCTGGGCGCGCCGATCATGGCCGTGCTGTTCCTGCTGTTCCCGCGGTTCGCGCCGCTGTGGGGCATTCCGGGCGATGCGATGACCGGCCGCAGCGGCTTGTCGTCCAGCATGCAGGTGGGCAACGTGGCGGCGCTGGCGCTGGACGAAACCATCGCCTTTCGCGTGCGCTGGCAAGGCCAGCCGCCGCCGCAACACCAGCTGTACTGGCGCGGCCCGGTGCTCACGCAGTTCGACGGCCGCGAGTGGCGCCCGCTGATCCCGCGGCTGCAGACACGCTTTCCGCCGGTTTCGGTGGGCGATCCGCAGCTGGCCGGCCTGGGCGCGCCGGTGGAGTACGAGGTGACGCTGGAGCCGCACAACCGGCCCTGGCTGCTGACGCTGGACGCCGCCGTGCGCCCGCCCTCGGTGCCGGGCATGGAAACGGCGATGACGGGCGAGCTGCAATGGATCTCGTCGCGCCCGGTCACCGACCTGCTGCGCTACCGGGCCCAGAGCCACACCCAGTTCCGCCACGGGCCGCAGCGAAGGCTGGCGGTGCTGCCGGAGTACAGCCAGCTGCCGCCGGGCTTCAACCCGCGCACGCTGGCGCTGGCCGGCGAGATCATGCGGGCCAACGCCGACGGCGATGCGCCGGCGCTGGTGCAGGCGGCCTTGGAGCGGCTGCGCACCGGCGGCTACGTCTACACCCTGGAGCCGGGCGTCTACGGCGAGCACACCGCCGACGAATTCTGGTTCGGCCGCAAGGAGGGCTTTTGCGAGCACATCGCCTCGGCCTTCGTGGTGCTGATGCGGGGCATGGGCATCCCCGCGCGCATCGTCACCGGTTACCAGGGCGGCGAGGTCAACAACATCGACGGCTTCTGGACGGTGCGCCAGCGCGACGCCCACGCCTGGTCCGAGGTCTGGCTGGAGGGTTCCGGCTGGGTCCGGGTCGACCCGACCTCCGCCGTCGCCCCGGCCCGCACCGGCTCGTTCCAGCGGCTGGGCGCCGCGCGCGGAGTGCTGGCCACCGCGATGGACAGCGTCGACCCGACGCTCAGCGCCACCGTCCGCGCCACCTGGGAGGCCATGAACAACGGCTGGAACCAATGGGTGCTGAACTACACCCAGAGCAAGCAACTCGATCTGCTGCGCAACCTGGGCTTTGCGTCCCCGAGCTGGGAAGACCTGAGCTACGTGCTGCTGTTCATCATCGTCACGCTGGCTCTGGCTGGCGCCGCCTGGACCCGGTGGGACCGCATGCAGCACGACCCGTGGCTGCGCCTGCTGGGCCGGGCCCGCAAGCGCCTGCGCGAGGCCGGGCTCGCCGCTCCCGCCACGGCGCCGCCGCGCCAGCTGGCGCAGCTTGTGACCACACGTTTCGGCCAGGATGCGCGAGGATGGGCGGACTGGCTCCTCAAGCTCGAAGCGCAGCGTTATGCGCGCGCGCCGGCGGAGAGCCTGCCGGCGCTGCGGCGCGAATTTCAACAGCTTGCCTTGCCCACCTGAATCCGAATGTTCGCCACCTTGTCCCTGCGCCCTGTCCTCACCCTCCTGTTGGCCGCCGTGCTGGCCGCACCCGCCTTGCACGCCCGGCCGGCCCCGGCCGCGGCCGAATTGGCGCAGGCCGCACCGGCCAAACCCGCCCAGCGCAAGCCGCGCGAGCGCGTCGGCACGCCCTATGCCGGCAACGAGGAAGCAATGAAGCTGGCCGACGAGATCGCCGCCAAGCGCGGGCTCGATGCGGAGTGGGTGCGGCGCATGGTCGGCCAGGCGCAGATGCTGCCGGTGGTGGCGCGCCTGATGCAGCCGGCGCCCAGCGGCACGCCCAAGAACTGGCGGGTCTACCGCAGCCGCTTCATCGACGGCTTCCGCATCCGGGCCGGCGTGCGCTTCTGGCAGGACAACCGCGCGACGCTGCAGCGGGCCGAGCAGGAGTTCGGCGTGCCGGCCGAAATCATCGTCGGCATCATCGGCGTGGAAACCATCTACGGCCAGCAGCTGGGCGACTTTCGGGTGCTGGACGCACTGGCCACGCTGTCGCTCGACTTTCCGGCCAGCCACCCGCGCGCGGAGGAACGCAGCCGCTACTTTCGCGGCGAACTCGAGCACCTGCTGGCCTGGCACGCCGGCGCCCGCACCGATCCGCGCAAGCCGCTGGGCAGCTACGCCGGCGCCATGGGGATGCCGCAGTTCATGCCCAGCAGCCTGGCGCGCTGGGGCGTGGACTACGACGGCGACAAGCGCATCGACCTGACCCACAGCCCCGACGACGTGATCGGCTCGGTCGCCAACTATTTCAAGGGCTACGGCTGGCACCCGGGCATGCCCACGCACTACCCGGTGCGCTTCGATGCGGCCAAGGTCGACATGGAGGCACTGATGGCGCCCGACATCCTGCCGACCTTCAGCGCCGCCAGCTTCCAGGCCAAAGGCGCCGTGCTCGAAGGAGCGGCGCTGGAGCACAAGGGGCCGCTGGCATTGATCGAACTGCAAAACGGCGCAGAACCGCCGCAGTACGTCGCCGGCACCGAGAACTTCTACGTCATCACGCGCTACAACTGGTCCAGCTACTACGCCATGTCCGTGATCGAGCTTGGCGACGAGGTCAAACAGGCGTTCCAGCGCGAGAACGCGAAGCAATGAGCATCACCCTGTCCTCCTGGACCCGGCTCTGGGGCGAGCTGGGCGCCACCACCGTCAACGGCGGGCTGATGAACCAGCTGGTGGCCGCCTACAGCGAGCGGCAGCGCCACTACCACACGCTGCAGCACCTGCGCGAATGCCTGGCGCAGTTCGACGCCGCGGCATCGCTGGCGCGGCGGCCGGCCGAAGTGGAGCTGGCGCTGTGGTTCCATGACGCCGTGTACCAGCCGCAGCGCGGCGACAACGAGGAACGCAGCGCGCAATGGGCCAGCGACAGCGTGCTGGCCGCCGGCAGCGCACCCGAGATCGCCCGGCGGGTGCGCGACCTGGTGCTGGCGACCAAACAGCACACCGCAGCCGCCGACGACCTGGACACCTCGTTGCTGCTGGACGTCGACCTGGCGATCCTGGGGGCCGCGCCCGCGCGCTTCGACGAATTCGAGCGGCAGGTGCGCGCCGAGTACGCGCACATGGAGGAGGCCACTTTCCGCGCGCGGCGGGCCGGCATCCTGGCGGGCTTTCTCGCGCGGCCGCGCATCTATGCCACGCCAGCCTTTCACGACGCGCTGGAACAGCGCGCCCGCGCCAACCTTCAGCGCTCGGTGGTTTCGCTCACGCGCTGAACACTTGCCTGCGCCGCGTCATCGCGCGCGCGCCAGTGTCGCGGCAGGCCGTCGGCCAGCGTCACCCAGTCGAGCTTGCTGCGCACGTAGGTGTGGTCTTGCGAAGGCAGCGCCTCCGGTTCGTCGAGCGTGCAGGTGGTGACGTCGATCTCGTGCGGCGCGTCGTCGCTGGCAAAAGTCAACTGGCTGCCGCAGCGGCCGCAAAAGCCGCGGGTGCCGGTGGGCGAGGAGCGAAAGCAGGTGGGCTCGCCGCGCACGAAGCGAAAGCGCGCGCGCGACACCGTGAACCAGGCCACGAACGGCGCGCCGGAGACCCGGCGGCAGATCGTGCAGTGGCAGTTGGTCAGGCGGGCCGCCTCGCCCTCGGCCTCGTACCGCACTTCGTCGCAAAAACAGCCGCCCTTGAGCTGGCGGTCACTAGCCATGGCTTTACCTCTTTCCGATCCAGGGCAGCAAGTCCGCCAGCTTGCGTTGCCCGCCGGCGTCGAAGCCGGCGATGCCGATCGACTTGAGGACATCATGTCCCATCGGATTATCGTCGATGGTCAGCAATTGCTTCTGGATCGCCTCGACCTGCTTCGGATCGATGCGCCTGACCGCGATCAGCGGAAAGTAGGGCTGCATCACGCTCCGATGCAGCACCGTGTGGCCGGCTTTTTGCCAGTCGCGCGCCAGGCCCGAATAGGACGCCGCGCCCCCCACGTCGGCGAAGCTGCCTTCCAGGTACTGCCCGATGGCGGCCTGCTCGCGCACGTAGGTCACTTTTTCCTGCTCGAGGTTGATGCCCTGGTCGCGCAATTCCGCGTTGCAGAACTTCGCCATGGAGGCGGCCTTTTCCGGGAACACCCAACGCTTGCCCCTGGCTTCGGCCAGCGTCTTGATGGACGAGGTCCTGGGCACGACGATCAGGCATTGGCCGTCCGGCGTGGCATGGGCCACGTACCGGTAGCCATAGTCGCGCATGCCGCGCGCCGGGTAATCGCTGGGACGGGCCATGACGAAGTCGAAGCGGTTGGCTTTCATGCCGTCCTCGAGCTGGCCGAACTCGCGCACGAACACCACCACCACGTGGCGCTTGATCGAGTCGCCGATGATGTTGGCCAGCCCGCCGTACTTGGCCACCACGCGGGCGTGGTCGGTCCCGCCCGAGGTGCCCTCGCTGATGGCCAGCAGCAGGTCTTTCTGCTGCGCCGCGCCGATGGCCGGCACGATCATCGCCATTGCCGCCACCGCCGTGGCGAGCCAGTTGCGTCGTTTCATCTGATCCCCCGATACTGCCTTGGTGCTGCGTTTTGCAACACATGTATCGAGAGTACGCCGGGCACCAGCTCAGCCGCAATGAGGCGCTTGCCCCACCGGGTTAAGCAAGTTTCCTAGTGCTGGTTAGGCGAACCAGGCAAGGAGCGCCTGCCGCGGCCGCTCGATCTGCGCGTCGCGGCAGGCGCCGAAGCCGCGCGCTCGGGTACCAGGGCGATCGGCGCTGTCGCAAAAGTCGCTCCACCCACCCGTCAGGTCGACCCGGCCGGTGCCTTGCACCGGCCGGGTCGCCGAACGGGCCGGCGTCGCCTTTTTGCGGACTGAACCAGTGCGCGTCCAGCGCGTCCAGCGCGGGCAGCAGCGGGCAGCAGCGGGCAGCAGCGGGCAGCAGCGGCGGCAACGTCGACAGGGGCCGGCCGCGGTTGCGGCTGTTCACCTGCCTGCGAGCCGGACCAGCCGACCCGACCCGGGGCTTGCGGCTGAAGGGGCGGCCGCTGCCGCCAACGCGCGCCGGCCGCCGCTGGCGCGCGCAGGTAAGGCACCCCTGCGCCGGGAGGTCCTGCCCAGGTCGTGCGAAAGCGCCCCGCCAGGTCCAGCAAGGCCACGTGCAGCTGCACCGTCAGGTCGCAGCCAGGGGCCCGGCACTCCAGCCCGGGAAGCTCGCCTCGAGCAGCGGCACCAGTTGCGGATGCACCATGCAGACGACGCGGGCGCCCAGCCCCTGCAGCCTGGGCAGCTACCGCAGGGACTGCAGCATGGCGCCCCAGCCTTGCTCGCCGTCGACGGCGATCGCCTTGCCGGCCAGCGGCACCGACGATGCGGGCCAGGGCGCGAGCGCCACGGCTTGGCTGGCATGGGCCAGCGTGCCGTCAAAAATCCCGACTCGCCGCCGTCGGCAGCGCCTGCGCCTGCCAGCCGCGCCGACACCGGGCCGGGTGGATCGCGCACGGCGCGGGTGGACAGTTGCGCTGCTTCGTGAAAGCGGCCGGCGGCGGGCAGCGCCGCCACTTCGTTCACGCCGGCACGAGGAAGTCGCGGCTGATGCGGCCACCGAGTTCGTTCACGCGGTCCAGGAACTGCGTCAGGAAGGCATGCAGGCCATTGGCCAGGATTTCGTCGATGTGGCCGTACTGCAGTTCGGCGCGCAGCTTGCCGGCACGCCGCGCGGTTTCGGACGACTGGTCGTTGGCGACCATGGCCAGATTGCTGACCACCTCGTTCATGCTGGCGTGCAGCGAACGCGGCATGTCGGGCCGCAGGATCAGCAGGTCGGCCACGCGCTCGGGCTTGATCACGTCGCGGTAGACCTTGCGGTAGATCTCGAAACCGGAGACGCTGCGCAAGATCGCGCTCCAGTGGTAGAAGTCGTACTCTTGGTCCTTGGCGCTGGCGGCGCCGAAGAAGTCGCTCTGCACCGCATGGAACTTCACGTCGACCAGCCGCGCGGTGTTGTCGGCCCGTTCCAGGAAGGTGCCCAGGCGCATGAAGTGCAGCGCCTCGTCCATCAGCATGGTGCCCACGGTGACACCGCGCGACAGGTGCGAGCGGAACTTGACCCACTCGAAGAACTGGCCCGGGTCGCGCTCGAAATCGCCGGTGCGCAGCATCCGGTTGACTTCCAGCCAGGTCTGGTTCTGGGTTTCCCAGGCCTCGGTGGTGAGCGAGCCGCGCACCGCCCGCGCGTTCTCGCGCGCGGCCTTCAGACACGACAGGATGGACGACGGATTGCTCTCGTCCTTGACCATGAAGCGCATCACCCGCTGCGGCTCGACGTCGCCGTGTTTGGCCGTGTAGGCCGGCATCAGCTCGCTGATCGACAGCATGCCTTGCCAGCCGACCTGGGCCACGGCGGCCGATTGCGGCAACAGCGACGTCTGGTAGTTGACGTCCAGCATGCGGGCGGTGTTTTCGGCGCGCTCGGTGTAGCGCGCCATCCAGAACAGGTGGTCGGCGGTGCGTGAAAGCATGTGATCGTCCTTGCTCAGAC
Organism: Ramlibacter sp.; assembly: GCF_028292805.1. GTDB lineage: Bacteria > Pseudomonadota > Gammaproteobacteria > Burkholderiales > Burkholderiaceae_C > Ramlibacter. Next base: position 3,145 of record NZ_JAQGLS010000301.1, on the reverse strand, counting down.
TTCCAGCACCCAGGTGTCCTTGGTGCCCCCGCCCTGCGACGAGTTGACCACCAGCGACCCTTGCTTGAGCGCCACCCGCGTGAGGCCCCCGGGCACCATCTGCACGTCCTTGCCGGACAGCACGAACGGGCGCAGGTCGATGTGGCGCGGCGCGATGCCCTGCTCGACGAAGGTCGGGCAGGAGGACAGCGACAGCGTCGGCTGGGCGATGTAGCGCTCCGGCTCGGCCGCCACTGCCTTGCCGAAGTCTTCGATCTCCTGCCTGGTCGCCGCCGGCCCCACCAGCATGCCGTAGCCGCCGGCGCCGTGCACTTCCTTGACCACCAGATCCTTCAGGTTGGCCAGCACGTACTTGAGGCTGTCCGGATCCCGGCACATGTGGGTGGGCACGTTGGACAGGATGGGCTTTTCACCCAGGTAGAACTCGATCATCTTGGGCACGTACGGGTAGATCGACTTGTCGTCGGCCACGCCGGTGCCGATGGCATTGCACAGCGCCACGTTGCCGGCGCGGTAGACGTTCAGCAGGCCGGCGGTGCCGAGCGTGGAGGTCGGGCGGAACGCCGACGGGTCCAGGAAATCGTCGTCCACGCGCCGGTAGATCACGTCGACCCGCTTGGGGCCGCGCGTGGTGCGCATGTAGCAGAAGCTGTCCTTGACGAACAGGTCCTGGCCCTCGACCAGCTCGATGCCCATCTGCTGCGCCAGGAAGGCGTGCTCGAAGTAGGCGCTGTTGTACATGCCGGGCGTGAGCACCACCACCGTCGGGTCGTCGGTGGTCGACGGCGCGGAGGCGCGCAGCGTCTCGAGCAGCAGGTCCGGGTAATGCATCACCGGCGCCACCTGGTGCGAGCTGAACAGCTCCGGGAACAGCCGCATCATCATCTTGCGGTCTTCCAGCATGTAGCTGACGCCGCTGGGCACGCGCAGGTTGTCTTCCAGCACGTAGTACTCGCCTTCGCCCTTGGCATTGGCGGCGCGCACGATGTCGACGCCGGCAATGTGCGAGTAGATGTTGTTGGGCACGGTCACGCCCATCATCTCGGGACGGAACTGGGCGTTGCGCAGGATCTGCCGCTCCGGCATCACGCCGGCCTTGATGATTTCCTGCTCGTGGTAGACGTCGTGGATGAAGCGGTTCAGGGCCGTGACGCGCTGCACCAGCCCCTGCTCCATCCGCTTCCATTCGTCGGCCGGGATGATGCGCGGGATCAGGTCGAACGGGATCAGCCGCTCGGTGCCGGAGCCGTCCTCGTCCTTGGCGCCGTAGACCGCGAAGGTGATGCCCACGCGGCGAAAGATCATCTCGGCCTCTTCCCGGCGCGAGCGCATCATGTCCTGCGGCTGCCGGCCCAGCCACTGGGCGTAGGTGCGGTAATGGTCGCGCACGCCCTGCACCTGCGTCTGCGACATGCCGCCCATGGATTGCGACTGGAACTGGAACGGTTCCAGTCCGGGTGCCTGGGTGAACATCTCGTCGAATTTTTGCATTGGCGCCATTCTCCAGCGCACAGGATAGCAACTTCCGCCCCTTGTTTCGGCACGCCAGCCACCCCGGACATGCAGATGAGCCGCCGTCCTACTCGGCCTGCACCCGCGCAGCATCGCCGGCGTGGTGCCAGTAGCGGCGCGACACCGCGCGCTCGCACTGCACCAGGCCCGGGCGTTCCGAGCGCCAGGTCGCAGCGCCGCACTGGAACGAGGCTTCCAGCCGCACGCCGGCGGCCCGATAGCGCTCGGCCACCTGCGCCGCCGGGTGGCCGAAGCGGTTGCGGTAGCCGGCCTGCACCAGCGCCACCGCCGGCTGCACGGCCGCCAGCAACGACGGGCTCGACGAGGTCGAGCTGCCATGGTGCGGCACCAGCAGCAGGTCGGCTCGCAGCGATTCGGGCCGCTCCACGAGCACCGCTTCCTGCGCCTTTTCGACGTCGCCGGGCAGCAGCGCGGCGCTGCGGCCGTTGGAGACGTGCAGCACGCAGCTCAAGGCATTGGGCCTGGCCGGCGCCTCGTAGGCCGCCGCAGCCGGATGCAGGATGCGAAAGCGCACGCCGTCCCACTCCCACTGCTGGCCGGCGGCGCAGCGCGGCCCGGGCCGCAGCAGGCGCAGTTCGTGGCCGGCCTCCAGCGACGACAGCAGCGCCGCCCGCGGCTGCATCCGCAGCACCGCGCCGGCGCCACCGGTGTGGTCCTGGTCGCGGTGGGACACGAGCACCGTGTCCACGCTCTCACCAAGGGCGCGCAGCAGCGGCACCAGCACGCGCTGGCCGGCGTCGGTCTCGCGGCTGTAGCCGGGCCCGGTGTCGTACACCAGCGTGTGGGAGGCGGTGCGCACCAGCACGGCGTTGCCCTGGCCGACATCGGCTGCCAGCACCTCGAACTCGCCGGCAGGCGGCCGCGGCGCCTGCCACAGCAATACCGGCAGCAACAACGGCGCGCCGAGCGCGCGGACGCTCCAGGGCAGGCGCATCACCCACAGCAGCCCACCCAGCACACCGGCCAGCGCCGCCCATGGCGGCGGCGCCGGCGCCGACCAGGTGGCGAACGGCACCGCTGCCAGCCACTGCAGCACCAGCGCCAGCAGCGCCACCGCCTGCGCGGCCAGGTCCCACAGCGGCGGCACCAGCGCGCCGAGCATGGCCAGCGGCGTCACCACCAGCGTCACCCAGGGGATCGCGATCAGATTGGCCAGCAGGCCGACCACCGACACCTGGCCGAACAGCAACAGCGACAAGGGCGTCAGCGCCAAGCTCACCACCCACTGCTCGCGCAGCAGGCCAGCGCCGGCGGCGGCCAGCCGGTGCCAGCGCGGGGGCGGCCTGTCCTGCGCGGCGGGCGGACGGCGGCTGCCGCTGGCGAACAGCACGCCCACCGCCACGAAGCTGAGCCAGAAGCCGGCCTGCGTCAGGGCCCAGGGATCGGCCAGCACCACCGCCGCGCAGGCCAGCAGCCACACCGTGGGCCAGGGCCAGTCGCGGGCCCCCAGCCGCAGCGAGGCCACGACGGCCAGCATGCAGACGGTGCGTTGCGCCGGCACGCCCCAGCCGCTGAAGACCGCGTAAGCCGCGGCCAGCAGCACGCCGCCCGCCAGCCCGGCATGCTGCGCCGGCCAGGCCAGGCACAGGGCCGCACCGCGCCGCCACAAGCG
>NZ_JAQGLS010000295.1 GCF_028292805.1 Ramlibacter sp. | reverse complement strand
TGGTGATCGGCATCGTCCAGGCGCGCTTCAACCAGGGCGTGACCAACGCGCTGGCCAAGGCCTGCTGGGACGAGCTGCTGGCGCATGGCGTGCAGGAAAAGAACATCGACCACGTGCAGGTGCCGGGGGCGCTGGAAGTGCCGACGGCGCTGCAGGCGATGGCGGAAAAAGGCGGCTACAACGCGCTGGTGGCGCTGGGCTGCATCATCCGTGGCGAAACCTACCACTTCGAGCTGGTGGCCAACGAGTCGGCCGCCGGCGTGACGCGCGTCGCGCTGGACTACCAGCTGCCGATCGCCAATGCCATCCTGACCACCGAGAACCTGGAGCAGGCCCTGGCGCGCCAGCTCGACAAGGGCCGCGACGCGGCGCTGGTCGCCATCGAAATGGCAAACCTGATCGAGGACCTCGCATGAGCACCGCACGGCTGCCCGAAGGGGCTCGGAGCGCAGTGCGCAGCACGGAGGTTTTCGAATGACGGAACCCCGCAAGACATCGGCCAAGCCGGCCCGCAGCCGGGCCCGCGAATTCGCCGTGCAGGCGCTCTACCAGCACCTGGTGGGCCGGCAGGACGCCGCCTCGATCGACGCCTTCACCCGCGGCCTGTCGGGTTTTCACAAGGCCGATTCGGTGCATTTCGACGCGCTGCTGCACGGCTGCATCCAGGACGCTGCCGCGCTGGACGCCCTGATCGTGCCGCTGCTCGATCGCAAGCTCGAGCTGCTGTCGCCGATCGAGCGCGCCGTGATGTGGATCGGCGCCTACGAGTTCCTGCACGTGCCGGACGTGCCCTGGCGCGTGGTCATCAACGAATGCATCGAGCTGGCCAAGGAGTTCGGCGGCACCGACGGCCACAAGTACGTCAACGGCGTGCTCAACGGGCTGGCGCCGCAGCTGCGGCAGGCGGAGGTCGACGCCGACCGCGCCAGCGGGAAGGCCCGCCCGTGAGGATTTCGCGGCGCGCCGAGCGGATCGAACCGTTCTACGTGATGGAGGTGGCCAAGGCCGCCTCGCAGCTGGCGCGCGAAGTGGCGCGCAGCGCCCAGCCGATGATTTTCCTGAACATCGGCGAGCCGGACTTCACGGCGCCGCCGCTGGTGCAGGAGGCCGCGGCGCGCGCGGTGCGCGACGGCCGCACCCAGTACACCGACGCCACCGGCCTGCAGGCGCTGCGCGAACGCATCAGCGGCTGGTACACCCAGCGCTTCGGCGTGGACGTGCCGGCCGGGCGGATCGTGATCACCGCGGGCGCCTCGGCCGCGCTGCAGCTGGCCTGCCTGGCGCTGGTCGACGCCGGCGACGAGATCCTGATGCCGGACCCGAGCTATCCCTGCAACCGGCATTTCGTCAGCGCCGCCGACGGCACCGCGGTGCTGATCCCGACCACGGCGGCGCAACGCTACCAGCTCAGCGCCGCCAAGGTGCAGGAGCACTGGGGGCCGAAGACGCGCGGGGTGCTGCTGGCCTCGCCCTCCAATCCCACCGGCACCTCGATCCATCCCGACGAACTGCGACGGATCCATCACTTGGTGCAGTCGCGCGGCGGCATCACGCTGCTCGACGAGATCTACCTGGGTCTGAGCCACGACGAGACCTTCGGCCACACCGGGCTGGCGATCGACGACAGCGTGATCAGCATCAACAGCTTTTCCAAGTACTTCAACATGACCGGCTGGCGCCTGGGCTGGATGGTGGTGCCGCAGGCGCTGGTGCCGGTGATCGAGCGGCTGGCGCAGAACCTGTTCATCTGCCCGAGCACGGTGGCGCAGCACGCGGCGCTGGCCTGCTTCGAGCCCGACAGCATCGCCGAGTACGAGCGCCGGCGCGCCGAGTTCAAGGCCCGCCGCGACTGGTTCATCCCGCAGCTGCAGGCTCTGGGGCTGGCGCTGCCGGTGCTGCCGGACGGCGCCTTCTACGCCTGGGCCGACTGCACCGAGGCCGCCGGCCGGCTGGGCGTGCAGGGCAGCTGGGACTTCGCCTTCGAGGTGATGCAGCGCGCCCACGTGGCCGTGACCCCCGGCCGCGACTTCGGTCAGGCGGAGACCGGCCGCTTCGTGCGCTTTTCCACCGCGAACTCCATGGCGCAGCTGCAGGAGGCGGTGGCCCGCCTCAAATCCCTGCTGGGATGAAGGCCCACCCCCGAAGCGCCTGCTGCGTCGCGCCCGCAAGGCGGCGCCGCCAGCGGCCCGGCGCAGCCGGTACCGCGGCGGGCCCGGAATGGAACCGGGAGAACTGAAATCCAAAGTGGTTCAGTCTTCGGCTGGCCGGTCCGGGTCTACTGGGAAGACACCGATGCGGGCGGCATCGTGTTCTACGCCAACCACCTGAAGTTCTTCGAGCGTGCGCGCACCGAGTGGCTGCGCTCGCTGGGCGTGGCGCAGGGTGCGCTGCGCGAAAGCGCCGGCGGCATCTTCGTGGTGAGCGAAACCAGCGTGCGCTACCTCGCGCCGGCCCGGCTGGATGATGAACTTCTTGTTACGGCCCAGCTCGAAAAAGCAGGCCGTGCGTCTTTGATAATCGCCCAGCAGGCTCGCCGCGGCGCCACCGTGTTGGCCGAAGGAACCATCCGCATCGGCTGGGTCGATGCCCAAACACTACGGCCGGGACGGATCCCGGACGCCATCCTCGAAGTACTGGAGAATTCGTGAACGATGCAGCAGGTTTGAGCAACTCCACGCGGCGACGCCTGGACGGTGCGCACTACCATGCAGCATCGTGCCTGCCGTGAAGATGATCCGGCTGTGCCGGTCCTCTTCAAACTGATCAAAACACAACAACTCGAAAAAATCGGCACGATTTTTTCGAGTGAAGAAATCCATGAACCAAGACCTGTCGATCCTCCAACTCGTGCTCGGTGCCAGCCTGGTGGTGCAACTTGTCATGCTGCTGCTGCTGGTCGTGTCGGTGACCAGCTGGGCCGCCATTTTCCGCAAGCTGTTCGGCCTGCAGCGCGTGAACAAGCTGAACGACGATTTCGAGCGTGAGTTCTGGTCCGGCACCAGCCTGAACGACCTGTTCTCGGGCGCCGCGCAAAACGCCAAGACGGCCGGCCCGATGGAGCGCATCTTCGCCTCCGGCATGCGCGAGTACCAGAAGCTGCGCGAGCGCCGCATCAGCGACGCCGCCACCTTGCTGGATGGCGCACGCCGCGCCATGCGCGCCAGCTTCCAGCGCGAGATGGACGTGGTGGAAACCAACCTGTCGTTCCTGGCCTCGGTCGCTTCGGTCTCGCCCTATGTCGGTCTGTTCGGCACCGTCTGGGGAATCATGCATGCCTTCACCGGACTGGCCAGCCTGCAGCAGGTGACGCTGGCCACCGTGGCGCCCGGCATCGCCGAGGCGCTGGTGGCCACCGCCATCGGCCTGTTCGCCGCCATCCCGGCCGTCGTCGCCTACAACCGCTTCGCGCGTGACATCGACCGCATCGCGATCCAGCTCGAGACCTTCATCGAGGAGTTCTCGAACATCCTGCAGCGAAACGCCGGCGTCGCGCCAGTCGCGGCGCGCCAGGCCTGAGCGGCGGAGGCTCCCGATGCCCGCCGTCAGTCACC
>NZ_JAQGLS010000038.1 GCF_028292805.1 Ramlibacter sp. | reverse complement strand
TGTTCGGCGGCCACGGCTACATCAAGGAATGGGGCATGGAGCAGTTCGTGCGGGACAACCGCATCAACATGATCTACGAAGGCACCAACACCATCCAGTCGCTCGACCTGCTGGGCCGCAAGGTGCTTGGCAACAACGGCGCCACGCTCAAGAAGTTCGGCAAGCTGGTGGCGCAGCTGGTGGAGGAAGAAGGCGTGAACGAGCAGATGGCGGAGTTCATCAACCCGATCGCTTATCTGGGCGACCAGATGACGAAGTTCACCACCGAGATCGGCTTCAGGGGCTTGCAGGACCCGGACGAAGTGGGCGGCGCCGCGGTGGACTATCTGCGCGTGCTGGGCCACCTGGTGTTCGGCTACTTCTGGGCCCGCATGGCGCAGGTGGCCTTGCGCGAGATCGGGGCCGGCAACACCGATCCCTTCTACAAGGCCAAGGTGCAGACGGCGCGCTTCTACTTCGCCAAGCTGTTCCCCGAGACGGCGACGCTGATGCGGACCGCGCGCTCCGGCGTCAAGGTCCTGCTGGACACCAACGAGGCCCTGGCATGAAGCGGATCCTGCTGACCGCCGCCCTGGTGGCGGCCAATGCCGCGGCCTTCGCGCAGGTCACCCCGGTGGGCGTCTGGCGCAGCGTCGACGACAAGACCGGCGAGCCGAAGGCGGAAATCCGCATCGCCGAGAACGCGGGCGTGCTGACGGGCCGGATCGAGAAGCGCCTGACAAAGGATGCCAAGCCCGACGCCGTCTGCGACGAGTGTTCCGACGAGCGCAAGGGCAAGCCGATCCAGGGACTGGAGATCATCCGCGGCGCCAGGAAGGCCGAGGGCAAGGACGTCTGGGAAGGCGGCAAGATCCTCGACCCCGAAAACGGCCGCGAGTACGCGCTGCGGCTGACGCCGGTGGACGGCGGCAACAAACTCGACGTGCGCGGCTCGTTCGGCCCGTTCGGGCGCACGCAGACCTGGATCCGGGTGCAACCTTGAAAGCAACGACGATGAGCCGATTCCAGGTGAAGAAGGTGGCCGTGCTCGGCGCCGGCGTGATGGGCGCGCAGATCGCCGCCCACCTCGTGAACGTGAAGGTGCCGGTCGTGCTGTTCGACCTGCCCGCCAAGGACGGTCCCAAGAACGGCATCGTCGCGAAGGCAGTGGAGGCGCTGAAAAAGCAGAAGCCCCCGCCGCTGGGCGTCGCCGACGATGCCGTGCTGATCCAGCAGGCCAACTACGAAGAGGACCTGGCGCTGCTGGGCGAGTGCGACCTGGTGATCGAGGCGATTGCCGAGCGCATGGACTGGAAGCTGGACCTGTACAAGAAGATCGCCGCGCACATCGCGCCGCATGCGATCGTCGCGTCCAACACCTCGGGGCTGTCGATCACCAAGCTGTCGGAAGCGCTGCCCGAGTCCATCAAGCCGCGCTTTTGCGGCATCCACTTCTTCAACCCGCCGCGCTACATGTTCCTGGTGGAGCTGATCGCGACGCCGACCACGCAGCCTGCCATCCTGGACGACCTGGAAAGCTTCGTCACCAGCGGCCTGGGCAAGGGCGTGGTGCGGGCCAAGGACACGCCCAACTTCATCGCCAACCGCGTGGGCATCTCCGGCATGCTGGGGACGATGCGCGAGGTGGAGAAGTTCAGCCTCTCCTACGACGTGGTCGACGACCTCACCGGCAAGAAGCTGGGCCGCGCCTCCAGCGGCACCTTCCGCACGGCGGACGTGGTGGGCCTGGACACGATGGCGCACGTCATCAAGACGCTGCAGGACACGCTGAGCGAGGAGACCGACCCGTTCTATCCCAGCTTCGCCACGCCGGCCGTGCTGACGAAGCTTCTGGCCAAAGGCTATCTTGGCCAGAAGAGCAAGGCGGGTTTCTACAAGAAGGTCGGCCGCGACATCCTGCGCTTCGAGGCCGAGAGCGAAGAGTACGTGCCTGGCGGCCAGAAGGCCGACGAAGTCTATGGCCGCATGCTCAGAAAGCCGGCCGGCGAGCGCCTGCAGCTGCTGCGCAATGCCACCGGCGCGCAAGGCCAGTTCCTCTGGTCGATCCTGCGCAACGGCTTCCACTATGCCGCCGTGCACCTGGCGACCATCGCCGACACGGCGCGCGACGTCGACCAGGCGATGCGCTGGGGCTTCGGCATGAAGCAAGGCCCGTTCGAACTGTGGCAGGAGGCCGGCTGGCTGCAGGTGGCGCAGTGGGTGCAGCAAGACATAGCCGCCGGCAAGGCACTGTCGAAGGCGCCGCTGCCCGACTGGGTGTTCAAGGGCCCGGTCGCCGATGCCGGTGGCGTGCACACCGAGCAAGGCTCGTGGAACCCGACTTCGGGCAAGTTCGAGCCGCGCCGCGTGCTGCCGGTGTACGAGCGCCAGCTGTTCCCCGAGCTGCTGCGCGGCGAGGCTGGTCCCCGCTTCCAGGCGGCCGGCACCACGCTGCACGAAGACCGCAACATCCGCCTGTGGACGCTGGACGACCAGGTGCTGATCGCCAGCCTCAAGACCAAGATGCACACCATCAGTCCCGAGGTGTGCGAAGGCCTGCAGCAGGCGGTGGAACTGGCCGAGAAAGACTACCAGGGCCTGGTGGTCTGGTCGGGCGACGAGCCTTTCAGTGCCGGCGCCGACCTGGAGTCGACCTTGCCCGCGTTCATCGCCGTCGGCGTGGCCGCCATCGAGGACGCCGAAGGCTTCATGCAGCAGACCATGCTGCGCCTGCGCTACGCCAGCGTGCCGGTGGTGTCCGCCATCCGTGGCCTGGCGTTGGGGGGCGGTTGCGAGCTTGCCCTCTACTCGGCCAGGCGCGTCGCCGCGATGGAAAGCTACATGGGCCTGGTCGAAGTAGGCGTGGGCCTGGTGCCCGGCGCCGGTGGCCTGGCTTACATCGCGCGCCGTGCCGCCGAGAACGCGGCGACCAGCACCGACAAGGATTTGCTCAAGTTCCTGACCGAAGGCTTCACCGCCGCGGCCATGGCCAAGGTGGGCACCAGCGCGCTGGAGTCGCGCAAGCTCGGCTACCTGCTGGACAGCGACATCATTGTGCCGCACAAGGACGAACTGCTGTACGTGGCGGTGCAGCAGGCGAAGTCTCTGTACGACGCCGGCTACCGCCCGCCGCACAGGCGCCAGTTCCCGGTGGCCGGCCGCAGCGGCAAGGCGACCATCCAGGGCCAGCTGGTGAACATGCGCGACGGCGGCTTCATCAGCGGGCACGACTTCCGCATCGCTTCCATGATCGCCAACGTGGTGACTGGCGGCGACGTCGACGCCAACACGCTGGTGAGCGAGGAGTACCTGATGACGCTGGAACGGCGGGCCTTTTGCGAATTGGTGCAGCACCCCAAGACGCAGGAGCGGATTCTGGGGATGCTGAGCACCGGGAAGCCGGTGCGCAATTGATTCGACTCACATCCCTCCTTTCCCCTTCGGGGAAGGTCAGGATGGGGGCGCTCCGATGCGAAACCAAGCCTTTTCAAGCACCCCATGCCATCCGCGCTCGCCGCCCGCCGGCATGACTGACTCGCAACGCAAGCTTGGTCTCGGCTTCGCATGGAGCAACTCGGAGTGACGTCCTGCGTTTCGACACCCATGAGCCGCTCAGGAACATCGAGGGCGTGCTGACAGTCATCGTTGAACATCTTGGGCTGGTGGGCGAGCGCCCCCATCCCAGCCTTCCCCCGGAGGGGGGAAGGAGCCTAGAGAAAACCAGGAGCCTCTCGTGAAACAGATCCAGGACGCCTACATCGTCGCGGCCACCCGGTCCCCCATCGGGCGCTCGCACAAGGGCTTCTTTCGCAACACCCGGCCGGACGACCTGCTGGCCACCGTGCTGCGCTCGGCGCTGGCGCAGGTGCCCGGGCTCGATCCGCATTCCATCGAGGACATCATCTGCGGCTGCGCGATTCCCGAAGGGCCGCAAGGCCTGAACGTCGCCCGCATCGGCGCGGTGCTGGCCGGCTTGCCCAAGAGCGTCGGCGGCATCACGGTCAACCGCTTTTGCGCCTCCGGCCTGGCCGCGGTGCAGATGGCGGCCGACCGCATTCGCGTGGGCGAGGCCGACGTGATGATCGCCGCCGGCACCGAGAGCATGAGCATGGTGCCGATGATGGGCAACTCGCCCTCGCTGTCGCCCACCATCTTCTCCAACCCCGACGACATCGAAAGCTACGGCATCGCCTACGGCATGGGCCTGACCGCGGAAAAGGTCGCCCGCCAGTGGAACGTCGGCCGCGACGCCCAGGACCAGTTTGCCTACCAGTCGCACATGCGCGCCATCGCCGCCATGAAGGCGGGCGAGTTCAGCGACGAAATCACGGCCGTCCAGGTCGATGAACGTTCGCTCGACCTCGAGTCGGCCGACGTTGCCATCACCTCCCGCACCGTCGCCCTCGACGAAGGCGCCCGCCCCGACACCACCGTGGAAACGCTGGGCAAGCTGCGGCCCGTGTTCGCGGCCCGCGGCAGCGTGACCGCCGGCAACAGCTCGCAAACCTCGGACGGCGCCGGCGCGCTGATCCTGGTGAGCGAGGCGGCGCTCAGGCGCTACAACTTGAAGCCGCTGGCCCGTTTCGTCAGCTACGCCAGCCGCGGCGTGCCGCCCCACATCATGGGCATCGGCCCGATCCAGGCGATCCCCGCCGCGCTCAAGGCCGCGGGGCTCAAGCAGGACGACATGGACTGGATCGAGCTGAACGAAGCCTTCGCCGCCCAGTCGCTGGCCGTGATGAACACGCTGGGCCTGGATCCGGCCAAGGTCAACCCGCTGGGTGGCGCCATCGCGCTGGGCCACCCGCTCGGCGCCACCGGCGCGATCCGGTCCGCCACCGTGGTGC
>NZ_JAQGLS010000240.1 GCF_028292805.1 Ramlibacter sp. | reverse complement strand
GCGGTGGCTTCCGGTGGACAGGGAGGAGGTGAGGCGGGTCTTGCCGCCGTAGGCTGCGCTGAGGTCCTTGGGAACCATCACGCGCAGTTGGTAGACCCCTTCCCGCAGAAGAGTCCAGGCAGTTTGGCCATGGTCATTTTGTTCATCGGCGTTGGACAAAGTGACACATGAAACTGACACACGGAGGGGCCGGAGAGCCGCTACAGGCTCGAAACCCGCGCCAGCTCTCACTTCCAACAATGAAAGGTGACGAGCCTTACCCCCGGCACTGGCTCCACAGTTAGGGCTGCTTGGTTCCCCACCTGACCCGGTTGGCCGCTTCACCATGCGGGGAGGCCCGTCAGGATGGATTGTAGGCTAGGTCGCGGCGGCCGGCACGCGAGGGGGCTCTGCGGGGAGCAACTTAGAATCGCGGCAATGTCCTATCTCGTGCTCGCCCGCAAGTACCGGCCCAAGACCTTCAGCGAAATGGTCGGCCAGGAGCACGTCGTGCAGGCCCTGTCCAACGCGCTGGAGCAGCAAAGGCTGCACCACGCCTACCTGTTCACGGGCACGCGCGGCGTGGGCAAGACCACGGTGTCGCGCATCCTGGCCAAGTCGCTCAACTGCCAGGGGGCGGACGGGCAGGGCGGGATCACGGCCGCGCCGTGCGGCGTCTGCCAGGCCTGCGCCGACATCGACAGCGGCCGCTTCGTCGACTACACCGAGTTGGACGCGGCCTCCAACCGCGGCGTGGACGAGGTGCAGTCGTTGCTGGAGCAGGCCGTCTACAAGCCGGTGCAGGGCCGCTTCAAGGTCTTCATGATCGACGAGGTGCACATGCTCACCGGGCACGCGTTCAACGCGATGCTCAAGACTCTGGAAGAGCCGCCCGAATACCTCAAGTTCGTGCTGGCCACCACCGACCCGCAGAAGGTGCCGGTGACGGTGCTCTCGCGCTGCCTGCAGTTCAACTTGCGGCCGATGGCGCCGGAGACGGTGCAGGACCACCTGGCCACCGTGCTGGCGGCGGAGGCGGTGCCGGCCGAGGCGCAGGCGCTGCGGCTGATCTCGCGCGCCGCCCGCGGTTCGATGCGCGATGCGCTGTCGCTGACCGACCAGGCCATCGCCTTCGGCGCCGGCCAGCTGCAAGAAGCGGCGGTGCGCCAGATGCTGGGCAGCGTCGATCGCAGCCATGTGTTCAGGCTGCTGGAAGCACTGGCGCAGTCGGACGGCAAGACCGTGGTGGAGATCTCCGAGGCTTTGCGCCTGCACGGCTTGAGCGCGGCGGCGGCGCTGGAGGAAATGAGCATGGTGCTGCAGCGCATGGCCGTGTTGCAAGCCGTGCCGGACGCCTCGCACCCGGCCGACGACGAGGCCGCCGCCATCGCGCGGCTGGCCGCGTCGATGCCGGCCGACGAGACCCAGCTGCTCTACAGCATCTGCCTGCACGGCCGCGCGGAGCTGGGCCTGGCCCCGGACGAATACGCCGGGCTGACGATGGTGTTGCTGCGGTTGCTGGCGTTCAAGCCGCACAGCGCTCAAAAAAAAACTTTGAATGAGGGCGCGGCGGCGCCTTTGCCCGGCCCTGAAGTGGCTGCGCCGCCCCAGCCTGCGAATCCGCCCGAAGCTGCGCCCGCTCGGCTGGCGGCAAGCGAAGCGCACCCCAGCCTGCCCGCGCCCATCGCTCAATCCCCGCGCCCGACCGCCCCGCCGGGCCAAGTCCTTTCCGTGGTCGAGCCTCGCCAGGCGCCACCGCGCCCCGGCGCCTTTCCGCCGCGCAATGGCAATGGCGACGTGCTGGGCGTGCCGGTGCGCACGCAGCCCGAGCCCTTGCGCGAAGCGCCGACCGGGGCGCCGGCTGTGGCGGCCACGCCCGAGGGCGACTTCTGGCAGGCGACCGTGCAGGAGCTGGTCGAGCGCGAAGCCATCGCCGCGCTGGTGCGCGAGCTGGCGCTGCAGTCCCAGCTGGTGGGCCGCGACGTCGGCCACTGGATGCTGCGGGTGGAGCGCGAGTCGCTCAACCAGCCGGCCAGCCGCGAGCGGCTGCGCGCGGCGCTGGAAGCCGCCGGGCACGCGGTGCAGCTCACGGTCGAAGTGGGCGCCGTCACCGACAGCCCGGCGCGCCGCAATGCCCAGGCCGCGGCCTTGCGCCAGCAGGCCGCGGAGCAGATCATCCTGAACGATCCGTTCGTGCAGCAGATGCAGCGTGACTTTGGGGCGAAAATCGTCCCTGGCAGCATCAAACCCGTACCGAAACACTAGAGAGAGACATCCATGTTCAACAAGGGACAGCTCGCCGGCCTCATGAAGCAGGCCCAGGCGATGCAGGACAACATGAAGAAGGCGCAGGAAGAACTGGCGCTGATCGAGGTCAGCGGCGAGGCCGGCGCCGGGCTGGTGAAGGTCACCATGACCTGCAAGCACGACGTCAAGCGCGTCACCATCGACCCCAGCCTGCTGGGCGAAGACAAGGACATGCTGGAAGACCTGGTGGCCGCGGCCTTCAACGCCGCCGTGCGCAAGGCGGAAGAGACCAGCAACGAGAAGATGGGCAAGCTGACGGCAGGGCTGCCGCCCGGCATGAAGCTGCCTTTCTAGCGCTTGGCAGAGCCTTCCCTCCAGGCGCTGGTCGACGCCCTGCGCCGCTTGCCGGGTGTGGGCGTCAAGTCCGCGCAACGCATGGCCTTCCACCTGCTGCAGCACGACCGCGAGGGCGCGCAGGTGCTGTCGCGCGCGCTGGCGCAGGCGGCCGGCCACGTGCGCCATTGCAGCGAGTGCCACACCTTCACCGAGGACGAGGTGTGCGCCACCTGCCGCAGCCCGCAGCGGGACCGCGGCAAGCTGTGCGTGGTGGAGACCCCCGCCGACCAGGCCGCGGTGGAGCGCACGCAGGCCTACCAGGGCCTGTATTTCGTGTTGATGGGCAAGCTCAGTCCGCTGGACGGTATCGGTCCCAGGGAGATCGGCTTGTCGAAGCTGTTCGACCGGGCGACCGATGGCCAGGTGCAGGAGGTGATCTTGGCAACGAACTTCACCGCGGAAGGCGAGGCCACCGCGCATGTGATCGCCGAAGCGCTCAAGCAGCGCGGGCTGAAGGTCACGCGGCTCGCGCGTGGCGTGCCCGCCGGCAGCGAGCTCGAATACGTGGATCTGGGAACCATCGCCCATGCGCTGGTGGACAGGAGAACGAAGTGACGACGCCGATGACTTTCGGATTCACCGTGGCCTACTGGTGCGTGCTGATCGCCGCCCTGCTGCCGATCGCCTGCGCCGGGCTGGCCAAGTGGCACGGCTTTGGCAAGCCGCGCCGCGACGGCGGCTACGACAACGTGGAGCCGCGCGCGTGGCTGGCGCGGCAGGAGGGCTGGCAGGCGCGCGCCAACGCGGCGCAGGCCAACAGCTTCGAGGCGCTGCCGTTCTTCATCGGCGCGGTGATCATCGCCCACCAGCTTGGCGCCACGCAGGCCAAGCTGGACATCCTGGCGCTGCTGTTCGTCACGCTGCGCATCATCTACGTGGCGATGTACGTTGCCGGCCTGGCGACGCCGCGTTCGCTGGTGTGGGCCCTCGCGCTGCTGGTCAATATCGCGATCTTGTTCAGCGGATACCGCTAGGAGCCTGCTCGCGCGTTACGTGAAAACCCGCACGGGCTAGTCCCGATGCGGGTCGGGGCGAGAGCGCACTAACCTGCGGTCAACCCATAAGAATTGCAGCGAGGCTTTTCCATGTTGAACCTGTCACTCGGCCGCCGGCGCTTCGTGGCGCTGGCCGCCGCGGCCGTCGCAGCGCCTGCGCTGCGCGCGCAGGGCAGGCCCGAGAAGAGCAAGGTTTCCATCGCCGTCGGCGGCAAGTCCGCCATCTACTACCTGCCCTTGACGGTCGCCGAGCAGCTCGGTTACTTCAAGTCGGAGGGCCTCGACCTCGAGATTTCCGATTTCGCCGGCGGCGCGCCCGCGCTGCAGGCGGTGCTGGCCGGCTCCGCCGACGTGGTGAGCGGCGCCTACGAGCACACCATCAACCTGCAAAGCAGGAACCAGGTGTTCCAGGCGTTCGTGCTGCAGGGGCGCGCGCCGCAGATCGCCATGGGCGTGTCGATCCGGGCGATGCCTCAGTACAGGGGCGTGGCCGACCTGCGCGGCAAGAAGATCGGGGTCTCCGCGCCCGGCTCGTCCACCAACATGGTGGCCAACATCGTGCTGGCGCGCGCCGGGCTGAAGGCCTCGGACGTGAGCTTCGTCGGTGTCGGCGCGTCCGCCGGGGCGCTGGCGGCGCTGCGCTCGGGCCAGGTCGACGCCATGAGCAACACCGACCCGGTGATGACGATGCTGGAGCAGAAAAGCGAAGTCCGCATCATCAGCGACACGCGCACCCTCAAGGGCACGCACGAAGTGTTCGGCGGCCCCATGCCGGCGGCCTGCCTGTTCGCGCCGATGGAGTTCGTTCAGAAGAACCCCAACACCTGCCAGGCGCTGGCCAACGCCATCGTGCACGGCCTCAAGTGGCTGCAGACGGCGGGGCCCAGCGACATCATCAAGACCGTGCCCGAGACCTACCTGCTCGGCGACCGCGCGCTGTACCTCGCTTCGTTCAACAAGGTGCGCGAGGCGATCGCGACCGACGGCCTGCTGCCTGAGGACGGGGCGCGCACGGCGCTGAAGGCGCTCGCCAGTTTCGACCCGTCCATCAAGGGCGACCGCATCGACCTGGGCAAGACCTACACCAATGACTTCGCGCGGCGGGCCAAGGAGCGGTTCAAGGCCTGAAGGCGAGGAATGACCAGCGACAGCGAAGTCACTGGCCATGCGCGAATGAAGAAGGGGCCCCGAGGGCCCCTTCTTCATTCAACGCCGGGCCTCAGCCCGCGCCGTCAGCTGTGGCGAGCGTTGTCGGGGAAGCGGTCGCGGTTGTTGCGCACGCCGTCGCCGTCACGGTCGCGGTCGTGGCGGTTGACGATGCCGTCGCGGTCCAGGTCGCCGTTCGGGCGCAGGTCGCGGGCGCTGGCGGCCCGGTTCGGCCGGTTGTCGTTGCGGTTGGCAATGCCGTCGCCATCACGGTCGCGGTCGTCGCGGTTGGCGATGCCGTCGCCGTCGCGGTCGCCGTCGGGGCCGCGGCGTTCCCAGTTGCCACCCACCAGGTGCCACTGGCCGTTGCCACGCTGCACCCAGCGCGGCTCGCGGTAGTCGTAGCCGTTGCGGGCCGCCAGCCACTGGCCTTGCACCCACACGTGCTGGTTGCCCCGCCACTCGTAATGGCCCGGCGCCCAGACATGGCCCTGGCGCGGGCCCGGAACCACTTCGTACTGGGGCGTCGGTGGCGCCACCGAGACGATGGCGGTGTACTGCGCATGGGCGGCGGCGCCGAATCCCATGAGCGAGGCGGCCATCACGGCGCCAAGGAGTGTCTTGTTGTTCATGTCGCATTCCCTTCAAGGTTGGAATGGACCCACTATGGCCGGGTTGGCTCGCCCCCAGCATCGGACCGGGACGGTACACACCGTCGGCGTTGTCCTATGTGTGGACGCGGTGCTTACAACTGGACGCGGCGGCTATACAAACCCCGCGAACAACTTCGCGTGCCGCCCTCAGCGACGCTTGTTCTTCACGATTGCGGCCCGGCGCACGGGCGCCTTGCTGACGCTGCGCACCGGCGCGCTGGCGCGCACTGGAGCCCTCCGCCGTGCCGCGGCAGCTCGCACCGGCAGGTGCAGCACGACCTGCTGGCCCGCCTTGAACACCGATGAGGCGCGGATGTCGTTCCACTCGGCCACCTGACCAGCGCTGAGGTTGTGGCGGCGCGCGATGGTCGCCACCGAGTCGCCGCGCCTGGCCTTGACCACGGTGCGCCGCGTGATGATCTCCGGCGCCAGGTTCAGTTGGGCGTTGTCCGCCACGTGGCTGGTGACGTCCTGGTGGCCAGTGCCCGAGCGCGGCACGATCAGCACCGAGCCGGCCTTGATCAGCATACGCGGCGGAATGCTGTTGACGCTGCGCATGTCGCCTTCCGACATGCCGGTGCGGCGCGCCGCCTCCGGCACGCTCATCGTGGCGGGGGCGCTCCAGGCCGTCCAGCTGGCGAACTTGCCCCGGGTGTACTCGGAGAAGTTGCGCTTGAAGACGGTGGCGTTGTCCCAGGGCAGCAGGATCTGCGGCGAGCCGGCGGCCAGGATCACCGCCCGGTTGTGCTGCGGGTTGAGCGCCTTGAAGTCGTCGAGGTTGACGTCGGCCAGCCTGGCGGCCAGTTCCACGTCCATGTCGCGCTCCAGCGTGACCGACTGGAAGTAAGGGTGGTTCTCGATCAGCGGCAGTTCGGCGCGGAACTGGTCGGGATTGGCGACGATGTTCTTGACGGCCTGCAGCTTGGGCACGTAGTTGCGCGTCTCGTCGGGCATGTTCAGCTCGGTGTACGAGGTGCCAAGCCCGGCGCGCTGGTTGGCCTTGATGGCGCGGCCGACGCTGCCCTCGCCCCAGTTGTAGGCGGCCAGCGCCAGGTGCCAGTCGCCGAACATGGTGTGCAGCCGCTGCAGGTAGTCCAGCGCGGCGCGGGTGGAGGCCAGCACGTCGCGGCGGTCGTCGCGAAACACGTTCTGCTTGAGGTCGAAGTCGCGGCCGGTGGCCGGCATGAACTGCCACATGCCGGCGGCGCGGGCGCTGGAGACGGCCTGCGGGTTAAACGCGCTTTCGATGAAGGGCAGCAGCGCCAGCTCGGTCGGCATGTTGCGGCGCTCGAGTTCCTCCACGATGTGGAAAAGGTACTTGCGCGAGCGGTCCGTCATGCGCTGGATGTAGTCCGGGCGGGTGGCGTACCACTGCTCCTGCTTGCGCACCAGGTCCTGGTCCAGGTCGGGCATCGCGAAGCCGCGGCGGATGCGGCTGAACAGGTCCGGCGGCGGCTCCAGGCCGGCGACCGAGCGCGAACCGATCTCGGAGTTCTTCAGCGCGCTGAGCGGTCCGGTGGGAATGACGGCGGGCAGGCGGGAGGCGGTGGTGTTGGCTTCGACGGCGGGCGCCAGGGCGCCACTCGACTCGGGGCCCTGTGTGGTGGCGCAGCCGGCGAGGGCAAGCGCGGCGACCAGGGCCAGGAGGTGGGACTGCTTCATCTGAATTCGTTCTTCCATTGCCGCAAGCTCGCGAACACCGCGACCGCGTCGTTTTCGTTGGCGCCGTCATGCGCGTGCGCTACCTGCGCCACCGCCGGGACCCGGGCGCGCAAGAAGGGATTGATTCTGGTTTCCAGCGCGATGCTGGAGGGCAGGGTGGGCTCGCCGCGCGCCCGCAGCGCCACGCATTGTTGCCGGTAATGCGCCAGATCCGTGTTGCGCGGTTCCACCGCGATTGCAAAGTTCAGGTTGGACAGCGTGTATTCGTGCGTGCAGCACACCCGCGTGGCTCCCGGCAACGCCGCGAGCTTGTCCAGGGACGACAGCATCTGCGCCGGCGTGCCCTCGAACAGACGGCCGCAGCCGCCGGAAAACAGGGTGTCGCCGCAAAACAGCAGCGGGGCGCCGTCGTCCGGCGCCGGGCCGCCCCCGGCCGGATGCGCCGCCTCGGGGGGCCGGGACGAAGTTCCTTGGGGGCCAGCAGTGTCGGCGCAGTAGTACGCGATGTGGCCGGCCGTGTGGCCGGGCACGTCGAACACCTCGAAGCGCAGGCCGAGGACCTCGATGGCATCGCCTTCGGACAGGCGGAGGACGGGCTCCGGGATGCGCTCGCGGGCGGGGCCCCAGACCTTGGCGCCGGTGGCCTGGCGCAGTGCATCCACGCCACCGGTGTGATCCTGGTGGTGGTGGGTGACTAGAATCGCCTCGAGTCGCAGGCCGGCCTGTTCCAGGTACGCCAGCACCGGCTGCGCATCGCCGGGGTCGACGACGAGGGCGCGCTGGCCGTCTTGCAACAGCCAAAGGTAGTTGTCCTGGAATGCGGGCAGCGGGATCAACTTCATGAGCGACCAGATTATAGGAATGCAGCAGTGGTTTGAAACCCCGCCTGGCCAGTATCTTCTGGCCTGGGAGCGGGCGGAGTTCGATCGCGCCGTCGGCGACATCTTCGGTTACCACGCGCTGCAGCTCGGTTTGCCGGAGCTGGACACGCTCGCCGCCAACCGCATGCCGCACAAGTGGCTGGCCCTGGGCGAGCCGCAGTCGCTGGCCGCCGCTGTCAAGCCGGCGCTGGTCACCAGCTACGGCGCGCTGCCGTTCGAGGAGAACAGCCTCGACCTGGTGGTGCTGCCGCACTCGCTCGAGTTGAACGTCGATCCGCACGCCACGCTGCGCGAGGTGGAGCGGGTGCTGGTGCCCGAAGGCAAGGTGGTGATCTGCTGCCTGAACCCGGCCAGCCTGTGGGGCCTGCGGCAAAAGCGCGCCCACCTCTATCGCAAGCTCGGGTTCGGCGAGCTGTACCTGCCCGACGCCGGCGACTACATCGGCTACCGGCGCCTGCGCGATTGGCTGCGGCTCTTGAGTTTCGAGGTCGAAAGCAGCACTTTCGGCTGCTGGCGACCGGCCATGGCGAGCGAGAAATGGCTGTCGCGCTACGACTGGATGGACGCGGTGGGCGAGCGCTGGTGGCCAATCTTCGGCGCCGTCTACTTCATCGTGGCCGCCAAGCGGGTGCGTGGCGTCAAGTTGATCGGGCCGCCCTGGAGGCAGGCCGTGGCGCGGGCGACCGCGCCGGTGCCGCTGGCCAACCGCAGCCACCGCAGCCACCGCAGCGGGAATCTGCCGCAACAATGAAAGTGACATGAACCAGATCGAGATCTACACCGACGGCGCCTGCAAGGGCAACCCGGGCCCCGGGGGCTGGGGCGTGCTGATGCGCTCGGGCGCCACCCAGAAAGAGCTGTATGGCGGCGAGCCCAACACCACCAACAACCGCATGGAGATGATGGCCGTGATCCAGGCGCTGGAGGCGCTGAAACGGCCGTGCGCCGTCACGCTCTACCTGGACAGCCAGTACGTGCTCAAGGGCATCACGGAGTGGCTTCCCGGCTGGAAGGCCAAGGGCTGGAAGACAGCCGCCAAGCAGCCGGTCAAGAACGTCGAGCTGTGGCAGCGGCTGGATGCGCTGGTGGCCAACGGCGGGCACACGATCGACTGGCGCTGGGTGCGCGGCCACAACGGCGACGCGGGCAACGAGCGGGCCGACGCGCTGGCCAACCTCGGGGTGGAGCAGACGCTGGGCAAGCGCTAGCGGCCGCCCCCCGCCGAAAATGTAAAGAGCCCGTAAATACCGGCATTTATTCGGCCTCCCTGGCTCTGCCCATGGCCGGCGGCAGGTGGCGCTTTGCTCACCTGCTGTTACATTGGCAGTTTGGCTGCGGGCCTGTCCGCGGCGCGCCCGCACGCACATTTTTCGACGGATCGGTAGTCATGGCATTGAAGGCAGTCCATACAGTGGTGGCGGTGGTCGGGATCGCCGCGGTGTCCGCCGGCGCCTGGTGGTTCCAGCACAAGCCGGCGCAACCCGCGGCGCAGGACAACGCCGCAGCCGCTTCGGCCGGGCCCGGTGGCGCTTCCACGACCGGCAGCGGCCCCGCTCGCGCGCCGTCGGTGGAAGTGGCGCGGGTCGAGCTGGCCACGCTGACCGATGACGCCCAGGCGGTGGGCAGCCTGCGGTCGCGCCAGAGCGTGGTGCTGCGGCCCGAGGTGTCGGGTCGGGTGACCCAGATCAACTTTCGCGATGCGCAGCGGGTGCGGCGCGGCCAGCTGCTGGTGCAGCTGGACGACCAGCTGCCGATGGCCCAGGTCAAGCAGGCCGAGGCCGAGGTCTCGATCGCCCGTGCCAACCACCGGCGCAACCAGGAACTGGTGGAAGAGAAATTCATCGCCCAGCGCGCGGTCGACGAGAGCGCGGCCCACCTGCAGGTGGCCGAGGCCAAGCTGTCGCTGGCGCGCGCCATGCTGGCCCGGCTGAAGATCGTGGCGCCGTTCGACGGCGTCGCCGGCATCCGCAACGTCAGCGTGGGCGACTACCTCAAGGACGGCGCCGACATCGTCAACATCGAAGACCTGGATGCGGTCTTTGTCGACTTCCGGCTGCCCGAGCGCTTCCAGACCAAGCTGCGGCCCGGCCAGACGGCCATGGTCGACGTCGACGCGCTGCCGGGCCAGCGCTACACCGCCGTCGTGCTCGCCATCGACCCGCTGGTGGACGCCAACGGTCGCTCGGTGGGCGTGCGCGGCTGCATCGACAACCGCCACCTGCAGTTGCGCCCGGGCATGTTCGCGCGCATCACGCCGGTGTTCGGCGTACGCGACGGCGCCCGCGTGATCCCGGAGGAAGCGATCGTGCCGCAAGCCGGCCGCCAGTACGTGTACAAGCTGGTCGACGGCCCGGACCAGGACACCCGGATCGCCCAGCGCGTCGAGATCAAGGTCGGCATCCGCCAGCCCGGCAAGGTGGAGATCACCCAGGGCCTGCAGGCCGGCGACCTGGTGGTGACGGCCGGCCAGCAGCGCATCCAGCGCGACGGCATGCCGGTGCGGGTGCTGGAACTGCCCCGTGGCGGCCAGCCCGCCACCGCCACTGCCGGCGGCCCGGGCCGCCCGGTGCCGGCGCTGGCCCAGGTGGTGCCGGCCGCGCCCGGCACCCCTTGCGGCGCCCTGGCCACCGTGCAACCGGGCGGCAACGACCGCCAGCGTCAGGCCCCGCGTCGCGCGGCCGGCTGACGCCCCAGGAGCCCCTTGATGCAGTTGCCCGAAATTGCCATCCGGCGGCCGGTGTTCGCCACCGTGCTGTCCCTGCTGATCGTGCTGGTCGGCGCGGTCAGTTTCGACCGACTGTCGGTGCGCGAATACCCGAAGATCGACGAGCCGGTGGTGACCGTCACCACCCGCTATCCCGGCGCATCGGCCGAGGTGATCGAATCCCAGATCTCCAAGCCGCTGGAAGACTCCATCGCCGGCATCGACGCCGTCGACGTGATCACCTCCATCAGCCGCGCCGAGCAAAGCCAGATCTCGGTGCGCTTCCGGCTCGAGAAAGACCCGGACGCCGCGGCCGCCGAGGTGCGCGACCGCACCGCGCGGGTGCGCAACCGGCTGCCGCAGGAAATCGACGAGCCGGTGATCGCCAAGGTGGAGGCTGACGCGTTCCCCGTCATCTTCCTGACCTTCTCCAGCGACACCATGACGCGGCTGCAGATCAACGACATGGTCGCCCGCATCGCCAAGCCGCGGCTGCAGACGGTGACCGGCGTGGCCGACGTGCGCATCTACGGCGAGCGCAAGTACGCCATGCGGGTCTGGCTGGACGCGCAGAAGCTGGCCGGCTTCAGGCTGACCTCCCAGGACGTCGAGGACGCGATCCGCCGCAGCAACCTGGAGCTGCCGGGCGGGCGCATCGAGTCGCAGCAGCGCGAGTTCAGCGTCACCTCGCAGACCGACCTGGTCCGGCCGGCGCAGTTCGGCGACATCACGATCAAGAGCGTCAACGGCTACCCGGTCAAGATCCGCGACGTGGCGCGGGTGGAGGAGGGCGCCGCAGACGAGCGCAGCGCGGTGCGCCTGAACGGCCGCGACGCGATCTCCGCCGGCGTGATCCGGCAGGCCACGGCCAACCCGCTGGAGCTGTCGCAGGGCGTGCGGGAGATGATCCCCAAGCTCAAGCAGGACCTGCCGGGCGACGTCGTGATCGACATCGCCAACGACAACTCGGTCTTCATCGACCGCTCGATCAGGAACGTCTACACCACCATCATCGAGGCCGTCGTGCTGGTGGCGCTGGTGATCTTCGTGTTCCTGCGCACCTTCCGCGCCTCCATCATCCCGATCGTGACCATCCCGGTCAGCCTGGTGGGCACCTTCGCGCTGATGGCGCTGGCCGGCTTTTCCATCAACACGCTCACGCTGCTGGCCCTGGTGCTGGCGATCGGGCTGGTGGTGGACGACGCGATCGTGATGCTGGAGAACATCTTCCGGCACATCGAGGAGGGGCTGGACCCGTTCTCCGCCGCCATCAAGGGGGCGCGCGAAATCGGCTTCGCGGTGATCACGATGACGCTGACCCTGGTGGCCGTGTACGCGCCGCTGGCGTTCACGCCCGGGCGCACCGGCCGCTTGTTCATCGAGTTCGCGCTGGCGCTGGCCGGTGCCGTGGTGGTCTCGGGCTTCGTGGCCCTGACGCTGACGCCGATGATGTGCTCGCTGCTGCTGCGCCACAACCCCAAGCCGAACTGGTTCGACCGCACCATGGAGCGGCTGCTGACCGGGCTGTCGAACGGCTACGCCCGCCTGCTGCGCTGGATCATCACGACCGGCTACCAGCCACAGCCGGGGCAGCGTGGCGCCGGCGTGATGGTGCGCCGGGTGCTCGTGCAGGCGCGCTGGCTGGTGATCGGCATCATGCTGCTCAGCGCGGTGGCGATCTCGTTCGTCTATCCGAGCATGCGCGCGGAGCTGTCGCCGATCGAGGATCGCGGCGTGATCTCGTCCAACATCACCGCGCCCGACGGCGCCACGCTGGAATACACCAACCGCTACGCCCGCGAGCTGGAACGGCTGGGCCAGCAGTACCCCGAGTTCGACCGCATCTTCGCCAACGTCGGCAATCCGTCGGTGTCGCAGGGCAACGTCACCTACCGCACGGTCGACTGGGAAGAGCGCAAGCGCAGCACCATCGAGCTGGCGCGCGAGATGGGGCCGAAGATGGCGGCGCTGCCGGGGGTGAACGCCTTTCCGATCACGCCGCCGTCGCTGGGGCAGGGCTTTCGCGACCGGCCGGTGAACTTCGTGATCCAGACCTCGGACAGCTACCAGAACCTGAACCAGGTGGTGCGCCAGATGCTGGACGAGATCGCCAAGCAGCCCGGCATCCTGCAGCCGGACGTCGATCTGCGCCTGAACAAGCCGGAGTTGCGGCTGGACATCGATCGCGCCAAGGCCGCCGACATGGGCGTGCCGGTGGACGCGGTGGCCAAGGCCATCGAGACCATGCTGGGCGGGCGCAACGTCACGCGCTACAAGCGCGAAGCCGAGCAGTACGACGTGATCGTGCAGATCCAGTCGTCCGGCCGCACCACGCCCGAGGACATCGACGGCATCTACGTGCGCGGCCGCAACGACACCGTGGTCCCGCTGTCGGCGCTGGTCAAGATCAGCGAGAACGTCAGCCCGCGCGAGTTGAACCACTTCGGTCAGCGCCGCTCGGCCACCATCTCAGCCAACCTGTCGCCCGATTACTCCCTGGGCGAGGCGCTGACCTTCATGAACCAGGCCGCCGCCAAGGTGCTCAAGCCCGGCTACACGACCGACCTGAACGGCACCTCGCGCGAATTTCGCAACTCGCAAGGCGCGCTGGCCATCGTGTTCGTGCTGTCGCTGGTGTTTATTTTCCTGGTGCTGGCCGCGCAGTTCGAAAGCTTCCTGGACCCGCTGGTGATCATGCTGGCCGTGCCGCTGTCGATGATAGGCGCGCTGCTGGCGCTCAAGTGGTCGGGCGGCTCGCTCAACGTGTACTCGCAGATCGGGCTGATCACGCTGGTGGGGCTGATCACCAAGCACGGCATCCTGATCGTGGAGTTCACCAACCAGCTGCGCGAACACGGGCTGTCCACGGTGGATGCGATCGTCAAGGCCGCGTCGCAGCGGCTGCGCCCGATCCTGATGACCACCGGTGCCATGGTGCTGGGCGCGCTGCCGCTGGCCCTGGCCAGCGGCGCCGGCGCCGAAAGCCGCCAGCAGATCGGCTGGGTGATCGTGGGCGGCATGTCGCTGGGCACGCTGCTGACCATCTTCGTGGTGCCCACCATGTACTCGGTGTTCGCCCGCGGCAAGGTGCCCGGCGCCAAGACGACGGTCGCCGCCGATACCGCGATTGCGCACCACGACCAGGACCTGGTCGCGAAGTGACGTTCGCACGGCGCAGCGCCAGGATCGGGCGCCCCGTCGTGGCGACGTAAAGCAGGAGGAGCGGGTCGCAGCCGGAGCCGAGGCCCGCGCCGGGGACATTCGCCAGGGCGGGTCGCCCGGTCCCGGCGCGGCGGGAGGGGCACACCGCTGCAGTTGCCGGCATGATCGTCGCTTGACGCCTTCAGCAGCCCGGTGTGCAATCCCAGCCCATGCCCACCGTGCGCTTCGCTGCGGTGCTGACCCGGCACCTTGCCTGCCCCGACCAGCAGGCCAGCGCCGCCACCCTGGCCGCGACCGCTGGATGCCGCGTTCCTTGCCGCCCCGGCGTTGCGCGGCTACGTGCTGGACGAACAAGGTGCCGTGCGCAAGCACGTGGCCGTGTTCGTCAACGGGCAGATGATTCCCAGCCGCAGCCGCCAGGACACGCCGCTGGGGCCCGGCGACACCGTGATGGTCATCCAGGCACTCACCGGAGCTTGAACCATGCACACGCTCCACGTCGGCACCCGCAAGGGCTTGTTCACGGTTCGCCGCCAAGCCACCGGCTGGCGCCTGGGCGAGCCGGCCTTCGCGGGCGGGCCGGTCACGCAAGTGCTGGCGGATCCGGCCGACGGCGCCTGGTACGCGGCGCTGCGGCTGGGCCACTTCGGCGTCAAGCTCCAGCGCAGCACCGACGGCGGCGGCGGCAGCTGGCAGGAAGTGGCCGCGCCCGCCCTTCCGCCCAAGCCCCAGGATGGTCCTTGGAAAGACGACGCCACGCCGTGGAGCGTGGACCTGGTGTGGTGCCTGCAAGCTGGCGCCGGCCGGCTCTGGGCCGGCTGCCTGCCGGCCGGCCTGTTCCATTCCGACGATGCGGGCCGCAGCTGGCACCTGGCCACCAGCCTTGTGGGAGCGGCCGGAACGGCGCGGGTGGTTCGGTGGCGGCTACGACCATGCCGGCATCCACTCGGTGCTGGTCGATCCGCGCGATCCGCGGCACCTGACGATCGCCGTTTCCTGCGGCGGTGTCTGGCAAACGCGCGACGGTGGCACCACCTGGGCCAACACCTCGCAAGGGCTGGACGCCGGTGCCTACACGCCGCCGCAGCGGCGCCACGACGGCAACATCCAGGACGTGCACCGCATCGCCGCCTGCGCGGCGCAGCCGACGTGCGCTGGCTGCAGCACCATGGCGGGATGTACCGGTCGGTGGAGGGCGGGGCGCTGTGGACACCCATCACGGCGGCCGTGGCCAGCAGCTTCGGCGTTGCGGTGGCGGCGCACCCGCGCGAGCCGCTGCGCGCCTGGTTCGCGCCGGCCAACTCCGATGCCAGGCGCATGCCGGTGAACGGGCGGCTCGTGGTGACCGAGACGCGGGACGGCGAGGAGTCGTTCACCGCGCGCGGTGACGGGCTGCCGGCGCGCGATGTCTATCACCTGGTCTATCGTCACGGCCTGGACAGCACGGCCGACGGCGAAGTGCTGGCGCTGGCGCTGGGGTCGACCACCGGCGGCCTGTGGATCAGCGAGGACGGCGGCAGCCGCTGGGAGTGCGTCTCGCGCGGCCTGCCGCCGATCGCGGTGCTGCGCTTCGCCTAGAGCGCGCCTTCGAACATCATCACGTCCACCTCGTCGCCGGCGGCGACATCGCCCTGCGCGTGGTGCAGCACGATCAGGCCGTTGGCCTGCACCATCGAGCTGAGCACGCCCGAGCCCTGGTTGCCGGTGGTGCGCACTTGCAGCCCGCCGCCGGCGGTGCGGCTGACGGTGCCGCGCTGGTATTCGGTGCGGCCCGGCTTCTTGCGGATGGCCTCGGCGCTGTGCGCCTTCAGCAGCACCGGCGCTTCGGCCCGGGCGCCCATCATGCGCAGCAGGGCCGGGCGCACGAAGGCCAGGAAGGTGACCATCACGGCGACCGGATTGCCCGGCAGCCCGAACAGCACCGCAGCGCCGATCCGGCCGACGGCCATCGGGCGTCCGGGGCGCATCGCGATCCGCCAGAACGCGACGTCGCCGAGCTTCTTCATCATGGCCTTGGTGAAGTCGGCCTCGCCGACGCTCACGCCGCCGCTGGTGATGATGGCGTCGGCCTGCCCGGCGGCCTCGGTGAAGGCCCGCTCCAGCAACTCCGGCTGGTCCCGCACCACGCCCATGTCGATCACTTCGCAGCCCAGGCGCGTGAGCAGGGCATGCACCGTGTAGCGGTTGCTGTCGTACACCGCGCCTTCGCGCGGCGGCTCGCCCAGGCTCAGGATTTCGTCACCGGTGGAAAAGTAGGCCACCCGCAGCCGTCGCACCACCGGCACGGTGGCGATGCCCAGGCTGGCGATCAGGCCGCAGGCGGCGGGGCCGAGCCGCTCGCCGCGGGACAGCGCGGCGCGCCCTTGCATCAGGTCCTCGCCCTTGAAGCGGCGGTTGTCGCCGGGCTGCAGCAGGCCGGCCGGAATCTCGATGCGGCCGTCGGCGCCGGCCTTGGTGAATTCCTGCGGCACCACCGTGTCCAGGCCCGCCGGCATGATCGCGCCGGTCATGATCTTCACGCACTGGTCGGCGCCCACGCTGCCGCGCCAGGCCTGGCCGGCCAGCGCAGTGCCCACCACTTCCAGCCGCAGCGGCTCGCCCGATGCCAGCAGCGTGCCGTCGAAGGCGAAGCCGTCCATCGCGGAGTTGTCGTGCGGCGGCACGCTGATGGGTGAGACCAGGTCATGCGCCAGCACCCGGCCCAGGGCCTGGACCAGGCCAATGGTCTCTTCCTGCGTCACCCGGGTCACCAGGTGTCCCAGGAATTGCCCGACGGCGTCGGCGCTCAGGGCCTGCGGGTCGTAGCCTTGCAGCTGCGCCGCGGCCTGCGCGATCGTCGGGGTCACGACTGCTCGAGCCTGTGCAGCTCGGCCAGCGTGTTGGCGTTGAAGAAGGCCGAAGCGTCGTCGCCCGGCTGGTCGAACGGCACCAGCACCGTCTTGTGCTGCGCCGTCCAGGCGTCGATCTTGCGGCCGCCGCCGTGGGTGTAGGCCACCAGGCTTTCCATCAGGTCGCGCCGCAGCAGCGAGAACACCGGCTGCGGGCGCAGCTGCCCGTCTTCCTCGGGGGCGGCGGCCATCGCGATCTCGGCGCCGTCGCGCTCCAGCGCCTGTGCCAGCCGGGCCACCAGGTCGTGCGGGAACAGCGGCGTGTCGCAAGGCACGGTGACCATGTACTCGGTCTCGCACTGCTCCAGCCCGGTCAGGAAGCCGGCCAGCGGGCCCGCATAGTCGGACAGGCCGTCGGGCCAGACCGGCACCCCGAACGACTCGTAGGCGGCCAGGTTGCGGTTGGCGTTGACCATCACGGCGCCGACCTGCGGCGACAGCCGCAGCATGGTGTACATGGCCAGCGGCACGCCGCGGAAGTTCTGCAGCCCCTTGTCGGCCCCGCCCATGCGGGAGCCACGGCCGCCGGCGAGGATCACGCCGGTGATGTCGTTGCTGGAAATCATCCGCCGATGTAACTCATTTCGACGCGACGCTTCGGCGCGCCGCCGGGGCCCGCGGCGAGGGTGCCGCGCAATTGGGAATAGCGGTCGCCGCGGCCTTGCCAGATGTGGCCGACGGCCGAGGCCAGCTCGGCGTCGCCGGCGCCCCCGCGCAGCAGCGCCCGCAGGTCGTAGCCGTTGCCAGCGAACAGGCACAGGTACAGCCTGCCTTCGGTGGACAGGCGGGCCCGGTTGCAGTCGCCGCAGAAAGCCTGCGTCACGCTGCTGATCAGGCCGATCTCGCCGCTGCCGTCGGCATAGCCCCAGCGCTCGGCGGTTTCGCCCGGCGCGGAAGGATCAAGCTGCAGCAGCGGCAATTCGGTGGCGATGCGCGCGCGGACCTCGGCTGAGGGCATCACTTCGTCCATGCGCCAGCCGTTGGTGGCGCCCACGTCCATGTACTCGATGAAGCGCAGCACCACGCCGCTGCCGCGAAAGTGGCGCGCCATCGGCAGGATCTGGTCGTCGTTGGTGCCGCGCTTGACCACCATGTTGACCTTGATCGGCCCCAGGCCTGCGGCGCGGGCGGCGGCGATGCCTTCCAGCACGTCGGCCACCGGAAAGTCCACGTCGTTCATGCGCCGGAAGATCGCATCGTCCAGCCCGTCCAGGCTCACGGTCACCCGCTGCAGGCCGGCGGCCTTCAGCGCCTGCGCCTTGCGCGCCAGCAGCGAGCCGTTGGTGGTCAGCGTCAGCTCCGGCGGCGTGCCGTCCATCGTGCGCAGCGCCGCCAGTTGCTCCACCAGGATTTCGAGGTTCTTGCGCAGCAGCGGCTCGCCGCCGGTCAGGCGGATCTTGCGCACGCCATGGGCCAGGAACTGGCGCGCCAGGCGGGTGATCTCTTCGAAGCTCAGCAGCGAGGCATGCGGCAGGTACTGGTGGTCCTTGTCGAACACTTCCTTGGGCATGCAGTAGCTGCAGCGAAAGTTGCAGCGGTCGGTGACGCTGATGCGCAAGTCGCGCAGCGGCCGCCCCAGGCTGTCGGCCAGCAGGCCGTTGGCGGCGATGGGCAGCGCCGGCAGCGTCGCGCCCAGCGCGGCAAGGCGCTGGTCGATCAGGGGGATCACGCGTTCGGCCATGGACGGATTGTGACGCCGGTTGGCCGGACGGCACAACCTGGGGGCTTGGCGCTCCTGTGGCCCCGATGGAACGTCAGCGTGAAAATTCATGGCCGCGCGGGAAATTTGCGCTCGCCAGCGGCCGGCCGCTGGACCTGCCAGTGCCTCCGCCACAAGCTTGGGGGCTCGTCGCCTGGCGCGCGCCCGAGGCAGGAGTTCCAGATGCCCAGACCCCGTTTCAGCTTCCTTCGTCCCGCCATCGTGGCGATCCTGCTGCTGGCCGGCGCGGCCCAGGCGCAGGACGGCGCCCCTCAGCTGGCCCCGGGCTTCAGCGTCCGGCCCGCCACCTCGAAGCTGGTGGTGATCCCGGCCGACATGGAGCTGTTTTCGATCAGCGCCGGCGGCGTGGTCGAGCCGCGCCAGGACTGGACGGCGGCGGCCCAGCAGCACTTCAGCCGGGCGCTGGCCAGGCAGCGCGCGCTCCTGGGCGCCAACACCAGCGAGATGACTGCCACCGAGCTGGACCAGTTCGGGGAAGTCGCGGCGCTGCACGGCGCCGTGGCGCAGGCGATCGCCATCCACCACCTGGGCAACTTGAAGCTGCCCACCAAGGCCGACCAGCTCGATTGGTCGCTGGGCGAAGCGGTGCGGCCGCTCAAGGACCGCACCGGCGCCGACTACGCGCTGTTCACCCGGGTTCGCGACAGCTATGCCAGCAACGAGCGCAAGGCGGCGATGCTGGCGATGGCCTTGCTGGGCGCCGTCTCCTTCGGCGGCGAGCAGGTGGGCTATGCCTCGCTCGTCGACCTGAACACCGGCCAGGTGGTCTGGCACCGCGCGACGCACCGCATGTGGGGCGACCTGCGCGACGCTGCCGCCGCCGACGAAACAGTGGCGGCCATGCTCAAGGGCTTTCCGGGCTTGCAGGCCGGGCCGCGGCCATGAGCCGCGACACCACTGGCCGCCGCGGCTTTCTGCGCCTGGCCTGCCGCCACTGCGCCGGACTGGGCGCCATTGCCAGTCTGCCGGCCTTCGCCCAGGAACTGGCGGCTGGCGCGCCGTTGCCGCCGCGCTTTGTCCGGCCGGCCGCCGACACCGACGAAGGCGGCCTGTGGGGAATGATGGACCGCGAGGAGACACGCCTGCGCCGCAGCCCGCTGGCGCTCCGCGAGCCGCAGCTGCAGGCCTACCTGCGCGGCCTGGTCGAGCGGCTCGCGCCCAGCCACAGCCCCGACATCCGCATCCACATCGTGCGGATGCCGCTGTTCAACTCCATGATGGCGCCCAACGGCATGATGCTGGTGTGGAGCGGGCTGCTGCTGCGGTCCGACAACGAAGCCCAGCTGGCCGCGGTGATCGGCCACGAGCTGGGCCACTACCTGGAGCGCCACTCGGTCGAGCAACTGCGCGCCGCCAAGGACCGCGCGCTGATCGGGCAGGTGGTCGGCATGGTCGGCGGCCTGGGCAGCACGATCGGCCAGATCGGCCTGCTGGCCAGCGCCTTTGCCTTTTCCCGCGAGCACGAGTCGCGGGCCGACCGGCTGGGCATGCGCATGCTGCAGCAGGCCGGCTACGACGGCCGCGAGGCCGCCAACGTCTGGGACAACCTGCTGGCCGAGATGAAGGTCACCGGCGGCGAAAAGGCCGGCCGGCACGGCGACATGTTCGAAACCCACCCGACCACGGCGGGCCGGCGCGACGAGTTGCTGGCCCTGGCCGGCGGACGCGGCGGCGACACGGGGGAAGACCGGTTGCGGCAGGCGATCGCGCCATTGCGCCTGGGCTGGATCCAGGACGAGGTCAAGCGCGGGCAGTACGAGGAGAGCCTGGTGCTGTTCGACCGCATGCTGGTGGGCCGCCCCGATGACGCCGAGGTGCTGTACGGGCGCGGCGAGGTGTACCGGCTGCGCGACGAAGGCGGCGACATCGCGCGTGCCCTGGCGGACCTGCAGCGCGCGACGGCCGCCGCCAACCCGCCGGCGCTGGCCCATCGATCGCTGGGCCTGGTGCACCGGCAACGCAACGACCGGGCGGCGGCGCAGCAGTCGTTCCAGCAGTACCTGGCGCTGGTCCCGGACGCGCCGGATGCCGGCCTGGTGCGCGGCTACCTCACGGAGCCCAGGCCATGAAGATCCTGGTGTCCCTGCTGCTGGCGGCGCTGCTGTCGGCCTGCGCCATGGCCTACCGGATGGAAGGCGACCAGCTGGTCAACGACAAGCTGGCCGTGCATGTCTCGGCCGCCTGGAACCACGTGAGCGACCCGTGGGACGGCGACCCTTACGAAACCTGGACGCGCGACGGCATGCCGCTGGACCACCTGCGCCTGTGGGGCGGCGTCAAGCCCGGGCAGCCGTTGATGACGCGGCCCATGGTGTTCCTGCGCAACGAAGACCAGAAGGCGCCGCGGGTGCCGACCTTCCGCACCGGGCTGGCACCCGAGCAACTGGTGAGCCTGTTCGAGGAGCTGTACGCCAGCGCCGGCACCGTCACGGTGACCAAGGTGGAGACCACGGTGTTCGCCGGCAGCCCGGGCGTGCGCTTCGAGTTCACCCTGCTGCGGCGCCGCGACGACCTGACGCTGCGCGGCGTGGTCTGGGTGGCGGTGCGCCCGGACCCGGTGCATGGCGAGGAGCTCTATGCCGCTGCCTTCGTGGCGCCGCGGCTGGGGTTCTACGACAAGCTGCTGCCGCTGGCCGAGGCGGTGGTGAAGTCGGCTCGGGTCAAGGGCTGAGCACGGATCAGCCGTGCTTGATCGCCACCGTCTTGAGCGTGGTGAACCCCAGCAGCGCCTCGAAGCCCTTTTCGCGCCCGTAGCCGGACGACTTCACGCCGCCGAACGGCAACTCCACGCCGCCGCCGGCGCCGTAGTTGTTGATGAACACCTGGCCGCTGCGCACGCGCCGCGCCATGCGCAGCTGCCGGGCGCCGTCGCGCGTCCAGATGCCCGCCACCAGCCCGAACTGGGTGGCATTGGCAAGTTCCACCGCATGGTCTTCGTCGCGAAAGCTCATGGCCGCCAGCACCGGGCCGAACACTTCTTCCTGCGCCAGCCGGTGCGTCACCGGCACGTCGCGCAGCAGCGTCGGCGCCTGGTAGAAGCCCGACTCCGGCGCCTCTTCCACCACTTGGCCCTGGGCCACCATCGGGATGCCGGCGTGCTGCGCGTCGGACAGGAAGTCCCACACCCGTTGCTGCTGGGTCTGGCGGATCAGCGGACCGACGTCCAGGTCCATCGCGGCGGGGCCGACCCGCAGGTTGGAGAAGGCCGCGCCCAGGCGTTCCAGCAGCGGCTCGTACAAGCCTTCCTGCACCAGCAGGCGCGAGCCGGCGGAGCAGGTCTGGCCGGCGTTCTGCACGATGGCGTTGACCACCACCGGCAGCACTTCGTCAAGGTCGGCGTCGGCAAACACGATCTGCGGGCTCTTGCCGCCCAGCTCCAGCGTGACCGGGCAATGGCGTTCGGCGGCGGCTTGCTGGATCAGCGTGCCAACGGTGGGGCTGCCGGTGAAGCTGATGTGGTCGATGCCGGGATGGCGCGCCAGCGCATCGCCCACCTCATGGCCATAGCCGGTGACGATGTTGATCGCGCCGGCCGGAAAGCCCACCTCGGCCGCCAGTTGCGCCACGCGCAGCAGCGACATGCACGCATCCTCCGAGGGCTTGACCACGCAGACGTTGCCGGCTGCCAGCGCGCCGCCGACGCTGCGCCCGAAGATCTGCATCGGGTAGTTCCAGGGGATCACGTGGCCGGTGACGCCGTGCGGCTCGCGCCAGGTGAACACCGTGTAGCCTTGCTGGTAGGGCAGGGTCTCGCCGTGCAGCTTGTCGCAGGCGCCGGCGTAGAACTCGAAGTAGCGGGCCAGAGCCACCGCATCGGCGCGGGCCTGCTTGGTCGGCTTGCCGCAATCGCGCTGCTCGATGGCGGCCAGCTCCTCGGCGTGCTCGCCGAGCTTGAGCGACAGCCGCATCATCAGCCGGCCGCGCTCGGCGGCGCTGAGCTTGCTCCACGCGCCTTCGTAGCATTGGCGCGCCGCCCGCACGGCCTGGTCGATGTCGTCCGCGGTGCCGCGCTGGATGGTGTCGTAGGTCTGGCCGTCCGAGGGATCGATGACGGGCAGGGTGCGCTCGGAAGAGGAGCGAGCCGGGGCGTTGGCGATGAAGTGGTGCTGCATGGGCGCAATTTTGCGCCAACTGCGAGGAGCCGTCGCCGACCTTGTCAACGCGGGCTCGAGCCGCAATCCCAGGCTCCGTGTGCGCCGCATGGATCCCGGGTCAAGCCCGGATGCCAGCCTCTCAGGCCCGGACGGGGACGAACTGGTCGCCGTTGCGCGCCAGCCAGTCGCGCGACGCGGCCGCATCGTGCTGCGCCGGGTGAAAGTCGGCACGGAAGTAGTCGCGCCACGGCTGGTAGGTCAGTCGCACCAGTCCGCGCTTGCCGAACAGGAAGCTGGCCGCGCTCTTGACGGTGCTCCACTTCCACAGCGTGCCGTCGCGCCGCAGGTTGTTGGCTGTCTGGCGCAGCGTGTCGATCAGGAAGATGAAGGTGATGCGGCGCATCCACCTCAGGCGCCACTGCTCGTTGCCGCCCAGCGCCTGGTACAGGGCAAAGGCGGTGCAGCGGTGCTCGGCTTCCTCGGCGCTGTGCCACAGCCACAGCGTCCGCAAGCGCGGGTCCTGCTCGCCCAGCAGATCGGGGTTGCGCAGCATGAAATCGGCAAAGATGGCGGTGAAGTGCTCGTTGGCGGCGGTGATCGCCAGCCAGTGGCGCACGTCCTGCCCCTCCATCTGCTGCAGCCGCTCGCGGGCCCGCGGCTCCCAGTCGTTGACCAGGCCGAGCTTGTCGAGATGCGCGTTGTACAGGCTGTGCAGCCGGCGGTGGGTGGCCTCCTGGCCGATGAAGCCCTGCACCTCGGCGCGGAACGTCTCCTGCTTTTCGGCCGGCAGTTCCTTCAATCCGTTGCGCACCGAGTCGATGAAGAACTGCTCGCCCACCGGGAAGCTCATCGACAGGGCGTTGAAGAAGGCGGTGCGGAAGGCGTCACCGGCGCACCAGTGGCGGGCAATGGGCGCTGCCATGTCGACGAGGAGGCGGCGGACGACGAGGTCGGTCATGGGAAGGGCAAGGTCAGGGCCAGGGCCAGGTGGTACACCTGCGTACCGGAGAATGATCTGCGCAGAACCTGGTACTGTCAAGTACCATCCGGCGATGAACAGTGAAGTCGTCCACGAACATCGCGGTCGCGTGCTGCAAGGGATGGCGCTGGCGGTCGCGGCCAGGGGCTATGCCGAGACCACCATCGCGGACATCGTGCGCGAGGCCGGCGTGTCGCGCCGCACCTTCTACGAGCAGTTCGCCGGCAAGGCCGAATGCCTGGTCGCGCTGTACGAGGCCGCCAGCCATAACGCGCTGAAGGTGCTGCGCGATGCGATCGACCCGGGGCACGACTGGCAACAGCAGGTGGAGCGCGCGCTGGCCGCCTACCTCGCCTGCATGGCCGCCAACCCGGTGCTGATGCGCACGCTGTTCATCGAGATTCTGGGGCTGGGCCCGGCAGGGCTGGCCGCCCGCCGGCGGGTGAACCAGGAGATCGCCGACTACATGCTGGGCGTGGTCAACCGCGGCCCGGCCGAACGGGTGACGCCGCAGCTGGCCATGGCGGTGGTCGGCGGCATCCACGAACTGGTGCTGCAGGCGATCGAGGACGGCCGGGTGACGGAGCTGGCGCAGTTGACGGCGACGGCGACGGCGCTGGTGCGGGCGGTGGCGCACCGCTGATCCGGGCAGTGGCAAGCGGACCCGCGCAGCATCGCGCAGCGCGTCCCTCAATGAAAAAGCCCGGTCTCTGCCCGGGCTTTTTCATCCGATCAGGACACTCGCGAGACGCCCTGGCGTTTTGCGAGTGAATGTCAGGGGTGGAACTTGACCACCAGCGGCACGATCAGCAGCGCCACGATGTTGATGATCTTGATCAGCGGGTTGATGGCCGGGCCGGCGGTGTCCTTGTAGGGATCGCCCACCGTGTCGCCGGTCACGGCCGCCTTGTGGGCTTCGCTGCCCTTGCCGCCGTGGTGGCCGTCTTCGATGTACTTCTTGGCGTTGTCCCAGGCGCCGCCGCCGGTGCACATCGAGATCGCCACGAACAGGCCGGTCACGATGGTTCCCATCAGCAGGCCGCCCAGCGCCTTGGGGCCAAGGATCAGGCCGACCAGCACCGGCACCACCACCGGCAGCAGCGACGGGATCATCATTTCCTTGATCGCCGCCTTGGTCAGCATGTCGACCGCCACGCCGTACTCGGGCTTGGCCGTGCCTTCCATGATGCCCTTGATCTCGCGGAACTGCCTGCGCACTTCCACCACCACCGCGCCGGCGGCGCGGCCGACCGCTTCCATCGCCATGGCGCCGAACAGGTAGGGGATCAGGCCGCCGATGAACAGGCCGACGATCACCATCGGGTCCGACAGGTCGAAGCTGATCTGGCGGCCGTAGCTTTCCAGCTTGTGGGTGTAGTCGGCGAACAGCACCAGCGCGGCCAGGCCGGCGGAGCCGATGGCGTAGCCCTTGGTGACGGCCTTGGTCGTGTTGCCCACGGCGTCCAGCGGGTCGGTGATGTCGCGCACGCTGGCCGGCATGTCGGCCATCTCGGCGATGCCGCCGGCGTTGTCGGTGATCGGGCCGTAGGCGTCCAGCGCCACCACGATGCCGGCCATGCTGAGCATGGCGGTGGCGGCGATGGCGATGCCGTACAGGCCGGCCAGCTGGTACGAAGCCAGGATGGCGCCGCAGACGAACAGCACCGGCCAGGCGGTCGAGCGCATCGACACGCCCAGGCCGGCGATGATGTTGGTGCCGTGGCCGGTGGTGGAGGCTTGCGCGATGTGCTGCACCGGCGAGTACTGCGTGCCGGTGTAGAACTCGGTGATCCAGACCAGCGCGCCGGTCAGCACCAGGCCGACCACGCAGGCGCCGAACAGGCGCAGCTGCGAGCCGGTGGCGGTGATCGCGTTGTCCGGCATGATCCAGACCGTCACGAAGTAGAAGGCGACCAGCGACAGCACGCCGGCGATCGCCAGGCCCTTGTATAGGGCCGGCATCACGTTGCGCATGCCGGGCGAGGCCTTGACGAAGAAGCAGCCGATGATGGAGGCGATGATCGACACGCCGCCCAGCGCCAGCGGGTACAGCACGGCGTTGGTCTTGGCGCCGGTGATCAGCAGAGCGCCCAGCACCATCGTAGCGATCAGGGTCACCGCATAGGTCTCGAACAGGTCGGCGGCCATGCCGGCGCAGTCGCCCACGTTGTCACCGACGTTGTCGGCGATCACGGCCGGGTTGCGCGGGTCGTCTTCGGGGATACCGGCTTCCACCTTGCCCACCAGGTCGGCGCCGACGTCGGCGCCCTTGGTGAAGATGCCGCCGCCCAGCCGCGCGAAGATCGAGATCAGCGAGGAGCCGAAGGCAAAGCCGATCAGCGGGTTCAGCAGCGCGGCCAGGTCGCGGTCCGGCGTCAGGTTGCCGTTGCCGACCAGGAACCAGTAGAAGGCGGTCACGCCCAGCAGGCCCAGGCCCACGACCAGCATGCCGGTGATGGCGCCGCCGCGGAAGGCCACGTCCAGCGCCGGGCCGATGCCGCGGGTGGCCGCCTGCGCGGTGCGCACGTTGGCGCGCACCGAGACGTTCATGCCGATGAAGCCGCAGGCCCCCGACAGAACGGCGCCGATGATGAAGCCGACGGCGGTCTTGCCGTCGAGGAACACGCCGATCAGGATGGCCAACACCACGCCGACGATGGCGATGGTCTTGTATTGCCGTGCCAGGTAGGCGGCCGCGCCGGCCTGGATGGCGGCCGCGATCTCCTGCATGCGGGCATTGCCGGGGTCCTGGCTCAGGATCCAGCTGCGGGCCCAGATGCCATAACCGACGGCCGCGAGGCCGCAGACGAGCGCCAGTATCAGCGCCGAGTTGCCGATCATCAGTTTCTCCTTCCGTTTGCTGTGAGTCGTTGCGGAGGCAACGCGAGCGGTGCCTCCGCTGCGTTGCTTCCTCGTGACTCCCAGCCGGGAGGCGATTGGCCAACGGCCGGACTATAAGGGGAAAGGCGCGAACTGATTCACGTCAGTCGGGGGAAAGCGTCGCGCGCCAAACTAAAATCAGGGTTTGTCCCAGGCCTTCCGATTCCTCCTTGTAGAACGAAACCATGTCACTCGACCTCGTCACCCCCGGCAACCATGTTCCCGAATCGTTCAACGTGATCATCGAGATCCCCATGAACGCCGACCCCGTCAAGTACGAGGTGGACAAGGAAACCGGCGCCATCTTCGTGGACCGCTTCATGTCCACGTCGATGCACTACCCCACCAACTACGGCTACGTGCCCAAGACCATCAGCGGTGACGGCGATCCGGTCGACGTGCTCGTGATCACCCCCGTGCCCCTGATCCCGGGCGTGGTGGTGACCTGCCGCCCGATCGGCATCCTGATCATGGAGGACGAGGCCGGCCAGGACTCCAAGGTGCTGGCGGTGCCCACCGACAAGATCCTGGCGATCTACACCCACTGGCAAAAGCCCGAGGACATGAATCCGCTGCGCTTGAAGACCATCGCCCACTTCTTTGAGCACTACAAGGACCTGGAGCCGGGCAAGTGGGTCAAGGTCCTGGGCTGGGAAGGCCCCGAGGCCGCCAAGAAGGAAGTGCTGGACGGGATCGAGGCGTACAACAAGGCGCACGCCGCCGGCTGAGCGTCAGGGCGTCGTCGTCTTGAACGGCGACCGCTCCCCGAGGTGCTCCAGGTAGTTCTCTATTCCCTGGCCCTCGCGCTCCAGGAAGCGCTCCACCGCATCGGCGAAGGCCGGGTGCGCCAGCCAGTGCGCGCTGGTCGTCCTGACCGGCATCAGCGCCCGCGCCATCTTGTGCTCACCCTGGGCGCCGCCTTCGAAGCGGCTGTAGCCGTTGGCAATGCACCATTGCAGCGGCTGGTAGTAGCAGGCCTCGAAGTGCAGGCAGTCGACCCGCTCCAGCGCGCCCCAGTAGCGGCCGTAGGCAACCCCGTCCGCCACTGCGATCAGGCTGCTGGCGATCGCCCGCCCATCGTGCTGGGCGATGAACAGCAGCCAGTTCTCCGGCATGTCCCGCGCCATCGCCGCGAAGAACGAGGGCGCAAGGTAAGGCGCGTTGCCGTGCTCCAGGTAAGTGCGCTCATAGCAGCGGTAGAAAAACTCCCAGTCGGCGGCCGTGATGGCGCGGCCCTGGGCGTGCCGGAACACCACCCCGGCCTGCGCCACCTTGCGTCGCTCCTGCCGGATCTTCTTGCGCTTTTCCTGCGCCAGGCTGGCCAGGAAGGCGTCGAAATCGGGGTAGCCGGCGTTGGTCCAGTGGAACTGCACCGTGTGGCGCAGCATCAGGCCGGCCGCTTCGCAGGCCCGCACGTCGTCGTCGCCGGCGAACAGCAGGTGCAACGACGACAGCTTCTGCTGGCGGCACAGCGCCAGCACCGCCTGCAGCAGCGCCGCGCGCCCAGCGTCG
Source organism: Ramlibacter sp. (assembly GCF_028292805.1). Taxonomy (GTDB): domain Bacteria; phylum Pseudomonadota; class Gammaproteobacteria; order Burkholderiales; family Burkholderiaceae_C; genus Ramlibacter. The sequence continues at coordinate 6,981 of NZ_JAQGLS010000240.1, read as the reverse complement.
TCGCGTGCCAGCAGGCGCGGCCCCGGCACCGGCGTGAACGGCACGGCGGCCAGCGCCTTGGGGTAGTAGCGCAGCCCGTGCTCCTGGTAGGCGTTGGCCCAGGCCCAGTCGAACACGTACTCGCCGTACGAATGGTCCTTCAGGTACAGCGGGCAGGCGGCTTGCAATTGGTCGCCGCGCCACAGCGTGACGAACTGCGGAACCCAGCCGCTGGCCGGTGCGGCGCTGCCGCTGTCGTGCATCGCGGCCAGGTAGGCGTGGCGCAGGAACGGCGACGCCTGGCCGCTGGCGGCCAGCAGCGCGTCCCATTGAGCGGCGGGGAGTTCGGAGGGTGCGTTCAGCACCCGGGTGACATAATCATTCACGTTGATCGCCCATTAGAAATCAAGAAAACCCTGGAGCCCGCATGAAACAGATCACCGCCATCGTCAAGCCGTTCAAGCTGGAGGAAGTCCGCGAAGGCCTGGCCGAATGCGGGGTGACGGGGCTGACGGTGACCGAGGTCAAGGGCTTCGGCCGGCAAAAGGGCCACACCGAGCTGTACCGCGGCGCCGAGTACGTGGTCGACTTCCTGCCCAAGGTGAAGGTGGAAGTGGTGGTCAAGGATGACGACGTCGACCGCTGCGTGGAAGCCATCATCAAGGCCGCCCGCACCGGCAAGATCGGCGACGGCAAGATCTTCATCACCACGGTGGAACGCGTGGTGCGCATTCGCACCGGGGAACTGGACGAGTCGGCGGTCTGATTCAGATCTGCGACAGGTCCATCCGCTGCGCCCCTGGCCGGATGCCGGCCACCAGCCGCCCCAGCACCTCGTCGGCCTCGCTGCCTATCGTCAGCAGGTCCATCATCGCCTCGGTCATGAAGCCATGCGCCACGCCCTGGCGCAGGAAGGCCACCAGGCTTTCGTAGTAGCCGCCGCTGTCCAGGAGCCCCACCGGCTTGGCGTGGAACTGCAGCTGGCGCCAGGTCCAAGCTTCGAAGAACTCCTCGAAGGTGCCGATGCCGCCGGGCAGCGCCAGGAAGGCGTCGGCCCGCTCGGCCATCATGCTCTTGCGCTCGTGCATGTTCTCGACGACGTGCAGCTCGGTGCAATCGCGCTTGGCCCATTCGCGTTCCACCATCGAGCGCGGGATGATGCCGACCACGGGGGCACCGGCCGCCAGCGCGGCGTCCGCCAGCACGCCCATCAGGCCGTTGTTGCCGCCGCCGTAGACCAGCTGCCCGCCATGCTCGCCGATCCAGCGGCCGACCCGGGTGGCGGCGGCGGCGAAGGCAGGGTCGGTTCCAGGGCGGGAGCCGCAGTAGACGCAGATGGAGAAGGTGGGGGTGGGGGTGGACGGCATGCGCCGATTGTCTCAGGCCGCCTCGACCAGACGGGTGCCGGCCCAGGCGTCGTGCCAGAACTGGCGCTGCGGATGAAAGCGGCTGAGCATCGCCCAGAGCAGCACCCAGCCGAAGAACACCACCGCCACCTCCGTCACCGTGAAGCGGCGCGAGACCAAGGCGGCCAGCGGCGGCATCACCCAGATGGCGCAGTACACGTAGCGCAGCAGCGCCCGGCCTTGCGTCAGGCGCCGGCCTTCGCGGTCCACGATGGCGATGCGCCAGGTCTTCATGGCCAGCGTCTGGCCGCGGGACCAGAACCAGGAGCAGTAGAGGCCGAACACGGCCACCAGGAACAGCTGCAGCAGCCACTGGCGCTCCAGCGCATGCCGCATCTGCACGGCCACCGAGAACACCAGCGTGGCGATCAGCGCCACGGCAAACAGCAGCAAGGCTTCGTACAGCCAGCACGCCATCCGGCGCCGCAGGCTGGGCGCCATCAGGCCAGCGGGGGCGTTCAACGCTGCGGGGGCGCCGGGCCCGTCGGCGGCGGCAAGGTACTGCTGTCGGCCTGGCCCGGCTGGGCGGCGATGCGCGGCGTGCGGGCGGTGGGCCTGGCGGCCTTGGCCTCCCTGGCGGCGCGCGCGCTGGCCGCGAGCTTGCGCTTTTCTTCCGGCGACAAGGCCTGGTAGGCCTCCCACTTGGTTTTCTTGTCGGCGGGCGTGACGGCCTGGGTCTCGGCGAAGTTCAGCCGGGCCTGGCTGCGCTGCTGCGGCGACAGCGCCGCCCAATCGGCCATGCGCGTGTGCAGCCGGGCCTGCTCGGCCGGCGGCATGCTGGGGAAATTGGCCGACAGCGCCAGCCACTTTCGCTTGTGCGCCTGGCTCAGCTTGCTCCAGCTGCCCGTCAACGGGGCCAGCGCCTGCTGCTGCGGCGGCGTCAGTTCGCGCCATGTGGGCGTGGACTCGGCCTTGGGGGCTTGCGCAAGGCGCACCGGCGGCGACCGCTTGGACGCTTGGCCGGAAACCGACGGCGCCGCCTCGACCGGCGCATCGGCGGCGGCGGCCGGGCCGGCGGCAGCGACGGCGCACAGGGACAGCAGCCAGGCAGCGGCGGCGGGCCGGGAATGCGAGCGGCCCTTCATTCGCGGCCGGACTGCTTGAGGAACTGCAGGAAGCCCGGGTCCGCGTAGGCGGCCGGAGGCAGGTCGTCGGTGAGGATGGCGGCGTCGACTTCGGCGATCTCGTTGGCGCGGTGGTCGGCCTGGGCGCTGTGCAGCAGCACCAGGCCGGCGAGCAGCGCCAGCAGCGGCAGCACCGATCCGATCCGCGTCCACAGGCTGAACGACTCCTCGCCGGCAGTGGCCGTCGCCGAGCTGCCGTTGGCCAGGATGGCGGGCACGGTGTGAGTGGCGGCGGCCTGCTTGCGCAGCTGCAGGGCCTGCACCCGGGCGGCGCGCAGCCGTTCCCGCACCTCGTAGGGCAGATCGTCGGTGCTGGCCGCCAGGCGTGAGGCCACCGCGCGGCCGAACTGGTCCGCGTGGCTCGAGGCACGCTGTGGGTTCGTGGTGGTGGTGGTCATGGTTGGATTCCCTTTGCCTTCAGAGCCTTGCTGAGGGCCTGGACCGCCCGTGAGCAGTGTGTCTTGACACTGCCTTCCGAGCAGCCCATGGCCGCCGCCGTTTCGGCGACGTCCATCTCCTCCCAATAACGCATCAAAAACGCTTCGCGTTGACGGGCGGGCAGTTCCAGGATCTCGGTTTCGATCTCCCGCAGGATCTGTGCCCGCCGCGTCCCGTCTTCGGCGCTCTCGACCTGCTGGGAGTTCTCGGGCGAGGCATAAGTTTCCAGCAGATCGAAATCCCCGTCTTCGGAGGCGGATTCGAAGTCGCTGAGGTTGGAAAACAACGCATTGCGCGTCTTCTGCCGCCGGAACCAGTCCAGGGTGCAGTTCGACAGAATGCGCTGGAACAGCATCGGCAACTCGGCTGGCGGCTTGTCGCCGTAGTGCTCGGCCAGCTTCATCATGCTGTCCTGCACGATGTCCAGGGCCGCCTCGGCGTCGCGAACGTGGTAGACGCTGCGCTTGAAAGCCCGTTTCTCCACGCCCTTGAGGAAGTCGGACAGTTCGCGGTCGGTGGCCAAGGAGTCGAGGGTGTGGAGGTGAGATTCGAAAGAGGGCGCCAGGCGAGCGGAGCTCCCGGTCAGCCTGAAATTATGGCATCGGCGCGACTGCAGCTGGGCAGCTGCTTGTTGCGGTGCGATAATGCGGCTTGCAGTCAAACGGCAAACGAGCCCGGATCCGGTGAGCAACAGGCCTGCCCATGGTCCGAGGTTCTAAGTCCCGACACAGCTTCACGAGAGCGTGTGAAGGGGCACCCCAAGGTTCTAGCCAGAAACCCGAAAGGTTGATCATCATGGAAATCTCCCGCACGGAGCTCAGCTCCGCGGCCGCCGCCTCGGCTGGCCAGGCCCTCGAACTTCGCGGCGCCGAAATCCTCGTCAAGTGTCTGCAGGCCGAAAGCGTCAAGTACGTGTGGGGCTACCCGGGCGGCGCGGTACTGCACATCTACGACGCGTTCTACAAGCAGGACACCATCCAGCACGTGCTGGTGCGCCACGAGCAGGCCGCCGTCCATGCCGCCGACGGCTATGCCCGCGCCACCGGCGACGTCGGCGTGGCGCTGGTCACATCCGGCCCCGGCGTGACCAACGCGATCACCGGCATCGCCACCGCCTACATGGACAGCATCCCGATGGTGATCATCACCGGGCAGGTGCCGACGGCCGCGATCGGCCTGGATGCCTTCCAGGAATGCGACACGGTGGGCATCACCCGCCCGGTGGTCAAGCACAACTTCCTGGTCAAGGACGTGCGCACCCTGGCCGAGGTGATGAAGAAGGCCTTCCACATCGCGCGCACCGGCCGGCCCGGCCCGGTGGTGGTGGACATCCCCAAGGACGTCTCCTTTAACAAGACCCCGTACACCGGCTATCCCGACAAGGTCGAGATGCGCTCGTACAAGCCGGTGCACAAGGGTCACGGCGGCCAGCTGCGCAAGGCGGTGCAGCTGCTGATGGCGGCCAGGCGCCCCTACATCTATTCCGGGGGCGGCGTCGTCCTGGGCAACGCCAGCGAAGAGCTGCGCGAGCTGGCCGATCTGCTGGGCGCGCCGAGCACCAACACCCTGATGGGCCTGGGCTCGATCTCGGGCACCGACCCGAAGTTCCTGGGCATGCTGGGCATGCACGGCACCATCGAAGCCAACAACGCGATGCAGAACTGCGACGTGCTGCTGGCCGTCGGCGCGCGCTTTGACGACCGCGTGATCGGCAACCCCAAGCACTTCGGCCAGGCCGATCGCAAGATCATCCACATCGACGTCGACCCGTCCAGCATCTCCAAGCGCGTCAAGGTCGACATCCCGATCGTCGGCGACGTCAAGGACGTGCTGCGCGACCTGATCGCCGCCATCCGCGAGACCGGCACCCAGCTGGATCCGCAGGCACTGGCCGGCTGGTGGGAAACGATCGAAGGCTGGCGCCAGCGCGACTGCCTGAAGTACGACCGCGGCAACAAGGACGTGATCAAGCCGCAGCACGTGATCGAGACGCTGTGGAACATGACCAAGGACGTCGACACCTACATCACGTCGGACGTCGGCCAGCACCAGATGTGGGCGGCCCAGTTCTACAAGTTCCAGCAGCCGCGCCGCTGGATCAACTCCGGCGGCCTGGGCACCATGGGCGTGGGCATCCCGTACGCCATGGGCGTCAAGCTGGCCAGGCCCGACTCCGAGGTGTACTGCATCACCGGCGAAGGCTCGGTGCAGATGTGCATCCAGGAGCTGTCGACCTGTCTGCAGTACAAGACGCCGATCAAGATCATCTCGCTGAACAACCGCTACCTGGGCATGGTGCGCCAGTGGCAGCAGCTGGACTACGAAGGCCGCTACAGCCACAGCTACATGGACGCGCTGCCCGACTTCGTCAAGCTGGCGGAGGCCTATGGCCACGTCGGCATGCTGATCGAGCGGCCCGAGGACGTCGAGCCGGCGCTGCGCGAGGCGCGCAAGCTCAAGGACCGCACGGTCTTCATGGACTTTCGCACCGACCCGACGGAAAACGTCTGGCCGATGGTGAAGGCGGGCCAGGGCATCACCGAGATGCTGCTGGGCTCCGAGGATCTTTAACCCTGAACGGACGGCAAATCTATTGGTTGCCGAGCCCGCTGCTTACCGGCAGCGGGGGAGGGCACCGAAAAGAGGCGCCGCATTGACATGAAGCACATCATTGCCGTGCTGCTCGAAAACGAGCCCGGCGCACTGTCCCGCGTGGTCGGCCTGTTCTCGGCCCGCGGCTACAACATCGAATCGCTCACCGTGGCCCCGACGGAAGACCCGTCGCTGTCGCGCATGACCATCCAGACCGCCGGGTCGGACGACGTCATCGAGCAGATCACCAAGCACCTGAACCGCCTGATCGAGGTGGTCAAGGTGGTCGATCTCACCGAGGGCAGCTACACCGAGCGCGAGCTCATGATGGTGAAGGTGCGCGCGGTGGGCAAGGAGCGCGAGGAGATGAAGCGCATGGCGGACATCTTCCGCGGCCGCATCATCGACGTGACCGAGAAGAGCTACACCATCGAGCTCACCGGCGACCAGTCCAAGAACGACGCCTTCCTGGTCGCCATTGACCGCACGGCGATCCTGGAGACGGTGCGCACCGGCGCCAGCGGCATCGGCCGGGGCGAACGGATCCTGAGAATATGACCCGCCCCCGAAGCGCCTGCGGCGCTTGGCCCTCAAGGGGGCGCCACCAGCGGCCCGGCACAGCCGGTTGCGCGATGGCCCGCGCATCGGTGGCCGGTCTTTTGCTGCCGTGGGCGCTTCGCAAAGTGGTTAGCTTCAACGATTTTTTCTGGAGAGACTCATGAAGGTTTATTACGACAAGGACTGTGACCTGAGCCTGATCAAGGGCAAGACGGTTGCCATCATCGGCTACGGCTCGCAAGGCCATGCCCACGCGCAGAACCTCAACGACAGCGGCGTCAAGGTCATCGTCGGCCTGCGCAAGGGCGGCGCTTCCTGGCCCAAGGTCGAGAAGGCCGGTCTGAAGGTCGCCGAAGTGGCCGACGCGGTGAAGTCCGCCGACGTCGTGATGATGCTGCTGCCGGACGAGCAGATCGCCACCGTCTACAAGGAAGACGTCGAGCCGAACATGAAGCAGGGCGCCTCGCTGGCGTTCGCGCACGGCTTCAACGTCCACTATGGCCAGGTCGTGCCGCGCGCCGACCTGGACGTCTGGATGGTCGCGCCCAAGGCGCCGGGCCACACGGTGCGCAGCACCTACACCCAGGGCGGCGGCGTGCCGCACCTAGTGGCCGTGTCGGCCGACAAGAGCGGCAAGGCGCGTGACCTGGCCCTGTCGTACGCGATGGCCAACGGCGGCGGCAAGGCCGGCATCATCGAGACCAACTTCCGCGAGGAGACCGAGACCGACCTGTTCGGCGAGCAGGCGGTGCTGTGCGGCGGCACCGTGGAACTGATCAAGGCCGGCTACGAGACGCTGGTGGAAGCCGGCTACGCGCCCGAGATGGCGTACTTCGAGTGCCTGCACGAGCTCAAGCTGATCGTCGACCTGATCTACGAGGGCG
>NZ_JAQGLS010000035.1 GCF_028292805.1 Ramlibacter sp. | reverse complement strand
AAGGCGGCGGCCAGCCGGCCGGCGGGCGTGCCCAGCGCGGCCGAATGAGCGCATTCGCCGAGCGCTGCGGCATCCACGACGCAGCGCGCGAGCAGGCGCTGCAGCACACCGCCCGGGCCATCGAGGCGGCGGGGCTGGAGCTGGTGCGCTTTGCCTGGTGCGACCTGCACGGCGTGCTGCGCGGCAAGACACTGGTGGCGGCGGCCGCCGCCGATGCGATGCGCGCCGGAGTCGGACTGGTCAGCACGCTGATGCTCAAGGACAGCTCGGACCGCACCGCCTTCAAGGTGTTCGAGCCGGGCGGCACCGCCGGGCTGGACGGTTTCGGTTTTGCCAACAACCTGCTGCTGCTGGCGGACCCGGCCAGCTTCAAGCGGCTGCCATGGGCGCCGGCCACCGGGTGGCTGCAAGCGCAGCCCTGGTTCGCCGACGGCCAGCCGGTGGAACTGGACACCCGGCGCGTGCTGCAACGGGCGCTGGCGCGGCTGGCGGCTTGCGGCTACGGCCTCAAGTGCGGGCTGGAGGTGGAGTTCCACATCTACCGCATCGAGGACACGCAGGCCCAGCTCGACCCGATGCAGGCCGACTGGCCGGGCCAGCCGCCGCGTGTGAGCCTGGTGCACCCGGGCTACAACCTGCTGGCCGAAGGCTGGTTCGACCTGGCGGAAGAACCGCTGCGGATCGTGCAGCACACGGCGCAGGCGCTCGGGCTGCCGCTGTTGTCGCTGGAGGTGGAACTGGGCCCGAGCCAGGTCGAGGCGGTGTTCGAAGCCACCGATGCCATGACCGCCGCCGACAACATGGTGCTGTTCCGCAGCGCGGTCAAGCAGGCGCTGCGCCGTGCCGGCTACCACGCCACCTTCATGTGCCGGCCGCCCTTTCCCAACATCATGTCCAGCGGCTGGCACCTGCACCAGTCGCTGGTCGACGCGCGCACCGGGGCCAACCTGTTTCGCCGCCAGGTGCCGGCCGAAGGCAGCACGCCGGAACACGCGCAGTACAGCCTGTCGGCAGTCGGCGAGCAGTGGCTGGCCGGGCTGCTGGCGCACGCGCGCGGCATGACGGTGTTCTGCACACCCACGGCCAACGGCTTCGCGCGCTTTCGCCCGAACGCGCTGGCGCCGCAGTCGGTGCTGTGGGGGCGCGACAACCGCGGCGCCATGCTGCGGGTGATCGGTGAGTGCGGCGACGCCGGCACCCGCATCGAGAACCGCATCGGCGAGCCGGCCGCCAACCCCTACCTGTACCTGGCCTCGCAGATCCACGCCGGCCTCAGCGGCATCGCGCGCGACCTGGCCGCCCCGCCCGCAACCGACTCGCCTTATGGCGGCCAGGCCGAGAGCCTGCCCACCAGCCTGGGCGAGGGCCTGCAGGCGCTGCGCGACGACGCCGTCCTGTGCGCGGCGTTCGGCGAGGCCTTCATCCACTACTTCAGCCGCATCAAGCAGTCCGAGCGCCAGCGCTTGGAGCAGGCGCAAGACCGCGACGATTTCGAGCGGCGCGAATATTTCAGCCGCATCTGACGATCACCCAAGGAGCAACCATGATTCTGGAACTTGCCGACATCCGCATCCAGCCCGGCCAGCAGGCCGCCTTCGAGCAAGCCATCCAGCGTGGGCTGACGACGGTCGCCGCGCAGGCCAAGGGCATGCGCGGCTTCAAGGTCAACAAGGGGATCGAGTCACCCGAGCGCTACGTGCTGCAGATCTTCTGGGACACGCTGGAGGACCACACGCTGGGCTTTCGCGAAGGACCGCTGTTCGGCCAGTGGCGCGCCATCGTGGGCCCGTTCTTCGCCGCGCCCCCGGTGGTGGAGCACTTCGAACTGGTGGCGAAGAGCTGAACCCGGGAGCGCGCGCGGCGCGGTTAGCGGGCAGCGACGTTCGAGCGCTCGCCCAGGAAGATCTCCACCCGGCGGTTGCGGGCCCGGCCGGCGTCGCTGGTGTTGTCGGCCACCGGCTCGGCTTCGCCGCGGCCGGCAATGGTGACGCGACGCGGGTCGACGCCGCGCGCCAGCAGGTACTGGCGGGTCGATTCGGCGCGGTCCAGCGACAGCCGGTTGTTCAGGTCAGTGCCGCCAGTGCTGTCGGTGTGGCCGACCACGCGCACTTCGGTGTTCGGCTGGTTGGCCAGGCCGTTGGCGAACTGGTCCAGGACGGGCCGCAGGTTGGCCTTGATGTCGGAGCGGCCGGTGTCGAACGACACGTCGCTCGGGATGTTCAGCTTCAGCTGATTGTCCTGCGTCTGCACCACCGCCACGCCGGTGCCGGCGGTGGCGCGTTCCATCGCCAGCTTTTTTTGCTGCATATGCTGCGACCAGACGTAGCCGCCGAGGGCGCCGACGCCGGCGCCGATGGCGGCGTTGCGGCCGGTTTCGCCGCCAATGCCGGCGCCGGTGGTGGCGCAGCCGGTGAGGCCGAAGGCGGCGATGGTGACGGCCAGCATGGCGGTGCGAACGGAGTTGGTCTTGTTCATTGAGTTTCCTTTTTTTCTGATCGGTGTGCCCGCTACGGGACAGGCGGCGCTAGCATGCCTCAGCTATGCCGGCAGGCTCGTAGGACGGGCGGCCGGTTGCCCATCGTTACGCCGGTATGCTTGAGCCCATGACAAGCAGCATCACCGAACCCAGCCGCCGCACGGAAGTTCACGGCGAATACGACGTCGTCGTCCTCGGCGGCGGCCCCGCCGGCATGGCGGCAGCCGTGGCCGCCGCCCGCGCCGGCCGCAGCACCTTGCTGATCGAACGCTACGGCTTCCTCGGCGGCATGGGCACCGCCGCCGGCGTCACCAATTTCTGCGGCCTGCACGCCAACATCCATGGCGAGATCCGCCAAGTGGTGCACGGCGTGGCCGACGACCTGCTGCAGCGGATCGATCGCCTCGGCGGCCTCAATGCGCCCCACTCCCTGTTCGGCCACAAGATCGTGGCCCAGTCCTATGACACCGCGGCCTACAAAATTGCCGCCGACGACCTGCTGCTGGCGGCCGGCGTTGAAATTCTCTTTCACGCACTCGGCGCCGGGGTCGTGATGGACGGCGCCGCCCGGGTGCAGGCGCTGCTGGTCGAGACCAAGTCGGGCCGCCGCGCGGTCGTCGGCCGCGCCTTCATCGACGCTTCCGGCGACGGCGACCTCGCCGCCTGGGCCGGTGCCCCGTTTTCCAAGGGCGACGGCGAAGGCCACATGCTCTATCCCTCCACCATGTTCCGCATCAACGGCGTGGACGCGCAGCGCGCCGGCAAGGCCTGGGAAACGATTCCGGAGCTGATGGCCAAGGCCGAAGCCGCCGGCCGCTACAAGTTCCCGCGCAAGGGCGCCATCGTGCGGCCCCAAAAGAGCGGCATCGAGTGGCGCGCCAACGTCACGCAGCTGGCCAACCGCGAAGGCAACGCCATGGACGGCACCGATGCCCGCGAGCTGTCCGAAGCCGAGGTGATCGGCCGCCAGCAGATCGCCGCCGTGGCGGGCTTCCTGCGCGAGGTGCCCGGCTTCGAGAACAGCTACGTTTCCGACATCGCGCCCCAGGTCGGCATTCGCGAGACGCGCCGCGTGCACGGCTTGTACGAGCTGACCGAAGCGGACGTGCTGGAGTGCGAGAGCTTCGATGACACCATCGGCGTCAACGGCTGGCCGCTGGAGCTGCACACCAAGGGCGACGTCGAGTTCCGCTGGCCGAAGATCCCGGAAAGCCGCGGCTTCAACCAGCTACCCTACCGCATGACCGTGCCGAAAGGGCTGGACAACGTCTGGGTGGCGGGACGCTGCGCCTCCATGAGCCACGAGGCCCAGTCGGCAGCGCGCGTCACCGGCGCCTGCTTCGTGATGGGCCAGGCGGCCGGCCTGGCCGCGGACCTGTCGCTCAAGGCCGGCGTGAATGCCGACGCCGTCGCCGTGCCCGCCCTGCAGGTCGCCCTGGAAGACACCGGCGCCTGGCTTGGCCGCAACTGGTAAAGGAAACACCATGAACGCACCCCACCCCAACGCGCAGGTCCGGCAACAGCTGTACCGCGACATGGACCCGCTGAACCTGACGCCGCTGTGGGAGGTGCTGCATGCCCTGGTGCCCAGGCAGCCCGCCACGCCTTGCGCGCCGGCCTGCTGGCAGTACGACGCCGTGCGGCCGCTGCTGCTGCGGGCCGGCGACGCGATCACCGCCGAGGAGGCGGTGCGCCGGGTGCTGATCCTGGAGAACCCGAAGCTGCGCGGCCAGTCGGCCGTGACCCAGTCGCTGTACGCCGGCCTGCAACTGATCATGCCGCGCGAAGTGGCGCCCAGCCACCGCCACACCCAGAGCGCGCTGCGCTTCATCGTCGAAGGCTCGGGCGCCTACACGGCGGTCGACGGCGAGCGCACCACCATGCGCCCGGGCGATTTCATCATCACGCCGAGCTGGACCTGGCACGACCACGGCAACGACACCGACGCCCCGGTGGTCTGGCTGGACGGCCTGGACATCCCGATGGTGCGCTTCTTCGACGCCGGGTTCGCCGAGAACGACAGCAGCACCTCGCAGCAGGTGACGCGGCCCGAAGGCACCAGCCTGGCCCGTTTCGGCCACAACATGGCGCCGGTGCGGCACGAGTCGCCCTACGGCGCGACCTCGCCGATCTTCAGCTATCCCTACGAGCGCAGCCGCGAGACGCTGGAGCAGCTGGAACGCAGCGCGCCCGTTGACGCCTGGGACGGCGTCAAGCTGCGCTACACCAACCCGCTCACGGGCGGCTGGCCGATGCCGACCATCGGCACCTTCATGCAGAAGCTGCCGCGCGGCTTCACCGGCCAGCCCTGGCGCCAGACCGACGGCGCCGTCTACAGCGTGGTCGAAGGTGAAGGCGAAGTGACCATCGCCAGCGGCGACCAGGAGTGGCGCTACCGCTTCGGTCCACGCGATCATTTCGTGGTGCCGTCGTGGCACACTGCCCGGCTTTCGTCGGCCGCCGGCTGCGTCCTGTTCAGTTTTTCCGACCGTCCCGTGCACCAGGCACTGGGCATCCACAGCGAAGAGAGGTTGTCATGAGCTATGTATTCCAACCCGCGCCGGCGCCCAGCGTGCCGGTGGTCGGACGCGCCGAGCGCTTTCCGGTGCGCCGCATCTACTGCGTCGGCCGCAACTACGTGGAGCATGCGCAGGAGATGGGCTTCACCGGCCGCGAGCCGCCGTTCTTCTTTCTCAAGCCCGCCGACGCCGTGGTGGTGGTCAACGAGGGCGAAACCGGCGCCATGGCCTACCCGCCCATGACCAGCAACTTCCACCACGAAATCGAGCTGGTGGTGGCCATCGGCAAGGGCGGCAAGAACATCCTGGCGGCCGACGCCCACAAGCACATCTTCGGCTACGCGGTGGGCCTGGACATGACGCGGCGCGACCTGCAAGGCGAGATGAAGAAGCAGGGCCGCCCCTGGTGCATCGGCAAGGCCTTCGACCAAAGCGCGCCGATCGGCCCGATCACCCCGGCCGACCAGGCCGGCGACGTGAACAAGGCGCCGATCTGGCTGCAGGTGAACGGCAAGGACCGCCAGCGCAGCAACGTCTCAAAGCTGATCTGGAACATAGCTGAAACGATCGAGCACCTGTCGGCGGCCTGGGAGCTGCAACCGGGCGACCTGATCTACTCCGGCACTCCCGAGGGCGTGGCGGCGGTGGTGGCTGGCGACACGCTGGTGGGCGGCGTGGCCGGCCTGGGCACGCTGTCGGTCAAGGTCCAGGGCGCCTGACGCGCCCGCGACGACAAGAAAAAACAACGAGGAGACTGCCGTGCGCATATTGGAAAACCTGGCGAAATTCTGCGCCATTCTGGCCGGCGTGTTGCTGACCGGGATCACGCTCATGACCTGCGGCAGCCTGATCGGCCGCAACACCACCGGTGCCTCGATCGTCGGCGCCTTCGAGCTGACCGGCGTGGCGGCCGGCGCCGCCATCGCCCTGTTCATGCCGCTTTGCCAGGCGCGGCGCGGCAACATCATCGTGGACTTCTTCACCGCGAAGATGTCGTCCGAGGCCAACTCGCGCATGGACCGCTTTGGCGCCCTGCTGCTGGCGCTGATCTTCGCGCTGCTCGCCTGGCGCACCACGCTGGGCGGGCTCAACAGCTTTTCCTACGGCTCCGAAACCCAGATCATGGGTTTTCCGGAATGGATCACCTACGCGGCGATGGTCCCGGCGTTCGTGCTGGCCGGCCTGATCACGCTGCACCAGGCCGCGTTCGGCTTCGGTGACACGCAAGAGACCGGCGAGGTCGCCATATGAGCGCGCTGGGACTCACCGCCCTGATCTTCGGCTGCATGCTGGGTCTGATGGCGATCCGCGTGCCGATCGCCGTGAGCATGTTCTGCGCCGGCGCCATCGGCTACGTCACCCAGACCGGCTGGCTGCCGTTCTCCAACTTCCTGAACACGCAGGCGTTCGCGCGCTTTGCCAGCTACGACCTGTCGGTGATCCCGCTGTTCATCCTGATGGGGCACTTCGCCACCAAGGGCGGCATCAGCAAGTCGCTGTTCGAGTTCGCCGCGGCGCTGATGGGGCGCTTTCGCGGCGGCCTGGCCATGGCCTCGCTGCTGGCCTGCGCCGCCTTCGGCGCGATCAGCGGCTCGTCGGTGGCCACCGCCGCCACCATCACCAGCGTGGCGCTGCCGGAAATGCGCCGTCACGGCTATTCCGGCCGCATCGCCACCGGCACCCTGGCCGCGGGCGGCACGCTGGGCATCCAGCTGCCGCCCTCGATCGTGCTGGTGATCTACGCCATCCTGACCGAGCAGAACATCAGCAAGCTGTTCGCCGCCGCCATCGTCCCCGGCATCATCGCGATGATCGGCTACATGATCGCCGTGGCGATCTACGTGCGGGTGGCGCCCGGCCACGCACCGGCCGTGGAAGACACGCCGCGGCGGCTGACGCTGGCCTCCGTCGTCGGCGTGGCGCCGATCGCGATCATCTTCCTGCTGGTGTTCGGCGGCATCTACGGCGGCTTCTTCACGCCGACCGAAGGCGCCGCCGTCGGCGCCGCCACCACCTTCCTGACCGCCCTGCTCAAGGGCGAGATGAGCATAGACAAGTTCAAGGAATGCTTCTACGGCACGGCGGTGAGCGCCGCCATGATCTTCCTGATCTTCCTGGGCGCCGACCTGATGAACTCGGCGCTGGCGCTGACGCAGGTGCCGAACCAGCTGGCGGCCGTGGTCGGCGGCTGGGGCGTCTCGCCGCTGGTGGTGGTGGTGGCGATCCTGCTGTTCTACGTGCTGCTCGGCGCCGTGATGGACGAGTTGTCCATGCTGCTGCTGACGATCCCGATCTTCTTTCCGATCATCATGGGCCTGGACTTCGGCATGCCCAGGGAGTCCGTGGCGATCTGGTTCGGCATCATGGTGCTGATGACGGTGGGCTTCGGCCTGATCGCCCCGCCGGTGGGGCTGAACGTGTATATCGTCAACGGCATGGCCAAGGACGTGCCCATGGGCGAGACTTACCGCGGCGTGATGCCGTTCCTGATCAGCGATGTGGTCCGCACCACCTTGTTCCTGTTCTTCCCGATCATCCCGCTGTGGCTGGTCGGCTTCATCAAATGATTCATCACCGCAATTTGCTTGCGCGATGTTTCGGTGAATGGTCAGTGTGGGGAGGACCGGCGGCGCCGGATCCTCTTCACAAGGCGAACCGGGCCGCGCGATGCGCGCCCGCCTCACCACGAAGGAAGCTTTTACGGGTAGCCCCCAAGGCGCCAGCGCGGATTCTTTGATCTACTCAGGGTTTTGGAGAGTTGAAAAATGATGCAACGTCGCACGCTTTTGAAGTCCGGCGCCGCCGCGGCCGCCCTGTCGGCGCCCGCGCTCAGCGGGTTCGCCCAGCAAGCCGTGACGCTCAAGTTCCACACCTTCATGGCGCCGCAATCGGCCGTGTACGTGTCCATGCACAAGGCCTGGATGGACAAGGTGGAAAAGGACTCGGGCGGCCGCATCAAGTTCGAAGGCTATCCCGCCATGCAGCTGGGCGGCACGCCGGTGCAGTTGTACGACCAGGCCAAGGACGGCGTGGTCGACATCGTCTGGACCCTGCCCGGCAACACCGCCGGGCGCTTTCCGCGCATCGAGGTGTTCGAGCTGCCGTTCATGATGAACAACGCCGAAGCCACCTCCAAGGCGTACTGGGAATACGTGCAGACCGTCGCCCAGGACGAGTTCAAGGACACGCAGGTGCTGGCGCTGCAGGTGCATGGCCCCGGCATGTTCCACACCAAGGAAAAGCTGATCAAGACGGCCGACGACCTGCGCGGCCTGAAGATGCGCGGCCCCACCCGACAGATCACCAAGATGCTCGGCTACCTGGGCGCCACGCCGGTCGGCATGCCGCTGCCGCAGATCCCCGATGCCCTGGCCAAGGGCACCATCGACGGCTGCGTGATTCCCTGGGAGGTGGTTCCTTCGGTCAAGGTGCACGAGCTGACCAAATTCCACAGCCAGTTCGATTCGGCCGGTGGTGCGCTCTACACCACCACCTTCGTGATGGCGATGAACAAGGCCAAGTACAACTCGCTGGCGCCCGACTTGAAGAAAGTGATCGACGCCAACTCGGGCATGGCCACCTCGGCCTGGATGGGCAAGGTGCAGCAGGGCAACGATCTGCCGGGCCGCAAGTCCGCCGTCGACCGCAAGAACACCATCCACACCATCTCCGCTGGAGACGCGCAGGAGTTCAAGCGCAAGGCGCGCCTGGTCGAAGTGGAATGGGTTCAGGACATGAACAAGCGCGGCTTCGACGGCAAGAAACTGCTGGAGACGGCGCGCGCGCTGATCGACAAGCACGGCAAGACCACCAAGGCCTGATAATCGATCGCTGGCCGACTTGCAACGGGGCCCCTCGCGGGCCCTTTCCCATTCCGTGATGCTTCCCCGCTCCATCAAGCACTGCCGCAACTGCGGCACCGCGGTCATCTACCGCGTGCCCGACGACGGCGACACCAAGGAGCGCGCCGTCTGCCCCGGCTGCGACACCATCCACTACGAAAACCCGCTGAACGTGGTGGGGACGGTGCCCTGGTTCGGCGACAAGGTGCTGCTGTGCAAGCGCAACATCGAGCCGCGCTGGGGCAAGTGGACGCTGCCGGCCGGCTTCATGGAACTGGGCGAAGGCACGGCGCAAGGCGCGGCCCGCGAAACGCACGAGGAAGCCGGGGCGCAGATCGAGATGGAGGCGCTGTTCACGGTGCTCAGCGTGCCGCGGGTGGGCCAGGTGCACCTGTTCTACCGAGCCCGCCTGCTGAGCGACGTGTTCGAGCCGGGCTTCGAGACGATCGAGGCGCGATTGTTCTCGCAAGCCGAGATCCCCTGGGAAGAGATCGCCTTTCGCACCGTCAAGGAGACGCTGCAGCGCTTTTTCGAAGACCGCGCGCGCGGCAGCTTCGGCGTGCACGCGTACGACATCGTCTAGCGTGTCGGCGCCCGGCGGAACAACCTGCAGGCGGGCGCCCCGGCATGGAAATCCCGGTTCCCCGGATTTCCGTGCCTGATCAGGCCACTCGAATCACTGCGGACCCTGCCGCACCTTGCTGTCTTCCCGCATCCGCACCTCTTCCCGGTGCTTGACGCACAGCTGATGGTTGCGCGTGCCGGCCTTGCCGCAGGCGTCGGCCAGGCAGTATTCGCGCGCCAGGAACATCCGGTCGCGGCACTGTTCCACTGCGGCGGAAGCGGCGCTGTTGGAGGCAACCGACGAGGATGGGGCGGAGCGCGGCGGCGGATCCGGCGGCTCCGCCCGGGGCGGCGGCGCGATCACGATCGAGCGCGCCGGCTCGGCCGGCGCCGAGACGGCACGGCCCGTCTTCGGCGCCGAAGCAGCCCGCCGCGCACTGGCTCGGG
>NZ_JAQGLS010000229.1 GCF_028292805.1 Ramlibacter sp. | reverse complement strand
GATAGTAGCAACGCAGCAGAGCAAGCAAGGAAGAATCCGTGGCCGGTCACAGCAAATGGGCGAACATCCAGCACCGCAAGGGGCGGCAGGACGAGAAACGGGGCAAGGTCTGGACCCGGGTCATCCGTGAAATCATGGTGGCGGCACGCCAGGGCGGCGGCGACCTGTCCATCAATCCCCGGCTGCGGCTGGCCGTGGAAAAGGCCAAGGCCGCCAACATGCCGGCCGACACCATCAAGCGCAACATCGACAAGGCCACCGGCAACCTCGAAGGCGTGCACTACGAGGAAATCCGCTACGAGGGCTACGGCATCGGCGGCGCCGCGATCATCGTGGACACCATGACCGACAACAAGGTGCGCACCGTGGCCGAAGTGCGCCACGCTTTCAGAAAATACGGCGGCAGCATGGGAACCGCTGGCTCAGTGGACTTCCAGTTCAAGCACGTGGGTCAGCTGATCCTGGCGCCCGGCACCAGCGAGGACAAGGTGATGGAAGTCGCCCTGGAAGCCGGCGCCGAGGACGTGGTGACCGACGAGGACGGGGCCATCGAGGTGCTGACGCCGCCAACCGAGTTCGAGGCGGTGAAGAACGCGCTGGATGCCGCCGGCCTGCAGCCCGAAGTGGCCGAAGTCACCATGCGCCCGGAAAACACGATCGAACTGACGGGCGAGGACGCCGCGCGCATGCAAAAGCTGCTGGACATCCTCGAAGACCTGGACGACACGCAGGCGGTCTATCACAACGCGGCAATCCTATGAGCCCCCACGCTGTGCACTCCATGTCGTCGATGCCCCTCCAGGGAGCCGGCCTGCTGGCGGCGGCTGGTCGGAGGCCCGAATGAAGGTCCTGGTCATCGGCGGCGGCGGCCGCGAGCATGCATTGGCCTGGAAGCTGGCCCAGTCGCCCAAGCTGCAGGCGGTCTACGTGGCCCCGGGCAATGGCGGCACCGCGCTCGACCCGCGGCTGGAAAACGTTCCCATCACCGACCTGGTCCAGCTGCGCGAATGGGCGCTGGAGCAAAAGATCGTCCTGACCGTGGTCGGCCCCGAAGGGCCGCTGGCGGCCGGCGTGGTCGACGACTTTCGCGCCCATGGGCTGCGCATCTTCGGCCCGACCAAGGCGGCGGCGCAGCTGGAAAGCTCCAAAGCCTTCGCCAAGGCCTTCATGGCCAGGCACAAGATCCCGACGGCGGAGTACGAAACCTTCAGCGACGCCGGCGCCGCCCACGCCTATGTCGACAGCAAGGGCGCGCCCATCGTCGTCAAGGCCGACGGGCTGGCGGCCGGCAAGGGCGTGGTGGTCGCCACCACCGCAGCCGAGGCGCACGCAGCCATCGACTTCATGCTGCTGGACGACAAGCTGGGCGTGAGCCACAACGATGGTGGCGCCCGGGTGGTGATCGAGGAGTTCCTCGAAGGTGAAGAAGCCAGCTTCATCGTCATGTGCGACGGCAAGAACGTCAGCGTCATGGCCACCAGCCAGGACCACAAGCGGCTGCAGGACGGCGACCAGGGCCCCAACACCGGGGGCATGGGCGCCTACTCGCCGGCCCCGGTGGTCACGCCGGCGGTGCACGCCAAGGCCATGCGCGAGATCATCCTGCCCACCATCCGCGGAATGGAAAAGGACGGCATCGTGTTCACCGGCTTCCTGTACGCCGGGCTCATGATCGATGCCAGGGGCCAGCCCAGGGCGCTGGAATTCAACTGCCGCATGGGCGACCCCGAGACCCAGCCAATCATGATGCGCCTGAAGTCCGACCTGTTCGAGGTGATGCTGGCCGCCACCGCCGGCGGCCTCGACCAGGTGGAGCTGGACTGGGACCGGCGCCCAGCGCTGGGCGTGGTGATGGCCGCGGCCGGCTACCCGATGGAGCCGCGCAAGGGCGACGCGATCCGCGGCCTGCAAAAGGACACGCCGCAGGCCGTGGTGTTCCATGCCGGCACCGCTGCGCGGGACGGCGGCACCGTCGTCACCGGCGGTCGCGTGCTGTGCGTCACGGCCCTGGCCGACACGGTCAAGGTGGCCCAGCAAAACGCCTACGAAGTGCTGCGCGGCATCGAGTTCGACGGCGCCCAGTTCCGGCGCGACATCGGCCACCGGGCCATCCGCGGTTGAGCCTCATGCAGTCACGGGCCCCGGAAGTTCGAAGCTACCTCACCGGCTTGCAGCAGCGCATCACGGATGCCTGCGCCCAGGTCGACGGCACGCCGTTCCGCGTGGACGCCTGGCGCAAGGATCCGGGCGAGCCGCTGCGGGGCAGCGGCACTACCATGATCCTGGAAGAGGGCAGGGTGTTCGAGCGCGCCGGCTGCGGCTTCTCGCATGTCACGGGCACCAGGCTGCCGCCGTCGGCCACCCAGCACCGGCCCGAGCTGGTCGGCGCCGCCTTCGAGGCGATGGGCGTGTCGCTGGTGTTCCATCCGCGCAATCCGTACGTGCCGACCGTGCACATGAACGTGCGCATGCTGGCAGCGCTGCCGGTGGATGCCGAGCCGGTCTACTGGTTCGGCGGCGGCATGGACCTGACGCCCTACTACGGTTTCGACGACGACGCCGTGCACTTTCACGCCGCCTGCCGCGATGCCCTGGCCCCGTTCGGCGCCGACAAGTACCCGCGCTTCAAGGCCTGGTGCGACGACTACTTCTTCCTGAAGCACCGCAACGAGCCGCGCGGCGTCGGCGGCATCTTTTTCGACGACCACTTCGAAGCTGGCTTCGACGCCAGCTTCGCCATGCTGCGCTCGGTCGGCGATGCCTTCCTGGGCGCCTACCTGCCGATCCTGCAGCGGCGCGCCGCCACCGAATCCGGCGCCCGCGAGCGCCGCTGGCAGCTGCTGCGGCGCGGCCGCTACGTCGAGTTCAACCTGGTGTGGGACCGCGGCACGCATTTCGGCCTGCAGTCGGGCGGCCGCACCGAATCGATCCTGATGTCGATGCCGCCGCATGCCTCGTGGTCCTACCAGCAGCAGCCCGACCCCGGCTCGCCCGAGGACGAACTGCTGCGCCGCTTCGTCGTGCGCAAGGACTGGCTTTGAACCAGCCTGCACGCCGGGTGGGCATGTTCGGCGGCGCCTTCGATCCGCCGCACCGCGCCCATGTGGCCCTGGCCGCGGCGGCGGTGCGCCAGCTGCGGCTGGACGTGCTGTACGTGTTCCCCACCGGCGATGCCTGGCACAAGGTGCGGGCGCTGACGGCGGCCGCCGACCGGCTGGCGATGGCCAGGCTGGCCTTCGCGGAAGTGGCCGGCGCGGTCGTCGACGACCGCGAGCTCAGGCGCAGCGGCCCTACCTACAGCGTCGATACCCTGCGCGAGCTGCACGCCCAGCACCCGCAAGCCGAACTGCACCTGCTGATGGGCGAAGATCAGGCCGCCGGCTTCGACCGCTGGCATGCCTGGCAGGACATCGCTGCTCTGGCCGTGCTGTGCGTGGCCAAGCGCGGCAAGGCCGACAGCACCGGCATCGCGCAGCTGCGGGCCTTGCCCGGCGTGCGCGTCGAACCCCTCCAATTGCCGCGCATGCCCGACAGCGCGAGCGACATCCGCAACCGTCTGACGGCCGGGCAGGACATCACCAAGCTGGTCCACCCGTCCGTTGCCAGTTATATTGCCTTCCATAATCTCTACCAATCCGCCTGATGACCCAAGAAACCGCCGCCAAGAAGGACACACAGAAACTGCAAAGGGCCATCGTCGATGGCCTGGAGGATGTGAAAGCCCAGGACATCCAGGTCTTCAACACCGAGCATCTGTCGCCTTTGTTCGAGCGGGTGATCGTCGCCTCGGGCACTTCCAACCGCCAGACCAGGGCGCTGGCCGCCAGCGTGGTCGACGCGGTCCGTGAAGCGGGCTTTCCCAAGCCGCGCCTCGAGGGCGCCGAAAACGGCGAATGGATCATCGTGGACTGCGGCGCCGCCGTGGCCCACGTCATGCAGCCCGCGATCCGCCAGTACTACCACCTGGAAGAGATCTGGGGCGACAAGCCGATCCGCCTGCGCCTGGGCGCCGCCAAGCCGGCGCTGCCCGCCCGCGCCGAGGAACCCGCGCCGCCCGCCAAAAAAAGCGGCGAGCCGTCCCTGCGCCGCAGCACCGCCGTGAAGACGGTGCAGCGCGAAGCGACCGCGGCCAAGAAGGCCGCCAAGCAAGCCGCGGCCAAGAAGTCGGGCGCCCGCAAGGGTCCGGCGCGTTCGGCACCGTCGCGCTCGGCTCCGGCCAGGGCAGCGCCCGCCAAGGCGGCTCCGGTCAAGACTGCCGCAGCACGCCTGGCAGCTGGCAAGCAGCCGGCCGCCAAGAAGACGGCACCGCGTTCCGCCCCGGTCACGGCAACCCTGGTCAAGACGGCTGCCAGGAAGGCGCCCGTCAAGACGGCTGCCAAGACGGCTGCCAAGAAGGCCCCGGCCAGGAAGGCGCCGGCCAAGACCGCCGCCAAGACCGCGGCCAAGAAGAGCACCGGCCGCAAGGCCTGACGCATGCGGCTGCTGGTGGTGGCGGTCGGCCAGCGCGTGCCGGACTGGGCGCAGGCCGCCTGGGACGACTACGCCAAGCGCTTCCCGCCCGAGATGCGGCTGGAACTCAAGGCCGTCAAGACCGAGCCGCGCGCCTCCAAGACCTTGCCCAACCTGCTGGCCGCGGAGCGCGAGCGGATCGAGGCGGCGATTCCCAAGGGCGCGCGCATCGTGGCGCTGGACGAGCGCGGCTCGCCGCTGCGCACCACGGCGCTGGCGGAAAAGCTGAAAACATGGCAACTCGAGAACGACGTGGTGGCGCTGGTGATCGGCGGTCCCGACGGGCTCGATCCGGCCTTCCGGCAAGCCGCGCACGAGCGCATCCGGCTGTCCGACCTGACGCTGCCGCACGCGATGGTGCGGGTGCTGCTGTCCGAACAGCTGTACCGCGCCTGGTCGATCAACGCCGGACACCCCTACCACCGTGAGTGAATTCATCTACCTGGCCTCGCAGAGCCCGCGCCGGCGCCAGCTGCTCGAGCAATTGGGCATCCGTCACGAGTTGCTGCTGCCGGACGACGCCGAAGACAGCGAAGCGCTGGAGGAAGTGCATCCTGGCGAAGCGCCGGCGGCCTACGTGCGCCGTGTCACCGGGCTCAAGCTCGATGCCGCCGTCGCCCGCCTTGAGCGGCGCGGGTTGCCGCCAGCGCCCGTGCTGTGCTCGGACACGACGGTGGCCCTGGGCCGCGCCATCTACGGCAAGCCGGCCGATGCGGCCGACGCCGGGCGCATGCTGCGCGAGCTGGCGGGGGCCACGCACCGGGTGCTGACCGCGGTGGCGGTGCAGGCCGGCCGCAAGCGGCTGGCCGCCCTGAGCGATTCGCGCGTGACCTTCGCGGCCATGACGCCGGCCCAGGTGCGCGCCTACGTGGCCACCGGCGAGCCCATGGGCAAGGCGGGCGCCTACGCGGTGCAAGGAGTGGCGGCGGCGCACATCACGCGCATCAACGGCTCCTACACGGGCATCATGGGCTTGCCGCTGCACGAGACGGCGCTGCTGCTGCGGCAGGCGGGTCTGCGCACGTAGGCTATCCTGCGCCTACGATCCTCGTCCTCAAAATTACATGCAACAGGACATCCTGGTCAACTGGTCGCCGCAGGAGACGCGGGTGGCCATCGTCGAGAGCGGCGCGGTGCAGGAACTGCACGTGGAAAGGACGCTGGAACGCGGCCTGGTGGGCAACGTGTACCTGGGCAAGGTGGCGCGGGTGCTGCCCGGCATGCAATCGGCCTTCATCGACATGGGCCTGGAGCGCGCGGCCTTCCTGCACGTGGCGGACGTCTGGCAGCGCCAGCCCGATGGCGAGCCGCCGGCGATGGCGCGCAACGGCCAGCCGCAGGTGCCGATCGAGCGCCAGGTGTTCGAAGGCCAGGCGCTGATGGTGCAGGTGATCAAGGATCCGATCGGCACCAAGGGCGCGCGCCTGTCCACGCAGATCAGCATCGCCGGGCGGCTGCTGGTGTTCCTGCCGCAGGACGACCACGTCGGCGTCTCGCAGAAGATTCCCGCCGAACAGCGCGACGCATTGCGGCGCCGTCTGACCAGGCTGGTGGGCGACGCCGGCGGCGGCTTCATCCTGCGCACCAACGGCGAGGACGCGACCGAGGCCGAGCTGGCCGAGGACATCGCCTACCTGCGCAAGACCTGGACCCGCATCCGCGCGGCCGCGGTTCAACTCCCGCCGCCGGCGCTGCTGCACCAGGACCTGAACCTGCTGCAGCGCGTGCTGCGCGACCTGGTGGTCGAGGAGACGCAGACCATCCGGCTGGATTCGCGCGAGCAGTTCCAGGCGCTGATGGCGTTCGGGCAGGAGTTCATGCCGTCCGCGGCCGCCAAGCTGCAGCTGTACAACGGCGAGCGGCCGATCTTCGACCTGTACTCGGTGGACGAGGAACTGGCCAAGGCGCTCGGCCGGCGGGTCGATCTGAAGTCGGGCGGTTACCTGATCGTCGACCAGACCGAGGCGCTGACCACCATCGACGTCAACACCGGCGGCTACGTCGGCGCCCGCAACTTCGACGACACCATCTTCAAGACCAACCTGGAGGCGGCGCAGGCGATCGCCCGCCAGCTGCGCCTGCGCAACCTGGGCGGCATCATCATTGCCGACTTCATCGACATGCAGCGCGACGACCACCGCGAGCAGGTGCTGGGCGAGTTCCGCAAGCAGCTGGCGCGCGACCGCGTCAAGACCATGGCCGGCGGCTTCTCGCAGCTGGGGCTGGTGGAGATGACGCGCAAGCGCACCCGCGAGTCGCTGGCCCACCTGCTGTGCGAGGCCTGCCCGGTCTGCGCCGGCAAAGGCACGGTGCGCACGCCGCGCACGGTGGCCTACGACATCCTGCGCGAGATCCTGCGCGAGGCGCGCCAGTTCAACCCGCGCGAATACCGCGTGATCGCCAGCCCCAAGGTGATCGAGCTGTTCCTGGACGAGGAAAGCCAGCACCTGGCCGGGCTGTCGGACTTCATCGGCAAGCCGATCTCGCTGCAGTCGGAAAGCGCGATGGGGCAGGAGCAGTACGACATCGTGCTGTTGTAGGCGATGGCGCAGATCGAGTTCCTCGGCGCCCGCCGCAGCCAGGTGACGATGGCCCGCTGGGCGCTGTGGGCAGCCTCGGCCTGGGCTTGCTCCTGGGTTTGGCGCGCGGCGGCCTGACGGCCGGGGCGCTGTTCAGCTGCGCCCCGGCCGCGGCGACCGTCGGCCTGCTCGATCGCGTCTTCCTGCGCCGGCAGCGGCCGGGCCGGCGCGT
>NZ_JAQGLS010000209.1 GCF_028292805.1 Ramlibacter sp. | reverse complement strand
GCAGCGCGGGTGGCGTGCAGCGCGTCTTCCACGCGGGCCTTCTTTTCCTTCATCTCGACTTCGGTGGCGGCGCCAACCTTGATCACGGCAACACCGCCGGCCAGCTTGGCCACGCGCTCTTGCAGCTTTTCACGGTCGTAGTCGCTGGTCGCTTCCTCGATCTGGACGCGGATCTGCTTGACGCGCGCTTCGATGTCGGCGGCGGCACCGGCGCCGTCGATGATGATGGTGTTTTCCTTGCCCACTTCGATGCGCTTGGCCTGGCCCAGGTCGGCCAGCGTCACCTTCTCGAGCGTCAGGCCCACTTCTTCAGCGATGACCTTGCCGCCCGTCAGGATGGCGATGTCTTCCAGCATCGCCTTGCGACGGTCGCCGAAGCCCGGAGCCTTGACGGCCACGACCTTCAGGATGCCGCGGATCGTGTTGACCACCAGGGTGGCCAGCGCTTCGCCTTCGACTTCTTCCGCGATGATCAGCAGCGGGCGCGAAGCCTTGGCCACTTGCTCGAGCACGGGCAGCAGGTCACGGATGCTGGAGACCTTCTTGTCGTACAGCAGCACGAACGGGTTCTCGAGCAGCGCGGATTGCTTTTCGGGGTTGTTGATGAAGTAGGGCGACAGGTAGCCGCGGTCGAATTGCATGCCTTCGACGATGTCCAGCTCGTTGTCGAGGGACTTGCCGTCTTCGACGGTGATGACGCCTTCCTTGCCGACCTTGTCCATCGCCTTGGCGATGATCTCGCCGATGGATTCGTCGCTGTTGGCGGAGATCGAGCCGACCTGGGCAATTTCCTTGCTGGTGGTCGTGGCCTTGGAGGCCTTCTTGAGCTCTTCGACCAGGGCCGTCACGGCCTTGTCGATGCCGCGCTTGAGGTCCATCGGGTTCATGCCGGCGGCCACGTACTTCATGCCTTCGCGGACGATGGACTGGGCCAGCACCGTCGCGGTGGTGGTGCCGTCACCGGCGATGTCGCTGGTCTTGGAAGCGACTTCCTTGACCATCTGCGCGCCCATGTTCTGCAGCTTGTCCTTGAGCTCGATCTCCTTGGCCACGGACACGCCGTCCTTGGTCACGGTGGGGGCGCCAAAGGAGCGCTCGAGCACCACGTTGCGGCCCTTCGGGCCCAGGGTCACCTTGACCGCGTTGGCCAGGATGTTCACGCCTTCGACCATGCGGGCGCGGGCGTCACCGCCGAAAATCACGTCTTTTGCTGCCATTTTTCGTTACCTCAATCAGTTTATGCGGGGGAAATCAGGCGACTTTTTTCAGGCCGGCGGCGGGAGCGCCCTCGACCACTGCGAACAGGTCGTCTTCCTTCATGACCAGCAGCTCGTCGCCATCGACCTTGACGGTCTGGCCCGAGTACTTGCCGAACAGGACACGGTCGCCGACTGCCACGTTCAGGGCGATCAGTTCGCCCTTGTCGTTCTTGCGGCCGGGGCCCACGGCCAGGACTTCGCCCTGGTCGGGCTTTTCGGCGGCGTTGTCAGGGATGACGATGCCGGAAGCGGTCTTGGTTTCTTGTTCCAGGCGCTTGACGATCACGCGGTCGTGCAGGGGGCGAAGTTTCATTTGATCTCCTTCAATGGGAACGTGGTGGACACTGAACACCCACAACAGGCAGTGCTCATTAACCTAGCGTGGAGAGGAGCGGTTCGCAGCGCTGCTGTTAGCACTCCTGTCCAACGAGTGCTAATGATAAGGGCTTTTGCGTCGGTTGCAAGGGGCCGCTGCGCGTGGTCCGGGGTCGGCGCCGCAATCGACGAGCGGGCGCCCTTGGCGCATTGCGCGTGCGACGCCCGGCTTGCGGGCTGACGCCAGCTCGCCCTTGCGGCTGAGGCAGGCGCCGCGGTGGCTTGCGTAGTCTGCGTGCATGCACCCATGCATGCCAGCCTTGCAAACCGTGGGCGCGGCCCCCGACGCCCTCGATGTGGAGCCTGTGTCTTCGAGGCGGACTGGCGCGTCCTGCTGTGGAGCCAAGCCCTCCTGCGGTTGTTTGCGCAGCACGCCGGCCAGACCCGCGCGGGCGACTCGTTCGCTACCAGCCTGGCCCGCTTCCATGGTCGGCAGCCGGCCAGCGAAATGCCGAAGAACTCCAGGATGCGGAGGCCCAGCAAGGCGCTGGCCGCGATCACCAGGAAGGCCGCCGTCGACGCCACCTGGAGGGTGTGGCGCTTGTGCGGCGGCGAAAAGCCTTCGGTGTCGTGGATCGCCAGCGGATTGACGATCGCCAGCGGCGTGAGCAGCGGCTTGAAGTCCGTCCGCGATGAGGGCGACCCGGCGTCGCCATCGAGCTACGGCAACTTGGTTTCGGTCTGGCGGATCAGGCCGCCGCCCTTGACGCTGCCGTCGGTGGTGCCGGCACCCAGGATGCGCTGCACGCAGGCGGCGCGGTCGGCCTGGGGCTGCGCCTCGCAGCGGCGCGTGGCGTTCGCCTGCAGGTCGGTGCCGCCGGCATTGGCCAGGGCGCCGCGCTTGGCTTCGTCGTGGGCGGCGCCCGCTTCTTTCATGCAGGTGGCGCGGTCCTGGTGCGACTTGCCCGAGGTGCAGTGCGCGCGGTCCTGCTGGTAGACGCGGTTGGCTTCGGCCAGGGCGGCATTGCCGTTGGCCCAGGCCGGCGCCGTCACGGCGAAGGCGAGCGCGGCGGCGGCCGACAGGTGGAACTGTTTCAAGGAAATCTCCTGGTCATGGAATGCGGGCAGGGTGCCCGCGCCCAGGGTGCGCCACGCCGGCGCTGGCGGCTGTAGGCGGAATCCGCCAGCCGCCGCGCGGTCAGGGTGCCCGCTGCGGCGCGGCCGGGTCGTAGGAGCCGAAGACCTCGCGCGCCGGCCGCTGTTCCGGCAGCACGTAGACGATGCCGCCGGCGCCGCGGAACGCCGGCGCGATCACTTGCTCGAAGAACCGCACCGGCACGTTGATGCAGCCGTAGGTGATGCGGCGATCGGATGCCACGCTGCCGGCCAGCCGCTGCAGCCGGCGCTCCTTGGGCGCGGTGGCGATCACGCGGTGCAGGGCGATGGCGGTGTCGTAGTCCACCCACAGGATGTCCTCGCCGGTCAGGCTGCGGTCGATCGACGCCACGAAGCGGCCGGCCGGGGTGGTGCGCTCCTCGGGCAGGATGCTGGAGATCTTGCGGTCGCCGATGCCGGGCACCGAGGCGTCGCCGGTGGCCGAACCGAGCAGCGCCGAGGCTGCGCCTTGCAGCCGGCCGGCACCGTCGAACACGAACACACGGGACTGCACCTTGTCCACCACGATGAAGGGAAGCCCGGCGTGGTCGCCGGAATGGGCCGCCCAGTCGGCGACGTGGCGCGCATCGGCCGACGCCGGCTCGGGGCCGAAATCGGCCCGCTGCGCCGCGGCCGCCGTCCCGGCCGCCAGCAGCAAGGCGAGGACG
>NZ_JAQGLS010000202.1 GCF_028292805.1 Ramlibacter sp. | reverse complement strand
GCGCGCATCGGGTTGCCGTTGATGGTGGTGGCGTTGATGCGGTCGCGCAGCAGGTGGGCGATCTGCAGCACGACGTCTTTCTCGCGGGTGCCGCCCGGGCCGATGGCGCCGGGGTCTTCGCCGCCGTGGCCGGGATCGAGTGCCACGATGATCAAGCGGTCGGTCTGCGCCGGAGGCGGCGGCGGCGGCGGCGCGCCGGAGCGTTGCGCCATCACCGGCGGGGCTGCCGGCCCGCGCTGGCTGCGCTGCGCCTGCCGTGCGATCAACTCCTCCAGCGGATCGGGCATGGACGGCGAGGGCGTGGCCTGGGCCACGGCCGGCCGTTCCTTCAGCCGCTCGGCGATCAGGTCGGCGAGCGGGTCGGCCGCCCGGGACGGAAAAAAGTCCACCACCAGCCGGTGCTGGTAGGCGGCCACAGGCGGCAGGTTGAACACCTGCGGCACCGCCACCTGCTTCAAGTCCACCACCAGCCGCACCACGTTCGGCGCGAACTGGCCAACGCGGATGCCGGCGATGTAAGGGTCGTCGGCCTTCACCTTGGCGACCAGTTCGCGCAGCGTCGGGTCCAGCTCCAGCCCCTCGATGTCCAGGGCCAGCCGCGGCGGCTCGGTGGCGATCACCTGCCTGCTGGCCAGCAGCCCGTCCGACTCGATGGTCAGGCGGGTGTAGTCGGGCGCCGGCCACAGGCGCACGGCGACGATGGTGGCGCCGCGCGCGATCTGGTGCGCGCCCAGCAGCAGCAGCACGCTGCCGGCCTGCAGCAGACCACGGCGTTTGAGGTTCACGCGCATGCGGCCAGCTCCTTGCCGCGCACCGTGTGCGCGGTCAATTCCACGCGCCGGCTGTCGTCGTCGGCCACTTCGATCCGGATCTCCAGGTCCGCCGCCGGCAGCACCGCGGCTGCCTTGTCGGGCCATTCGGCGATCTTCAGCCCCGACGCGGCGAAGATGTCGCGAAAGCCCGCGTCCTCCCATTCGCGCGGATCGTCAAAGCGGTAGAAGTCGAAGTGCCAGATCGCGCGCCCGTCCACCTCGTACGGTTCCACCACCGCGTAGGTCGGCGACTTGATGCGGCCCTGCACGCCCAGCGCCCGCAGCAGGTGCCGCACCAGCGTGGTCTTGCCGGCGCCCAGTTCGCCTTGCAGCGTGACGAAGGCGTCGGCGATGCCGGGGCAGGCGGCCAGCCGCTCGGCGAAGGCGCGGGTGTGGTCTTCGGCCGGCCAGGCGAGCCGGCACGGCGGGGTTCCTACAATCGGGGCGTGATGTTCAACGGCAGTCAGAGCGACGGTCCTTTCCTGGTGTCCCGGATCCGGGACTGGGCGCGCGAGCTGGGATTTTCCCAAATCGGCGTGGCCGGCGTCGACCTGGCCACGGCCGAACCGGGGTTGCTGGCCTGGTTGGACAGCGGATTCCACGGCGACATGGCCTACATGCAAAGCCACGGAGTGCGTCGCGCCCGCCCCGCGGAGCTGGTGCCGGGCACGACAAGCGTGATTACCGCACGAATGGACTACCTGCCGGCAACCACGCCGCAAGGCTGGCAGGAGGTGGAGTTCGAACGGCTGCGCCGGCCGCAGGAGGCGATCGTCTCGCTTTATGCCCGTGGCCGGGACTATCACAAGGTGCTGCGCGCGCGCTTGCAGAAACTGAGCGAGCGCATCGCGCAGGCGATCGGCCCGTTCGGCCATCGGGCCTTCACCGACTCGGCCCCGGTGCTGGAGGTGGAACTGGCCGCCCGCAGCGGGCAAGGCTGGCGCGGGCGCCACACGCTGGTGCTGAACCGCGAAGGCGGCTCGATGTTTTTCCTGGGGGAAATCTACGTCGACCTCGCGCTGGCGCCGACCGAGCCGGTGGCCGACCATTGCGGCCGCTGTACCGCCTGCATGGCCGTTTGCCCCACCGGGGCGATCGTTGCGCCGCACCGGCTCGACGCGCGCCGTTGCATCTCTTACCTGACGATCGAACATGCCGGCGCCATTCCGCTGGAACTGCGGCCGCTGATGGGCAACCGCATCTACGGCTGCGACGACTGCCAGCTGACCTGTCCCTGGAACAAGTTCGCCCAGACCTCGCCGCTGCCGGACTTCGCGCCGCGCGCCGGCCTGGTCGGCCAGCCGCTGGTGGCGCTGTTCGCCTGGAGCGAGCAAGAGTTTCTGCGCCACACCGAAGGCGGCCCGATCCGGCGCATCGGCCACGAGCGCTGGCTGCGCAACATCGCGGTGGCCTTGGGCAATGCGCTGCGCAAAGCGGACGACGTGCAGTTGCGCGCGGCGCTGCAGGCGCGCCTCGATCATCCCAGCGCCCTGGTGCGCGAGCACGTTGCGTGGGCGCTGGCGACTACCTGAGCACACCCAGCGCGAATGGCAGGCTGGCCAGCCCCAGCAGCGTCGACAGCGTCACCAGCCCCGCCACCAGCCCGCCGTCGTAGCCCATGCGGGTGGCCAGTACGTAGCAGCTGGAGGCGCTGGGCAGGGCGGAGAACGCCAGCAGCACCGCCGCCTGCGCCCCATCCAGCCGGAACAGCAGCACCAGTGCCGCGGCCACCAGCGGCAGCAGCAGATGGCGGATCGCCAGCACGCCCACGGCCAGCGCCTTGGCGCGCGCCAGGCTGGCGAACTGCATGCCGGCGCCGGCCGCCATCAGGCCCAGCGCCAGCGAGGCGGCGCCAATGCGGTTCAGGGAAGGGTCCAGCCAGGCCGGCGGCCGCAGGCCCAGCAGGTTGGCCGCCAGGCCCAGGCCGGTGGCCAGGATCAGCGGGTTGCGCAGCAGCGCCCGCAGCAGCCCGGTTTGCGAGTCGCGCGCCATCGGCCACACCGCCGCCACGTTGACCAAGGGCACCGACACGCCGATCAGGACCGCGATCAGCGCCAGCCCGGGGCCGCCGGCCAGCCGCTCGGCCAAGGCCAGCGCGATGAAGGAATTGAAGCGGAAGGCAACCTGCGCGCTGGCGGCGTGCTCGCGGCGGTCGGTCCGCACGCGCAGCCCAGGCCACCACGGCAGGCTGTAGGCCAGCGCGATGCCGGTCAGCCCGAGCAGCAAGCCGGCGCCGATCAGGCTGGAAGTGGCGCCCAGGTCCAGCGGGCTGCGCACGATCGACTGGAACAGCAGCACCGGGAACAGGAAAAAGTAGACCAGAACCTCGACCTGCTCCCAGACCGGGCGGTTCAGCGCCGTGTACCGGCACAGCAGGTAACCACAAAGGATCAGCGAGAAATCGGGGAGCAGCAGCTCGGCAAAATTCACCGGGCGAGGATAGCGGATGCGGCCAGCTGGCAAGGGACAACCCCTATGTGAAATCCGCAGCACGGCCACATCCGGCTTGCACTACGATCGACCGTTTTGCGCCCACCCGCACAAGGAGATTTCGCATGAAGCGCCGTTCCTGGATCGCCACCGGCCTGCTGGCCGCGCTGGCCGCTCCCGCCTTCGCCCAGGGCTACCCGAACAAGGTCGTGCGGCTGCAGGTGCCGTTCGCGCCCGGCGGCACCACCGACATCATCGCCCGCGTGATCTCCGAGCCCCTGAGCCGGCACCTGGGCCAGAGCGTCATCGTCGAAAACAAGGCCGGCGGCGGCGGCGTGATCGGCGCGACCGAAACCGTGCGCGCGGCGCCGGACGGCTACCTGCTGGGCGTGGCGACGGTGTCCACCACCGCCGCCAACCCGGCGATCAACCCGAAGATCCCGTACAACCCGATCACCGACTTCGCGCCGATCATCAACATCGCCGCGACGCCCAACATCATCGCGGTGCACCCCAGCTTCCCGGCCAAGGACTACAAGGCCTTCGTCACCGAACTCAAGCGCAACCCGGGCAAGTACTCGTACTCCTCCTCGGGCACCGGCGGCATCGGCCACCTGCAGATGGAGCTGTACAAGAACCTGTCGGGC
This sequence comes from Ramlibacter sp., assembly GCF_028292805.1. Lineage (GTDB taxonomy): Bacteria > Pseudomonadota > Gammaproteobacteria > Burkholderiales > Burkholderiaceae_C > Ramlibacter. The sequence goes on along the minus strand of NZ_JAQGLS010000202.1, from coordinate 7,185 downwards.
ACCTTCGTCACCCACATCCCGTACCGCGGCGCCGGCCCGGCCCTGAACGACACGGTGGCCGGCCAGGTCCCGATGATCTTCGACAACCTGCCCTCGGCCCTGCCCTTTATCAAGGAAGGCCGCCTGGTGCCGATCGTGGTCGCCGCGCCGCAGCGGCTGAAGGAACTGCCAAACGTGCCGACCTTCAAGGAAGTGGGCCTGGAGCCGGTCAACCGCATGGCGTATTACGGCATCCTGGGGCCCCGAGGCCTGCCCAGGGAAGTGGTGGAGAAGGTCCATGCGGCCACGGTGAAGTCGCTGGCCGAACCGGCGGTGCGCAAGCGCATCGAGGACACCGGCTCGCTGATCGTGGGCAACACCCCGGAGCAGTTCAGCGCCCAGATCAAGGCGGAGTACGAGGTGTACAAAAAGGTCGTCGATTCGGCCAGGCTGAAGCTGGAGTGATCCGGTTGCCGTTGCCGCTGGAGCGATGAACGCCGACATCGACACCTTCGTCGACGCCCTCTGGCTGGAAGAGGGGCTGTCGCGCAACACGCTGGCGGCCTACCGGCGCGACCTGACGCTGTACGCGCGCTGGCTGCAGGCGCGCGGCACCGGCCTGCTGGCCACCACCGAGGGCGACCTGCACGCCTACTTCGCCGCCCGCCACGCCGGCAGCAAGGCGACCTCGTCGAACCGGCGCCTGACGGTGTTCAAGCGCTACTTTCGCTGGGCGCTGCGCGAGCGGCTGCTGCAGGCCGATCCGACGCTGCGGCTGCAGTCGGCGAAACAGCCGCTGCGGGTGCCCAAGACATTGTCCGAAGCGCAGGTCGAGGCTTTGCTGGAGGCGCCCGACATCGCCGTCCCGCTGGGCTTGCGGGATCGCACGATGCTGGAGCTGCTGTATGCGAGCGGCTTGCGCGTGAGCGAGCTGGTCACGCTCAAGACCTACATGGTGGGCATGAACGAAGGCGTGCTGCGCGTGATGGGCAAGGGCAGCAAGGAGCGGCTGGTGCCGTTCGGCGAGCTGGCGCGCGACTGGATCACGCGCTACCTGGCCGAGGCCCGCGACACCATCCTGGGCGGCCAGCAGACCGACGACCTGTTCGTCACCGCGCGCGGGCAGGGCATGACGCGCGCCAGGTTCTGGCTGATCGTCAAGGAGCATGCGCGCAGCGCCGGCATCAACGCGCCGCTGTCACCGCACACGCTGCGCCACGCCTACGCCACCCACCTGCTGAACCACGGTGCCGACCTGCGGGCTGTGCAGATGCTGCTGGGCCACGCCGACATCTCCACCACCACCATCTACACCCACGTGGCCCGCGAGCGCCTCAAGGTGCTGCATGCGCAGCACCATCCGCGCGGCTGAGATAATCGCACGCTTTCCTCCCACGCTCCCATGACCGCCTTCACCCGCCGCGCACTCCTGCTGGCCGGCGCCGCCGCCGCGCTGCCCGCCGCTGCCCAAGCCTATCCGTCGCGCCCGGTGCGCATCGTCGTCCCGTACCCGGCCGGCGGCGTGGCCGACGCCATCGCCCGCGCGCTGGGCGAGCGGCTGTCCGCCCAGCTGGGCCAGTCCTTCGTCGTCGAGAACAGGGCCGGCGCCAGCGGCACCATCGGCGTCGACGCCGTGGCCAAGGCGGCGCCCGACGGCCACGTGCTGGGCTTTTCCGCCATCAGCCCGCTGGTGCTGAGCCCGCACCTGGGCAAGGTGCCGTACGACCCGGCGCGCGACCTGACCGCGGTGGCCAGCGTGATGTACTCGCCGGTGTTGCTGCTGGCGACGCCCGCCAGCGCCGCTCGCGACTTCCGTGAGCTGCTGGCCGCGGCGAAGGACAAGCCCGGCTCGGTGCGCTGGGCCACCTCGGGCCCGGCCTCGCTGGGCCACGTGATGCTGGAGCAGCTGCAGGCGGCGGCGAAAGTGGAGATGGTCCACGTGCCGTACAAGGGCGGCGGCCAGCAGCTGACCGACGCCTTGAGCGGCCAGTTCGAGATCCTGTCCACCAACGCCGGGCCGACCCTGGTCGAGCACGTGCGCACCGGGCGGCTGCGGCCGCTGGCGGTGGGCGCGCCCAGGCGGCTGGAGTCGCTGCCGAACGTGCCGACCCTGGCCGAACTGGGTTATCCCGGCGCCAACCTGTCTTCGCAGTTCGGCGTGTTCGCGCCGGGCGGCTTGCCGGCGCCGGTGCTGGAGCGGCTCAACGCCGCGATCAACGCGGCGTTGCAGGCGCCGGAGATCCGAAATCGGCTGGTGGCCACCGACAACGTTCCCACCGGCGGCACGGCGCAGGCGTTCGGCCGCCAGATCGCGGCCGAATCGGAGAGCAACCTGCGCATCATCCGGGCGGTCGGCATCAAGGCCGACTGAAGGCTCGGCCGCGGACGATGTCCCGCCCGGCGGCAGGTCGCGCGCCGCCGGCGCGCAGGGAAGCGCCGCTGCGGTTACAATACCGGGCTGCCTGCGCGAGCGGGCCTCCATACGCAGACCTTGGCCCTCCGCGCGGGGCCGCCCTGACAGGCTGCATGCCCCGGCCCCGCGAAGCCGGGCCTGCTTGTTTTTTTTCGACACTCCCTTGCCAGGTTCTCCGACCATGGCAACAGATGGCCCGTCCGCGCCGCGACGCCGGTGGTGGGCCCCATGAAAGGATCGCCTTGGCTAAAGAAGAACTCATCGAGATGCGCGGCAAGGTGGCCGAAGTGCTGCCCGACTCACGCTACCGCGTGGTACTGGACAACGGCCACGAACTCGTCGCCTACAGCGGCGGCAAGATGCGCAAGAACCGTATCCGCATCATCGCAGGTGACGACGTCACGCTGGAGCTGTCCCCGTACGACCTGAACAAGGGCCGGATCATGTTCCGCCACCTGCCGGACCGCCGGCCGATGACGCCGCGGCCTGCCTACCGACCGCGCTGATTTTTTTCCGCGACGCGCGCACAGACGCGCTGTCGTCCGACGCCGGGTACCGCCTGCACTGACGTGGGCGGCCCGGCGTTTGCGTTATAAAACGAGACAAGATGAACAACACAAACGAATTGAACCTCACGGTGGGGAAGTACCTCATCTCCCCGCTCACCCGCGCCGTCGACAACGGCTGGTTCGCCTGCTCGGTCTCGATCCGCTCGGGCTCGGGCAGCGCCACCACCGACCGCGTGGTCCGCCTGACGCGTCTGTTTCGCGACCGTCTGGATGCCGCCGAATACGCCCTGGCCGAAGGCATGCAGTGGATCGGCATGGCGCCGCGCCGGCACGCCGCCGCGGCGTGACCCAGGTCCCGGCCAGCATCGAGTTGCCTGCCATGACCAGCGCCTTTCCCGTGCGGCTTCGCTACGAAGTCGAATTGAACTACCAGGTGAACGAGCCCAACGCCGACTTCATCTTCAACGTGCAGGCCGCCCGCACGCGACAGCAGCACATCGTCGAGGAAAGTCTGGGGATCAGCCAGCCGGTGCCGCTGCAGGAGTTCACGGACGCGGCCACCAGCGGGCGCTTCCTGCGCCTGCGCGCCGCGCCCGGCCCGCTGACGCTGCGCTACCAGGCGACGCTGGACGTCACCCACCACGTGGACAGCGCGGCCAGCGTGCCGGAGACCTGGATCGCCAACCTGCCGGGCAACGTGCTGCCGTTCCTGTACCCGAGCCGCTATTGCGAATCGGACATCCTGAACGGGTTCGCGATGCAGCAGTTCGGCGGGATGTGGCAGGGCTACAGCCGGGCGCAGGCGATCTGCGACTGGGTGCAGAACCAGGTGGCCTTCGTGTCGGGCAGTTCCTGCGGCACCACCAGCGCCGCGCAGACGCTGCAGCAGCGCCAGGGGGTGTGCCGCGACTTCGCCCACCTGATGATCGCGCTGTGTCGCGCGGTGAACATCCCGGCGCGCTTCACGACGGGGCTGGATTTCGGTGCCGATCCGATCCTGGGCCCGCCCGACTTCCACGCCTACGTGGAGTGCTACCTTGGGAGCAGGTGGTACATGTTCGATCCGTCTGGCACAGCGATCCCGATGGGGTTCGTGCGCCTGACGTCCGGGCGCGATGCCGCGGACTGTGCCTTCGCCTCCATGTTCGGGGCCGTGGCCTCCACCGGCCAGCGGCTGCACATCGAGGCGGTGGCGGGGCGCGATGGCACGGTGCGCGAGCCGTTCCGCACGCGCGACGCGCTCTCGACCGACGCCGGTTGCTAAGGGCCTGGGCTGCTGCCCCGCCGGGGCGGCCTCAGGCGCCCTTGTTCTGCTCCATCCCGGCTTCGGGCGGCTGGGGCGAAGAAGGCGTGGTGCGCTTTTGCTCTGCCTTGTCGGCCTTCTTGCGCTTTTTTTCCAGCTCGCGCTGGCGCTTCTCGAAACCGTAGTTGGGTTTTGCGGCCATTGGACGCTCCTGTCAATTCACGCGGGGGGAGATAACGAGCCTTCGGATGTGCACCCTCTGGAGGAGTCTGGTGGAACTGCATCGAGCCAGGCGGCTTGCAGGCAGTGTACTCGCAGGCCCGATGCGTCGCCGGGGTAAAGGCTCGGCTGCCGGGGGGCCCGGCCGTATACTGGGTCGCTTTCCCGAACCGGCTTCCTCGTGCTGAGCCGGCCGGCTGCCTGCAGCACGGGGTCTGGCCCTCGCACCCGTTCGCAGAGGTGCGCATGAAACCCAGTCTTCACTCCGTCTTCTCGATCGTCGCCCGCCGGCCCCGCGCTCCGGCCACGCCGCAGCCGCGTGTGCGGCTGCGCCAGTTCATCGACGGCCACATGGAGCAGATCCTCACCGAGTGGGTCGCGTTCGCCCGCACCCTGGACCCGGGCGCGATGTCGGTGTCGCAGCTGAGTGACCACGCCGAAGGCATGCTGCGCTCCATCGCGATCGACATCGACGAGTCGCAGAACGAACAGGAGCGCTACGACAAGTCGCGCGGCCACGCGCTGGGCGACGCCGCGCGCAGCGCGGCCTCCGTGCACGGCAAGCTGCGGCACGCCAGCAATTTCTCGCTGCTGCAGCTGAGCGCCGAGTTCCGGGCGCTGCGCGCGACGGTGCTGCGGCTGTGGCTGCCGCTGGTGGGGGAGATCAATGCCGACACCATGCGCGAGGTGATCCGCTTCAACGAGGCGATCGACCAGGCGCTGGCCGAGTCCATCTTGACCTGGTCGGCCCGGGCCGACCAGGTGCGCGAGCTGTTCCTGGCCATCCTTGGGCACGACCTGCGCGCACCGCTGTCCACGCTGTCGCTGGCCGGCGAACTGCTGGGGCGCGAGCCGTCGGCGGCCGACACCGCCCAGATCGGGGCCCGGGTGCGGCGCGGCTCGCGGCTGATGGCCGGCATGGTTGAAGACCTGATCGGCTACACCCGCACCCAGCTTGGCAACGGCATGCCGATGGCGCCGGCGACGATCGACGTCGGCGCCGTGGCGCGCGCGGCGGTGGAGGATGCCAGCGCCACCCACCCGCGCACCCGCTTCGAGACCGCCATCCAGGGCGACCTGGTGGGCACCTTCGACAGCGTGCGGCTGCACCAGCTGTTCACCAACCTGCTGGTCAACGCCGGCCAGCACGGCGCGGAAGGCCAGCCGGTGACGCTTCACGTCGAAGGCGACGCGGACAGCGTGACGGTACAGGTGCGCAACCGCGGGCCGGCCATTCCGCAGGAATCCTGGGAAAGCATCTTCCAGCCGCTGGTCCAGCTGTCGGCGGAAGAAAGCGATGGCCGCGACGTGAACCGCACCAGCCTCGGGCTTGGCCTGTTCGTGGCCCGCGAAATCGCCGTGCTGCACGGCGGCAGCATCGCGGTACGGTCGGACGAGGCCGAAGGGACCGTCTTCACCGCCCGCCTGCCGCGCAGCGCCGCGGTGCAGGCCGGCGTCCACTAGAAGCCCGAGCTGCCAGCGACGGCGCCCGGGTCGCCCCCGACGCCGCGCCGGCATGCGAAGATGCGGCGATGGCCGTGATCGAACCTTTGCTGCTTGCCTGCGCCCGCGTGAGCACCTTCAGCGGCAGCCGCCTGCTGACGGCCGCCAGCGGCTTTTTGTTCGAGCGCGGCGAGCGCCTGTTCTTCGTGACCAGCCGCCACGTGCTGGTCGACGCTCCCTCGGGCCACCACCCGGACCGCATCGAGATCCCGCTGCACACCGACACCGTCGACCTGACGCGCGCGGCCAAGGTGTCGGTGCCGCTGTACAGCCAGGGCAAGAGCCGCTGGCGCCAGGGCCAGGACTCGGGCGGCGACATCGACGTGGCCGCGATCGAACTCGATCGGGCCGCCTTGCCCAAGCCGGTGGAACTGCGCGCCTTCACGCTGGAGCATCTGCAAGGGCCGCTGGAGGAGATCGGGATCGGCCATCCGCTGCTGGTGGTGGGCTTTCCGCTGGGCTTCTACGACACCGTGCACAACCTGCCGGTGGCGCGGCAGGCGGCAGTCGCCTCGGCCTTCGGCGTGCGCTTCCAGGAGCAGGGCTACTTCCTGACCGACGCCCGCACCCACCGCGGCACCAGCGGCGCGCCGGTTGTCATGCACGACCCCGCGGGCGACCCGCGGCTGCCCTGGAAACTACTGGGCATCCACGCGGCGCGGATGGACATGCGCACGCGCGAGGAGGGCGTCGACGAGTCGCTCGGCCTCAATTCCGCCTGGTACGCCGACATCCTGCGCACCCTGACGGACGACGTCAAGCCGGACCCTGGCTGCGCAGCCGTCGCAACTCCTCCTCGCTGAAGCCGGCCAGCCGGCGCGCCTCGTCGTTGAACGGCGGGTGCAGCCGCGGCGCCAGGAAGCGCTCCACCAGCACGTCGTAGTGCGCCAGCGGGTCCAGCCCGTCGCGCTCGCACAGCCAGCGGTACCAGTGGTTGCCGATCGCCACGTGGCCGACCTCGTCGCGCAGGATCACCTCGAGGATGGCGACCGAGCGCAGCGTGTCCGGGCTGCCCACCTGGCGCAGCTTGTGCTGGATCTGCGGCGTGGCATCCAGGCCGCGCGCCTCCAGCGTGCGCGGCACCAGGGCCATGCGGGCGACGATGTCGACGGACGTTTTCTGGCACATCATCCACAGGCCGTCGTGGGCCTGGAAGTCGCCGTACTGCCAGCCCAGGTCTTGCAGCTGGGCGGCCAGCAGGCTGAAGTGGTGGGCCTCCTCGGCCGCCACCCGGACCCAGTCGAGGTGGAAGGCGTGCGGCATGCCTTCGAAGCGCCAGGCCGCGTCCAGCGCCAGGTTGATGGCGTTATATTCGATGT